>JAJZBS010000106.1 GCA_021851885.1 Actinomycetes bacterium | reverse complement strand
CAGGGGAATGTTGAACGAGTCGCAGGTGCGAACGAAGCGCGCGCCCTTCTCCGAGGATTCGATATCGAGCACCCCGGCAAGATTCTGCGGTTGATTGCCCACGACACCGACAACTTGACCGTCGACGCGTGCGAAGCCACACGTCAGGTTCTTTGCCCAGTGCGGGAAGTACTCGAAGTACTCCCCGTCGTCGACGACCGCCCCGATCACCTTGTTCATGTCGTAGGGCTGGTTCGGGCTGGTGGGGACGAGGTCCCGCAGCTCCGGGACGAGACGCTCAGGGTCGTCGGTCGCCGCGAATCGAGGGGGTTCTTCCAAGTTGTTCGCAGGCAGGAAGCCCAACAGGTACTTCACGGAGTCGAGGCACGCCTTCTCGTCGGACGCGACGAACGAAGCCACGCCCGACTTCGTCGCATGGCTCATTGCGCCTCCGAGCTCTTCGAGCGTGACGTCTTCGCCCGTGACCGTCTTCACGACGTCGGGCCCCGTGATGAACATGTGGCTCGACTCGGCCACCATGAATATGAAGTCGGTCATCGCCGGGCTGTAGACGGCCCCGCCGGCACACGGGCCCAGGATCACGCTGATTTGGGGAATGACGCCCGAAGACTGCACGTTGCGATGGAAAATGCCACCGTAAGAGTGGAGCGAGACAACCCCTTCTTGGATCCTGGCCCCCGCTCCGTCGTTGAGCCCGATCATCGGGACCCCGGTCGAAGCTGCGAGGTCCATGATCTTGTGGATCTTTTCCGCGAACACCTCACCGAGCGCGCCGCCAAACACGGTGAAATCCTGGCTGAAGACACACACACGGCGACCATCGACGGTCCCGAACCCGGTGACGACGCCGTCGGTATAGGGACGCTTCTGATCCAGCCCCAGACCGTGTGCACGGTGCCGGGCAAGCATGTCAAGTTCCTGAAAGGACCCTTCGTCCAGCAGGTAGTCGAGCCGCTCCCGGGCGGTCATCTTGCCCTGGGCGTGCTGGCGCTCCACGGACCTCTTCGCCCCTGCGTGGACCGCAGCGTCCTTGCGCTTTTCGAGGTCGGCGAGGCGGTCGGCCATCGTGTGCTCCATGGCGTCCCACGCTACCGGACGGCGAGAACCCCGAGTTTGCGCGCAACAGGCGTCTCCCGGTGCAGAATGCAGGAATGAGCAGCCCCGGCGAGATAGAAGGCGGCGGCGCGCATCCGACCGGCGGCGAGAGCGAACAGCCTCCGGGACCAACCGTCCCGCCATTCGGGGCCCCACCTCCCGGCCAGCCCTATTGGGTGCCACCCGGCGACCAGCCCTATGGGGCGCCACCTCCCGGCCAGCCCTATGGGGTGCCACCCGGTAACCAGCCGTTCGGTGTTGGATCGCCCTACGGCACGCCACCTTCTGGGGCGGGTTGGCCCTATGGGCCCGGGTCGCCGTATGGGCCCGGGTCGCCCTATGGGCCCGGGTCGCCCTATGGGCCCGGGTCGCCGTATGGGCCCGGGTCGCCCTATGGGCCCGGGTCGCCCTATGGGCCCGGGTCGCCGTACCCGCCGGGCTATCTCTACGCGTACGAACCCATGACAAGCCCTCCGGGACACGGCCTGGCAATCGCCTCGCTCGTCGTCGGAATTGCGAGTGTGCCGTTCTTCCTCTTCTTTGCCCTTCCGGGCATCGCCGCGGTCGTCCTCGGGTTCGTCTCGCGCCATCAGTCCCGACCGGTGCCAGGATTGCCGGTGCCACCCGGGCGCGGGATGGCCTTGGCCGGGATCATCCTGGGCTTCGTCAGCATCGCCGGATTCGTCACGTGGTTGTCGCTGGCTATCGCATTCAGCGGCTGCAACTGTTAGAGGGCTGGGCTCGCGGCAAAGGGGCCGCCAAGGCCGTTGAGGCGCGCATACATCTTCCGTTGCCGGCGGTAGAGGGAGTGGAACTCGGCGTAAAGAGCCCGGTAAACCGTGCTGGTGGCCGGGTTGGGGACGAACGTCCGCTCCACGCGCACTTCCCGGGCGGCCGCGTCGAGGTCGCACAGTCCTAAGCGATGTGCGGCAAACAGAGCCGCGCCCCGGACGTTCGCGACCAGAGGGTCGGCAACCTTCTCGATCGGTCGCTCCATGACGTCAGCGTGGATCTGGCACCAGATGTCCGAGGATGCCCCTCCACCGATCACGCGAATCGCTCCGAGCCGGCGACCGACGAAGTGCTCGGTCGCATCCTGCATCCAGCGCGCGTTCAACGCGACCCCTTCGAACACCGCGCGCAACATCTGGGCCCGAGTCGACTGGAGCGAGACGTTGAGGAAGGACCCCCGCAGGGTGCGGTCGTTGACGGGGCAGCGCTCCCCGGCAAGCCACGGGGCGAACAGGATCCCCCCGCTCCCCGCCTCTGCGCGGGAGACGGCGCTGTCGAGCTCGGAGAACGATGCCCCTGCGAAGAGCTCGCGCCGAACCCACTCCAGGCACGCTCCGGCCGTCTCGTGGTTGTTGGCGACGAGGTACCGGTCGTCGCGGACGCCTGGCACAGTTGCGAGCTGCCGGAAGGGATCGGTCTTCTTCTTCGGGACGTGGCACGACAGCCACGCCGTCGTCGACAGGGCCATGTGCGCCTCCAAGTCGCCGATCGCCCCCGAGCCCATGCAGCCGCTTAACAGATCCGGGGTCCCAGCGACGACCGGGATCCCCGGCGGGATCCCGATTGCCTCGGCCACGCTCCGGGTCACGGTGCCGACCACGCTGCCCGTCGGGAGGAGCTCCGGAAGCTTGGCGGCGTCACGGGTCGACAGGCGCACCAGGTCCGGCGCGTAACGCGGGTGGGCGACATCGCGCGCGTCGACAAGCCAGGAGAGGATCATCGACGCCGGGGTCGCCGCGGCCCTCCCCGTGAAGCGGAGGGTGAGGAAGTCGACGGGCTCGAGGTAGACCGCCGTGGCCGCGTCGACGTCGGGCATGTCGTTGCGCAGGAAGAGAACGTGACCAAGGGGGTCGTTCCCCTCGATAGCCGGCGCCCCGGCGGTCTTGCGAATGAACCGGAGGACCTTGGTCAGGCCGTACCCTTCGAGGGTCAAAGGGCTTGCACTGCCGAGGACGCGCGCCGAGTGCGCATGTCCGCGACTGTCGAACCACAGCAGGCAGGGCCCGGCTGTGGTGCCGTCGGCGGCAACGGGCACCGTCGACCCCCACTGGCCCGTGCACGTGACGCCGACGAGTGCGTGATCGCCGAGCGCGCCCCGAGCAACCAGCCGGCTTCCCGCCGACACGATGGCATCCCACCACGCGTCTGGGTCCTGGACGGCTCCTCCGTCGTCAAGGCGATCCGTCGCGATCGGCACCACCTCGTGGGCCAGTACGTCTCCGCGTGCGGTCACGAAGGCGACTTTGGGCCCACCCGTGCCGAGATCGACGGCCAGAAGTGCTCCAGGTCTTGTGATTCACCGACCGTACCAAGGGATCCCGCCGGTGACGGGGTGGCCCGCCCCGATGGCGACTCGCGATCAAGGGCCAGGCGCCGGTGCGGGTCGGCGGTGCCGTCGGTCGGCGGTGCCGTCGGTCAGCGGAGAGCTTGGCGCAGCCCGTCGATGAGGCGGACGTTCCGGGGGTCACCCGCAAAGTTGAAGAGCATGCGGTTCATGACGTAGCCGAAGCCGATGTCGGCGTCGGCATCGGCGAACCCCAGCGATCCCCCGGCACCGGAATGGCCGAAGGACCCCGGGCCCAACAGTGGCGAGTGCACAGGATCGTGGCACATGAACCCCTCGCCGAACACGCTCGGGAACACAAGGACCCGATCGGGACCGTTCGACTCGATGCTCTTGGCCGCCGCGATCCGCTCCGCATCGAGGATCCGGACACCGTCGACGTTGCCGACCAGTGCTGCGTACATCCTCGCCAGCGACCGGGCGTCGGTGATGCCACCCGCCGCAGGGATCTCGGCGGCGTGGACCTCGCGCTTGTTGAAGGGGTTCCCCCCTTTGCCGAATGGGATGGCGCCGTTCAATGACAGAGCCCGTCCTGTCAACGATTCAGGACCGAGGAACGAGCGGACGAGGAACACGAGTGCCGGATCGAGGTCTTCTGGGACACCGAGGCCGGCGTCGGGAAGCGGGGCCACCCGCGGCTCCTCGTCTGCGGGCAGGCCAATCCAGGTGTCGAGGCCAAGGGGCTTGGCCACTTCCTCGGCGAAGAACGTGCCGATGCTCATGCCGGTCGCCCGGCGGACGACCTCGCCGACGAGCCACCCGAACGTCAGGGCGTGATAGCCGTGCTCAGTCCCTGGCTCCCAGTACGGCTCCTGGGCCGCAAGGGCGTCGACGACGGGGTCCCACTTGAGGACGTCGTCGAGGGAGAGGCGCGCGTCGATTGCCGGCAGGCCCGCCCGGTGCGACAAGAGCCAGCGGACCGGGATCGCGCCCTTGCCGGCTGCGGCGAACTCGGGCCAGTAGTGCGCGACGGGTGCATCGAGATCGAGCTCGCCGCGCTGGACGAGCAGGTGGGCGCAGACTGCGGTCATGCCCTTCGTCGAGGAGTAGACAAGCTGGAGCGTGTCCCGTCCGTACGGCGATGGGGGTGGCTCCGCCTGATCCTGGCCGGCACGCGCTGCGGCTTCACGGGACTGGTCCGAGGTGCGAAACGGGGACGGGGCCCTTCCTCCCCACAGATCAACCACGGGCACGCCGCCCTGGTAGACGCAGACTGCAGCCCCGACTTCGCCGTCTGCGGTGAAGTTGGCCAAGAAGGCCTCTCGGACCGGTTCGAAACCCGGGGCGACGAACCCCTCGACTGCGACACCCTCTTCTTCCGCTTGCTTCCCCGTAGTCATCCGCTCACCCTACAATCACGGCAACCAGGACGGCATGACGTGCGCCCGTGCGCATCGCCCCAGGAGTGATCTTGTTTTCGTATTACGACATTCTTGGCGTCCCTCCCCACGCAGACCTGGGGCATATCCGACGCTCCTACCAGGCGCAGGCGAAAAAGGTCCATCCCGACCTCCATCCCGGAGCACCGCCGTCGGTGATCGAACGGATGAACGTCGCGATGGCGGCGTTGAACGAAGCGTGGGCCACCCTGTCGGATCCGGCCCGGCGCGCCGCCTACGACGCCAAGATCGCTTCGGACATCTCGTGGCCCCTCCATCAGGGGGAAAGAGGGACCCGCTTCGACACATCCGCTGCCCGAGATGTTCGAACGGCGCCCCCAGCCGGTCCTGGCGAGGGCGACGCCGGCGATGACTCCGACGGCGATGCCGGCAATCCTTCCGACGCCGGTGACGGGGCCGAGGGCGGGCCGCGACCCTTCGAGAAGGGAACGGGGTACGGATATGGGGGCGGCTCGTATCGCGACCCACCTCCCTTCCGCTTCCACCCCAAGGCCGCGACGTACAGGGACGCCCTCTTCCCAGACCCCGACACCTGTTTCATGTGCGGCGCGAAGCCGGCACGCCGGGTGGTGCTGCGCCAGCAGACCGTCGACCACCCGGTCCTCGGGCTCCCCCGGGAGTCGTGGACGGCCGGCCCGTTCTGCCGATCGTGTGGCACCGGGATGTTTCGGGACATGACCGACTACTCCCTGCGCTACGGATGGTGGGCGATCGTCGCCGTTGTGACGGACCTCGTCGTCGTCGTCCTCAACGTCCTCGCCTACATCACCATCCTCCGCCTCGGGCCGCCGGTCCGAGGCGACGAAGCGCTGCAGAAGCCCTGGTACCGTCCGCATCCGATGGGGCGATCGCTCCTACTGCGTCGCGGTGCCCTGATCTGGATCGCCGCCGCGTGCGCGACGGGCGCCGTCGTCGCCTTCACGCACGGCTGAGCAACGCCACAGCGGTTTCGATCGGCCGGGCTCAGCCCGCCGGGGAGAGCTCGAGCACGACCGAAGCGGCCCGCTGGGGCAGCTCGACCACCCCGCCAACCGCTTCGATGGGCGCGCCGAGCCGATCTCCGGAGCCATCGAGCATCGAGGCCCGGCGCAGCGGGCCGCCCGGCGCACCGTGGACGACCAGGCGGACCCCGCCGGCGGCGGGAGCACCTTCGTCGAAGCCGGCGACCCCTTCCCCTCCGGCCGCCCCGGCCGCTTGGCGAGGCGGCAAGTGCTCGGTTGCCCAGTGCAGCACCAGCCTGCCGTCGCCATCTGTGCCGATCGCGAACCCGTCGACGACGCCGGGTCCGTAGCCGTCCCCTGCGTCCCGGTAGAGCGCTCCCGAGGCCGAACCATCCCGATCGAGGTAGCAGTGGAGGGTCACCTCGTCGGCGGCATCGGCACCCACAGGGAGCCTGGGAGGGCCGACGGGCACGATCGCGCCGGCCCGCACGAACACGGGCAAGCGCGCGAGCGGTGCGTCGACGGCGATGGTTGCCGGGCCGTCGCGCACGCCGAGGTCGGCCGGCTCCCACATGCGGTCGTCGCCAGACGCTCGTCGCGCCTCGTGGGGGCCGTCGTCGGCCGGCGCGTCGAGGTGCAGCTCGTAGAAGGACCCGGGCGGCAACAGGACGCTGCGCGACCGCTCGCCGGCCGACAGGACGGGAGCGACGAGAAGTGCGTTCCCGCAGAAGTAGGCATCGTCGGCCTTCCCGAGGCCGGCGGGGCCAGTGCCCTCCACAGGCGCGCCCCAGAACAGAGGGCGGACGAGCGGGTGACCGGTGCGCGAGGCTTCGAAAGCGAGGGTGTACAGGTAAGGCACGAGCCGTTGCCGGAGGCGGACGAGCTCGGCGATGCGCGCTTCGATCTCCGGCGCGAACTCCCACGGTTCGCGAGGGCGCGTCCCGAGTGCCGAGTGCGTCCTGCACAACGGGAAGCAGATCGACATCTGCAGCCACCGCAGGTACAGCTCGGGGTCCGGAGAGCCTGAGAACCCACCGATGTCGGCCCCGCTGTAGGGGATGCCGGAAAGCCCGAGCGCAAGGAGGGTGGGGATCTGCTGGCGCATCGCCTCCCATGTGCACTCGACATCGCCCGTCCAGTTCCACGCGTATCGCTGGACACTCGCCCAACCCGAGCGGGACAGGATCCACGGGCGCCGCTCCGGTCGCTTGGCGGCGATTCCTTCGAATCCCGCCCTGTTGAGGAGCAGGCCGAAGAGGTTGTGGGCGACGGCGTGGTCGCCACCGCGCCCCTCCATCACATGGCGCGTGCGACGCGGCAAGGTCCGATCGCCCCACAGGGTCATCGACGTCGGCTCGTTCATGTCGTGCCAGATCCCGTCGACCCCGGCGTCAAGGAGGGGCCCGTAGAGGCCTCCCCACCAGGACCGGGCCGCCGGGTCCGTCACGTCGCAAAAGGCACACGATCCCGGCCAGACGACGCCGGTCGCAAGCTCGCCCTCCGGCGAGAGACAGAAGTGCCCGCCGTTCCGCCCTTGCCGGAAGACCGGGTACGACTCGTCGACTTTGACTCCACAGTCGATAATCGTGACAAGATGTGTTCCCCGCGCGTGCAGGTCACTGGCAAGTGCGCGCAGATCCGGGAACCGCTCGGTGTCGACGGTGAACACCTTGTACGCGTCCATGTAGTCGATGTCGAGATGGATCGCCGACAACGGGATGGAGCGGCTGTGGAATCCTTCGACGACAGCGCGCACGTCGGCCTCGGTGCGGTAGCCCCATCGGCACTGGTGGTAGCCGAGCGCCCAGCGCGGAGGCAACGGCGGCCGGCCGGTGATCGCCGTGAACCGATCGAGACAGGTCTCAGGCGGGCCCACCATCACATAGCTACGCAGCAATCCCCCTGCTAGCTCCATCTCGGCGATGGCCCCGAAGGAGAAGCTCATCTCGTGGGAGGATTCGTAGAAGACGAGGTAGGACCCACTCTCGTGGACCCCCATGTACGCGGGCACGCCGCAGTACGTCGGGTCTTGGCCCGGGCCATAGGCGCCGCCGGGATCGCGGTTGTACAGCCGGTGTCTCGTCCCGCGAAGATCGAGGGGCGCTGCCTGCTCACCGAGGCCGTGCACCCGCTCACCGCTGCGGAGCCATGCGCGTGCCGTCCATGCCGGTCCCCTTCGCGTCGGGGGACCCTCGCGGCGCAGGATCCGCCCGTGCGCATCCCGGATACGTACGGACCCGTCAGCGGAGACGGCCACGCCCATCGACTCCGTCGTGAGAGTGACTTCTCCGCCACCGGGGCCGGTGCCTGCCTGCACAATCTCGACCGGTGGTGCCTCCCACGGGGTGTCGCAGACGAGATACGGCACGGGCGCCTCGTCTTCGCCCCACGACAGCCGCACGACATCGGGAGCGAGGAACACTGCTTCGAGGGCCATCTTGGCAAAACGGACGACCGCTCCCCTGCCGCCACCGTCGGCCTCGAACCCCTGCATGGGACCCGGCCCCGTCTCTTCGACGCCGTCCTGGTCGCGCGACGACAGGCGGGCCGCCAGGGCCTCCCGCTCCTGGCGGACGGTGGCTGCGACCACACCGGCGGCCGTCTTCAGCCCCAAGTCGCGGATCGTCCCGACGGCGAGACGCGCTTTGGACAGAATGCGACCGGCGGCGGCCGATGCCGAGGTCTCGGGCGACATCGCGCGAAGGCTACTGGAATCCCACCCGCAGCCCCGTCGTGCTCGATCGGGCTGCCACGGTCCACCATCGGAGCCGGTCGCGCCGGGGCTCCCCGGTACACTGATCGAGCGGTCAGTACGATTGATCTTGCGCCGGTAGAACCCGACGACTCGCGGTGGTCAGCCACCGCGAGAGGGTTGCCCGGTCGGCCCAGGCGACGAAAGGGAGGGGCCATGCGCACGCGCCTCACCGAGATCCTCGGGGTCGAACACCCGGTCATGCTCGCCGGCATGGGAGGCGTCTCGTACCATCGGCTCGCCGCCGCCGTCTCCGAGGCCGGAGGCTTCGGGTGCCTCGGCGCCTCCACGATGCCGCAGAACGTCATGGTCGACGAGATGGCCGCCGTGCGGGAGTTGACGGCCAAGCCCTTCGGCGTCGACCTGCTCACCGCGATGCCCGGGGACATGGCCGGCCAGGTCGAGAAGATCGTCGAGGGCGGCGCCTCGGTCTTCGTCGCCGGCCTCGGCGTCCCCGCCGACGTCATAGACCTCTGTCACCGCAAGGGACTGCTCGTCGTGAACATGTGCGGCAAGGTCGCCCACGCCCGCAAAGCGGTCGACGCCGGTTGCGACGTGGTCGTTGCCCAGGGGACAGAGGCGGGAGGTCACACCGGGCGCGTCGCGACGATGCCGCTCGTGCCGCAGATCGTCGACGCCGTCGGCGACCAGGTGCCCGTCGTGGCCGCGGGCGGGATCTTCGACGGACGCGGCCTCGCCGCCGCGCTGGCGCTCGGTGCCGACGGCGTCTGGGTCGGGACCCGCTTCATCGCCACCCCCGAAGCGCACGGGGTGGGTGGCTACAAAGACGCCCTCCTGCGCACCGGTGAGGACGGGACGACCATCTCACGCGCCTATTCGGGCAAGACCATGCGTGTCGTGCAAAACGAGTACACGGCCTACTTCGACGGGCATCCCGACGAGCTCCAGGGGTTCCCCGCCCAGATCGGCCGTTCGATCGAAGACGGAGCCTTCCACTTGGGTGGCGACGTCGATACGGCGGGCGTCGACCCCGCGCGCGAGTGCTATCCGGCCGGCCAGGGCATCGGCGGTATCAGGACTCTTGCCCCCGCCGCGGAGATCGTCCACCAGTTCGTGACCGAAGCGGAAGCCATCCTCGCCGGGTTGCCGGCGGCCACCGGCATCGACCCGGAACAGGTGAGAGCGAAGCGCACGCCGGTCGCCCGGTGAAGCGATCCGGCCACCGGCCGCCGGCTGGAAGCCACGCAGTGAACACGGTGGCGCAAGACGGTGCACGGGGGAGCATTCACCGCCCCGTGTATGCACGTCGTCCATACTGGGATCCCTATCCTCTTGTTCCCGACACGGGGCGCACGTGAGCATCACCGACATCCAAGATCACCTTTCCGCGACGTCGCGTCGTGGCGGCGCGCACGAAGAACCCGCCACGACGCTGACGCCGGTGACGGGTCACGCCCATCCGCCAGTGCGCATGGTCCCAGCGACCGCGCGCGTCGACGGCCGGCGTTGGCGGTATGCCATATCGGACAACGAGCCCGCCGGGAGAGGTGCAAACCAGATCTGGGCCGTCAACATCCACGGCTACTTCGCAGCAGGCGGCATGTACTGGCGCGAGAGCGCCCGGCTGGCGCGGCGTCTGGGATGGCGCGTCCTCAACCCGAGCCTGCCCGGCTTCGGCGGCAGTGACCCCCTCTCCTGGTCGGATCTTTCGATGTCGGCTCTCTCCGACGGGATCGGAGAGATCCTCGACAACGTCGGCGCGCAGTCGGCGGTGATTCTCGGGCACTCGATGGGGGGCGCGGTCGCCGTGCAGTTCGCAGCCGACCATCCCGATCGCACGTTGGGGATCGTCTACAGGGACGGAGCGGCGACATCTGCGTGGAAGAGGCGCCGGGGCATCGTCGTGCGCTCGCTCGCTCCGTTCATCCCGGACTTCGCTGCGCTGGTCGACATCCTCGGGGCAACCGCGCTCGACTTCCCCGACATCGTCGTCGGGCGGCTGGCGTCGACGCTGCGGTCGATCATCCCGGACGCCAGGCGCAATGTCCGCTCGCTTGGCCAGGCGCTCCCGGTCGGAGCGATGCTCATCGCAACGGATCTCACGGACAGGGTCGCCCACTTGGCCACCGCAGCCGACCGCATCCCCATACTGCCGGTGTGGGGATGCTTCGACCGGATCACCCACGCGCGCACCGCGGACGAGTTCGAGCGGGTCTCGGGTGAGCACGTCATCTGGGTGCCCGGGGGCCATTCGTGGATGCTCGCACGGCCCGAGACTCAACCGGACGTTCTCATCCATCACCCGCGCGGCCAGCAGTTCGTCGAACGGGTGGATGCGCGCGCGTCACGGCTTCGACGTCGCGGGCGGGCTCGGCACGACAGGCCGTAGGGTAGTGACTCGGAAATAGGCGCGCGGTTGGGGCAAGATGAGCCATGGCCCGAGCCCTTGCGCCCCCGAGCCCCTGCGCCAGCGCTGCCGGTGTCCAGTACCGAACGCATGGCACTCCAAGGGATTGCTGAGAGCCTGTCTCGTCCTTGCCGTGCGGTGAGAGAGGCGAAAGGCCTGCTGATGGCGGCGGAGGGGATTGCCAACACGAAGATCGCCGTCGCCCTCGGGGACGAAAGCCTGTGATCGACAAGGCCAAGATCGACA
>JAJZBS010000105.1 GCA_021851885.1 Actinomycetes bacterium | reverse complement strand
CGTCCAGCGACATCGACCTCCTCGTTGACTTCAAGGCGGAAGCGTCGCTTCTCGATCAGGTGGGGCTCACTCAAGATCTGGAGGCCTTGTTGGGGATACCCGTCGATGTGATCTCGGCCGGGGGTCTCCGACCGCGCCATCACCGCATCCGCGAGGAGGCGATCGATCTGTGATGGCCGCTCGCCGGGACTTCGATGACCTCCTGGAGGACTTGGCCGAGGCCGTCGACGCGGCAGCCGAGCTGGTGGCCCTCGGCCAGGATCGCTGGAGGGCCGAACGTCCGCTTCGCCTCGCAGGCGAGGCAGTGGTGGGACGCCCCGGCGACATCGCGACGAAGCTTCCGAGCGACCTGGTCGCGGGAACGAGTGAGCTGCCTTGGGCCGAGATCAAAGGCATGCGGATCATTGTTGATCACGCATACCACGGCATCGACTACGAGCGAGTCTGGCGTACGCTTCGCGACGACGTACCCGAGTTGAGTCGTGTCGTGCAGCGCTGGATCGCCGTACAGCGCGGTAGCGAGATCGAGCCTCCCGACAGGGACCGGGAGTGAACCACCTGTAAGTCTCGTGGTGGCCGGCCTGGGGCTGGTCGGTCTCTTGGGCAGCGTAGAACGCCGCCTCGAACTCTGCTGGGGGTACATCGTCGCAGTAACCGTGGATGCGAACCTCGTTGAACCAGTACGCCCACGAGAGCGTCGCGAGCTCGAGGTGCTCGGCGTCGTCCCAGCCGGTCGCGTCGGGGCCGTAGACGCATTCTGCCTTGTAAAGCCCATTGATCGTCTCGGCCAGGGCGTTATCGAAAGAGTCGGCCACCGTGCCGATGCTGGGCCGGACGCCGATCTCTTCGAGGCGCTCGGTGAAGCGCACGGAGGTGAATTCGCCTTGCGACCCGGCGTCCGAATGCGTGACGAGGCCGACGAGTCGCGCGGCGCCTCTCGATCGTCTCGCCATCTCCAAGGCGTCCAAGACCATGTCGGTGCGCATGTGGGATGCCACGGTCCAGCCGACGATCATGCGGCTGAACGCGTCCACGATGAAACAGACGTAGGCCATGCCGCCTCTCGTGGGCACGTAGGTCAGGTCGGTCACCCACAAGGCGTTCGGCCGGCCTGCCGCGAAGTTGCGCTTGACGAGGTCGGGCGCACGCAGCGCTTCGGGGTCGCGTCGCGTGGTGAACACTTTGCGCCGGCGGGTGACGCCGCAGATGTCCATGGCCCGCATGAGACGGGCGACCTGGTCGCGACCGATGTCGTGGCCGCCCCGACGGGCCGCCTTCCACAGCTTGTGGGCGCCGTAGACCTTCCGATTGGTGAACCAAAGGGCGAACAGGACCGGCATCAAGAGAGCGTCGCGGCGCGCTCGGTCGGAGGGCTCCGCCTTTGTGTACTTGGCGGCGTAGTAGGTGCTCGGAGCCACCTGCAGTGCCCTGCAGATGGGCTCGACTCCGAGCTCGTCACGGTTCTCGTCGATGAACCGCACGCTCAGCGCTGCGGGCGGTCGAGCTCCGCCGCAAAGAAAGCCGATGCTCGGCGCAAGATCTCGTTGGCCCCCGGAGCTCTCTGTTCTCTTGCTCCAAGTTCTTCATTCGCTCGGCATGGTCGGTCGTGACGCCTGGCTTCTCGCCGCCGTCGATATCGGCCTGGCGCACCCAGCCCCGGACCGACTCCTCGCCGTAGCCGAGCTGTCGGGCAACGCGTCCCACGGTCCCGTGGTCGGTGCCGAGCTCTGCTCGCAGCTTGCGGACGAGACGGACGGCCTGCTCCTTCTCTGCCGGGGTGTATCGCCGCGTCGACGGCCTCCCGGGGATCTTCTCCTGTGGCATGACTCCATCATCCTTTCCAAGGTGAGGAGCCTCCAACAGACCCAGGGTGGTCTGTTCCACCACGGCCACCTGCACGGCGAGGTCTCCGGCAGGTTCCGGCACAGTCGATGTCACCGTCACGACCTCCGTCGGCACCTCCGCGCCAACGCCGGCCGACGAGTTTGGCTAAGTCGCTCCGGCGGCGATCTACAACGCCGTTCCTCCTGCACGGACTTGCGATGCGCGCACCTCCCAGCCCGCGAACCAGTGCACGGGCAAGGCCCTTGCGGCGGTCGGCACCGGCGTCATCGACGTGTCCGGCTACCGAGGGGTGCCCACAACGCGGAACGGCGTGACCGCGGTCGTGGTCAACGTCACAGCAGTGAATCCGACGGCCGCGAGCTACCTCACCGTCTGGCCGGACGGCGAGCCCAGGCCCCTTGCGTCCTCTCTCAACTTCGCCGCAGGCGACAACGTACCCAATCTGCTCACAGTCGCGCTTGGCGAAGATGGGAAGATCGACGTTTACAACGCCGCCGGCACCGTGGAGCTGCTTGTTGATGTCGAGGGCTACTACGCACCGGAGACCACGCCTGGGACCGTGCCTGTACAACGCCCTCGTTCCCGCACGGATCTGCGACACGCGCACGTCCCAGCCCTCCAACCAGTGCACGGGCAAGGCCCCCGCCTCGGGCGGCATCCTCGACGTCCAGGTGACCGGCAAAGGCGGTGTCCCCTCTTCCGGGGTCGCGGCGGCGGTATTGAATATCACCGCAATCGACGCGGCGTCTCCCGGTTACCTCACTCTCTTCGGCCAGGGCGCCACCAAGCCGACTGCGTCCAACCTCAACTACCGAGCCGGCCAAGTCGTCGCGAACCGGGTGATGCTGCCGGTCTCCTCCGGCGGTCAGATCGCAATCTTCACGGGCAACGGCTCGCCCAATATCGCCGTCGACGTCTCCGGGTACTTCACCGACACCTCGGATGCCCACGCGCAAGGCGCCCAATTCACTCCCGCACCTTCCCCGGCGCGCATCTGCGACACACGGCAAGGGCAGCCGCAAAACCCCTGTACAGGGAAGACGTTGAGTGCCGAAGGCATCCTCGCGGTGCAAGGGGCCGACAGCGCGGGGGCGCCGGCCGATGCGACGGCTGTTGTGCTGAACGCGACAGCTGCGGGGCCCACCACCGGCGGGTTTTTTACCGTGTACCCCGCAGGCCAGGTAACGCCGATCGCATCGGACCTCAACTTCGGCGTGGATGAGGCCATTGCCAACATGGCCGTCGCAACCTTGGCGGCGGAGGCATTCATCGTTTACAACGCCAGTGGCTCTACCGAGCTCGTTGTCGACGTCGTGGGCTGGTACTCGTGAGGAACGATGAGGTAGCGGTGCGTGCCAGATGTGACGGGACTGTTCGCGCTATGGCCCCACATGCGACTTGGGACCTCCGGTTCCGGGAATGCCGGCAGAAGCGGCGCTCGGCAAGTACCTCATAATCCGTGGGCACGTCTTGGACCGTGGTTGTCGCCGGCGGTCGATGGCCATGCGTGTCGCTGGATGCCGCGACGTGGGCCCGGCGACGTGATGGGCAGATGACCATTGTTCCGGTATACACTAGAAGATTGATCACAGGAAGGCGCACGATCGTGGAAGGGGAGTTGCAGAAGGAGGCCCGGGCGCTCGGCGACCCGACGCGTCACCGCCTGTTCCGTTACGTCGCCGAGGCGCCAGGGCCGGTCGGGGTGGCGGAGTTGACCGACTTCGTCCAGCTGAACCACAACGCGGTGCGCCAACACTTGGCGGTCTTGAAGGACGCCGGCCTGGTCGTCGAGGAGGTGGAGGAGCGCTCCCGTCCCGGCCGGCCTCGTCTCCTCTACCGGCTGGCGCCCGAGGCTGCTGGGCGCTGGGGCACTCCCGGCGCGTACGCCTGGCTGGCGGGCCTGCTCTCCGACGCACTGCGCCGGCAGATCGAGCCGCGCCAAGCCGGCCGCCAGGAGGGACACCGCCGTGGGGCTGAGCTGGCCGGGAGCGGGGAGCCCGTCGACGTCTTCGAGACCGAGATCGAGCGGCGGGGATTTCGGCCGACGCGGGTTGAGCGAGGCCGCACGATCGAGCTTCGGCTCAACCGGTGCCCGTTCTCCGATGTGGCGGGCTCGGACCCGGACACGGTGTGTGAGCTGCACCTTGGCTTGGCCGAGGGCTTTGCCGAGGGTCTCGGCGGCCTGACCGTCGAGGGCCTCGTGGCCAAGGATCCCCATAGAGCCGGTTGCCGTCTCACCGTCCGGCGCCAAGGCCCGTTGGCCAATGCACGCCCGTGATAGCGCTGCTCCCGGTGAACGACGGCGCCCGGCAGCTTGGCGATCCCGTCCCGCCAGGACCCGAGCACCCGGAGTGTTACTCTAGGCGCAACTAGAGATATAGTTGCGGGAGAGCCCGTCGAGCGAAGAGGACTGCACCATGACGACGACCGACACGGACTCCGGCGCCTTGGAGGCGATGCTGGCCCATCACGCGGCACTCGCCGACGGTGTGACACGGCGCGTCGCCGCCCTCCGCGCCGCTGTCGAGCGCGAAGACCGCCACGGGACGACGACGGCGGAGCTCGTGGGGTACTTGGCGAAGGAGGTCCTGCCCCACGCCGTCGCCGAGGAGCACACGCTCTACCAGACGGCCGCGGCCAAGGCTGACCTCGCGGGGACGGTGGCCGGAATGGTCGACGAGCACCGCACACTCGTCTCACTGGCCGAGCGGCTGGCGACGGCCGGCGACGGGGCCTTGGCGGCCGCAGAGGCCGAGGCGATCGGCGAGCTATTCGTCGCGCACGTTGCCAAGGAGAACGAGCTGGTCCTTCCCCCCCTGGCGGCCGACGAGACGGTGGATCTTGCCGCGGTGCTCGTCCAGATGCACAGGCTGACCGAGGCTGCCCAGGACGAGACGGCGGTAGCCGAGGACGTGACGACCCCCGGTGCCGAGGCGACCCTGCTCCGCCTGTTGCTCGGCGCGACCGGCCAGCTTGCCGACGCCGGGCGAGGCGACGTCGCCTGCAAGCTTGCGGCCGAGGCCTGGGCGGCGGTCCGAGTCGCTCGACCCGAGCTCGCCGTGCGCGTCACCGCCGCGCTGCACCGCTTGGTGCGCGCGCCCACGGCCGAGCCGGTGGCGCTTTTGACGGGACCGCTGTCGCCGACGCCGTCAGCGGCGGCGGACGCAGGCGCGGTGCTCGACGTGCGTGCCCTCGCCCCCGCCGAGCGCCACGAGACGATCTTCGCCACGTACGGCGCCCTCGGCTCGGGTGCGGCCTTTGTCCTGGTGAACGACCACGACCCCAAGCCACTTCGCTACCAGTTCGAGGCCGAGCACCAGGGTCGTTTCACGTGGGATGTGCTCGAAGCGGGTCCGTCGGTTTGGCGGGCGCGGATCGGCCGGCCGGCCGATGCATCGGCGGGCGCGGAAGCGACCGGCACGCCAGGAGGCGCCGAGCCGGAGCTTGACGTGCGGCGTTTCCCCCACGGCAGGCGTCACGACGTGATCTTCACGACCTTCGACGCCCTGGCCGAGGGTGCCGGCTTCGTCCTGGTGAACGACCACGACCCCAAGCCGCTGCGCTACCAGTTCGAAGCGCAGCATGCCGGCTGCTACAGCTGGGACTACCTGGAAGCCGGGCCGGACGTATGGCGGGTGCGCATAGGCCGGTCCGTTGGACGTCGATGAGCGGGCTGTAGCTGACAGTCGCGGTACGAGAGAGCGCGATGCCGGCGCCCGGCGGCCACGCGCCGCGCCCGGCGGCTCTGTGATCCGGGCTCGCCCCGTGTCGAGCTGATTCGGGTCACGTCGGTCGCTCAGTGGACCCGCGCCGGCGGGGTGGGCGCGGGGACGGGGAGATCGGTGCCCGTTCGGGCGGCGGCGAGCAGGTGCAGTGGGCGCGCCGAGAGGTTCGCCGCGACAAGGGCGCCCGTTGCCGCCAGGAGCGCCCCGCCTACCGCGATCGCCGGCGGCCACGAAGCGCCGAGGCCGGCGCAGAGAGCGCCGATGCCGGCGGTGACGGTCCCGTATGTGGCCGCAGCCCAGCCGTGATGGTAGAGATCCGCGAACATGAGCGGCTTGCCGGACGGTCCGCTGCGCAGCCCGTGCGATCGCAAGAGCGACCACACGATGAACGGCTCGACCTTGTGGACGTGGCCGACGAGTGCCTCGAGCAGCCAGCCGCCGCTAGCCACCATGGCAGCCGCAACGAGCGCGACCCCCGTGCGGTAGTGGTGCGGGAGCAACAGTGCGCCGGGGAGCGCCAGCCCGGCAGCGACGACGAGCCAGGCCGCCGCCGTCACGACGAACAGGACGTGGAGGTCGGCCTTCCTGCGCCGGTGGCGAAGATGCGCCCACAGCGAAACCAGGTGTGCGCCGAGGCCGATGCCGAGTGCGCCGGCACCGGCCCACTCGGCGACGAGGGTCCCGTGAGCCAGCCCGCCCGCGAGAACAGCGGCACCGAGCCAGGTCGCCCAGACCGCCACCGTTCCAACACGGTGCCTGCCGGCCATGTGGGCGAGCATGAACATGGGCCAGAGCTTCTGTGCCACGCCGATGTAGGTGACCCCGAGCCAGGCGAACAGTCCGAGCACGCCCATCGCCAGGTCGGCGTGGGCGGAGAGGACGAACCAGTTTCCTTGGCGGTCACCGACGAAGGTGGCGCCGAGGAGCGTGGTCGCCGCCGCGCCGAGGAGTGCGAGGCGAAGGGCGGTGACCGGGGCGCCCTTGCCCCGGACCGATAGCGGCGCGGCGAGGTTCCAGGCGAGCAGGAGGAGGCCCAACAACGCAAACCCCCCGCTGGCAGCAGTCACGGCCGTCTGTTCGAAGCCAATACCGATCGGCAGCAGCCACGACGCTGCCAGCCAGGCCACGAAGGTGGCACGGGCCAAGAGGACCGACCGCAGTGGACGGCCGGTGATGACAGCGGCGAACTGATGGGTGGCGCCCAGGATGCCCATTGTCAACGCGGCGAGCACGCCGAAGTGCACGGCGGCGATCGCCGGATCGCTGTTGGGATTCGCGGCGGCGGCACGCCGAACCCAGGCCCAGGCGACGCCGCAGGCGATGAGGCCGACGGACGCTGCCATCAAGAACGAAAGTGGCACCGACGGCGGTGGCACCGCTCCAGGCACTCCCGCCGGCCGGCCGCTCCAGGAGCCCGAAGTTGTCATCGTCCCGGGCCGCTTCTCGCTGCTCATCGTCTACCCCCGTGGCCCGCACTGGTGAGCAGCGACACCATGGTCTCGGCTGCTTCGGCAGCCGTCATCTGGGGGTCGAGGTCGGATGGGTCGAGGTCGGATGGGTCGAGGTCGGGCCCGACGGTCCGCTCCGCCAGTTCCTCGTTCACGGCGGCCCGCAGGGCGCCGATGTCGTGCGCGCCGACCCCGAGGTTGGACAACGCCGCATCGGCGGCGACATCACCTTTGTCACTGAGGAGTGCGCACAGCAGTACCGCAACGGTCGCGGCGCTTGCGGTCCTGCCGTGCTGGCGGGTCTCTGCGGGCATTCAGTCGTCCTTCTCCGTCCGGATGGCCCCAGGTTGGATATCGAGGCGGACCAGGGCTTCGGCCGTCGACATGACCACGACCAAGGGCCCGCACAGGTCGGCCGCGTGCGGTCCATCGACATGGGCGACACAACCCCGCATGCCTCCCGACCGTTCGACTGTCGCCATGCTCGAACGCTCCACGCAGCCGGTGTATCTCTACTCTATACCAGAGTTTCGAAAAGTGACGCCGCCGCGCAGGTGCCAGTGGCCGATCCCGTCCACGGGGCCCGCAAACCCCACCGGGCGGCGACCAGGAGGCCCGATGTCGGGATCTGCGGGTCCGAAACGGGCCGTACGCGGCACCAGGAGAGAGCTCGATCCGGGCTCGATCAGGATGGTCTTCCTCCGCCGGGGACCGGGTCGACGGGCCCATGAGGCAGGTCGGTCTTCCGAAGAGCGCCGTATCCTGATAAGTTCTAGTGAGGAACAGAACAACAGGGCCGTCCGGATATTGCCGGAGCCCAGGAGGGAGAAGGCGATGGCGACCGTCGACGCTCGCCCGATCATCGCATTAGGCGACGAGCCGTTCGAGACGATCATGGCGGCCGCCGGCGCCCTCGAAGATGGCGAGGAGCTGGTCGTCCTGGCCCCCTTCGAGCCGGTGCCCCTCGAAGGGGTCCTGTCTTCACAGGGCTTCTCCTACGAAGCCGAAGACCTTGGCGAGGGCGACTGGCGGGTGACCTTCCGGCGGTTGTCGTGACCACCGGCCGGCCCGATGGAGCGGCCGGTGCCGGCGCTACGGCCGACGTGGATGCCGCGTCGCGGTTCTCGGCCGCGGACGTGGTTGACGCGGCTTGGGACGCCTTGCGAGGCGTCTACGACCCCGAGCTCTGTCTTGACGTGGTGTCGCTCGGGCTGGTCTACGACGTCGGGGCCGAAGGAGACTCCCTGGTCGTCGACATGACCATGACCACGCCGGGCTGCCCGGCTTCCGAAGTGCTCCCCGAAATGGCCCGCGCTGCGATCGCCCGCGCCGTCGATAACGCGTTTGCCGTGGAGGTGCGGGTCGTGTGGGACCCGCCGTGGAGCCCGGCAATGATCGAAGAGGATGCGGCACGCTCTTGTGGGTTTCGGGCGCGCTGACCCCTGTCGCTTCGATGGCCGACGTCGATGTGATCCGGGCCTACGAGGACTCCGGCCTACGAGGACCCGGGCCTACGAGGACCCGGGTCGACGCCCCGACGAGCACCGGGTGCTTGTCGACCGGCTTTGGCCCCGGGGGTGTGCAGAAAGCAGATATGGACTTCGGTGAGCGGGCAAAGGACGCGGCGCCGAGCACAGGGCTGCGCCACTGGTAAGGCGACGGTCACCTGCGTTGGTCCACCGTGGCCGCCCCTGCGCTCGCGCTCTGCCCGGGTAGCGCCCGGCATGTGGGCCGGGTCGGCCGGGTCTACCGGTTTCGCTCGGTCGCGCCGTTCCTTCGGGCCGCGGCACGGATCGCGTAGGAGATGAAGTACCGTCACAGGACGCGGCTCGCCGCATAGTCCAGTTTCCGATCAGCGGGGAGAAAGCCCGGAGCCGTGCCGCATCGGCAAAGCCATGACGACTGGGCAGGTCGTCTGACCGAACGCTCCGACCCTTACATCTCTCGGCGAACGCGTCGGCAGATGGCGCTTCGCCGCCGCCGACGGCTGCGAGCTGCCGTCCTGTTGGCCGGCGTGACCGTCGTGGCTGCGGGGGTGACTTTCGTCGTCTCAAGGAATCACTCCCCGGGCGGCCACCCGCCGGCAGCGACCGACGGTGGCCTTGCGGCGCGCGCTTCGACCACGTCTCCGGCCGTCCCGCTGCCTGCACAATGGCACGTCGCTTGGGGATCGGCGATGGCGTGGGCGCCTCCGAAGATCGCCGCATCGAACACGACGGTCCGTGAGCTGGCGACCGTCGGCATCGGTGGGACCGCGGTGAGGGTCAGGATCTCCAACGCGATGGGGGATGCTCCGCTTGACGTGGGTGCCGTCACGGTCGCCGAGGACCAGTCCGGGGCCTCCATCGTGCCGGCGAGCATGCAGCAGGCCCTGTTCGGAGGCCAGCCGGCAACGACGGTGCCGATCGGCCAGGTGACCTACAGCGATCCGGTCTCGATGACCGTGACCTCGGGGGAGACCCTCGCGGTCAGCGTCTACGTGAGCAACGCGGACACGGTCACCCAGCACGCGTGTTGTGCGGGATACCCCGACGTGTCCTACTTCAGGCCGAATGGGGCGGGGAACGTCACAACGGCGCCGACGGGGGATCACTTCTACGCAAGCCCGATCGCTCGTTGGGTTGACGCCGTCGACGTGCTGTCGCCGCCTGTGACCCCCGTGCCGCCGGCGCGGTCACCCAACTCGTCCGCGTTCGAGAATGCGATGAGCGCCGATCCCAACGGCAGCATCGTCGTCGTCGGCGACTCGCTCACCGACGGCTACAACGCCACGATGCGCTGGACGGAGGTACTGCAAAAGCGGATCGAGGCCCTCCCGCCTTCCGAGCAGCGCGCGATCGTCAACGAAGGCATATCGGCCAATACCCTGACCAACCTGCCCAACAGCTGGGCGAAGACGGGCGGGGGTCCTGCCGGTCTCGATCGGCTTGCTATGGATGCTTTGGATCAGTCGGGGGTTGCCGCGGTTGTGATCTTCCTCGGCACCAACGACCTGTTCTTCGGGGCCGATGCCACCCAGGTCATCGCGGGGCTCCAGCAGGCCGCAGCCGCGATCCACCAGGCAGGAAAGGAAGCGATCGTCGCGACCTTGACGCCCCGGACCGCCGGGCCTGAGCCGTGGAGCAGCCAGGAGCAAAGCGATCTCGAACAGGTCAACCAGTGGATCCTGACGTCTCACGTCTTTGATTCGGTCGTCAACTTCGCGTCTGTGATCGCGGCCATGTACAACGGCCAGTGCTCTCCGACGATGATGTTCGCCCCGTACAACTCGGGCGACAACCTCCACCCGAACAATGCTGGCCAAACAGCGATGGGAGATGCTGTGACGGGCCCCGAGATCGGCCTGCCGCAACTTCCGGCGGGACCGGCGCTTGTGCAGGCGGTGCCTACGGCCGGATGCAAGGGGGTCGAGGGCATTCCCGCTGTCGGCCGCACGTCGTAAAGGGATCACGGGGACCCGCACGACTGCCGCATCGGCGGAGGACGAAGTCCGAGTCGGCTGTCATCGTCACGGGGTGCCGCCTGATCAGCTCCCGCCAGTCGACACAGTGACTTCGCGGACCCGGTGATTGGCGTTGTCGGAGATCCAGAGATTCCCATTGGCGTCAATCGCCAGTCCATTGGGGGCGCCAGCACTCCCGGGATCGTCGAACGACAGTTCCGCAAACGTGCCCGGCCCGCCATCCCCGGAGAAACCAGGGGTGGCGTCGCCGGCCACGATGTAGATGTCACCGGCAGTCATCGACGCGATCCCGTAGGGACAAGACGACGAGCAGCTCGACGCGGCCACGATGCGGACCAGGTTGTCTTCGGTGTCGGCGACGAGCAGGTCCCCCTGCGCATCCACGGCGATGCCTTCCGGAGCGCTGAGCGTGGCCGCCGTTGCGGGCCCGCCGTCGCCCAACCCTGCCGGGCCACCTCCGGCAAGCGTGTAGATGTCACCGGCAGTCATCGACGCGATCCCGTAGGGACAAGACGACGAGCAGCTCGACGCGGCCACGATGCGGACCAGGTTGTCTTCGGTGTCGGCGACGAGCAGGTCCCCCTGCGCATCCACGGCGATGCCTTCCGGAGCGCTGAGCGTGGCCGCCGTTGCCGGCCCGCCGTCGCCCAACCCTGCCGGGCCACCTCCGGCAAGCGTGTAGATGTCACCGGCAGTCATCGACGCGATCCCGTAGGGACAAGACGACGAGCAGCTCGACGCGGCCACGATGCGGACCAGGTTGTCTCCGGTGTCGGCGACGAGCAGGTTCTCCTGCGCATGCAGGGC
>JAJZBS010000104.1 GCA_021851885.1 Actinomycetes bacterium | reverse complement strand
CGCCTGGCGGAACCGCCATGCCAACGATGAGGCACTTCGTGTCATTTCAAAGCGCGCAAAGGTTGCCTGAAGGGGCACTAGATGCTCGAAGTTTCGCAGCGTCCGTGAGAGCGCTCCGGTGCGCCGGGTACGGTGACAACAGGTGCATCAGCATGTTGTCGTTTGGCTTCCCGTTGTCGCCGAGGAGCCGCAATAGCTTGATTGCGAGCGCCCACTCCGGCGGGTTGCCGATCACCACGTCGCACCGCTGGCGTCCACCGCCCGGGTAAGGCACGTTGAGCCGGATGACAGAATACCGTCCGGGTTTCGAGGCGCTCATCTCTGCCGTGATGAGCTTTACGGCTTCGGATTCCGGGTGCGGGCCGATGCCGGGCTGGTACGGAGCCCAGACAGGCTTTGAGGAGTCGACCTGGGCCAAGCTCAGGCTGAAATCCGTCACCACGTCAGCGAGCGAGACCGGCACGACGGGAGTGCCCCGCTCCTAGGCGATCGCCATCGCCACGTGCGTGGCCACCTGCTTGGCAAGCAGAGGCGCAACCGCATTGCCTATCTGCGCTTGGACCGACGCCCTCTTCCCGACGAAGCTGAAGTCATCTGGGAACGTGAACAGCCGCCGTAGCTCGGGGACTCGGAGCCGGCGGCTGTCCCAATGGAAGGGCCCGACGTTGGGCCCGGGCTGTGCCTGGATGGTCGGGGAGGGGCGGTCCGGGGAGAGCTTTAGCAGGAACGACCAGTAGCGGCTGCGCCAGCGGAAGACTGGGTCAGGGTGCCCCCTCTCGGCCGTGTAGTACAGGTAGTTATCTCCGGGAGGTACGTCCGCTAGTAGGTGGCTCCAGCGGCCCCGGACCACCTCCTCGGGCTCGGGGGAGGCAACTATGCCTTGGAGCGCCTCGCCCGCGGTCACGTGCGGTCTTGCTTGGTCTCCGGTCGAGCGACGCTCCCACCGGCCGCCATGGGTCGGTTCGGGAAGGTCGGGTAGGCGCGTGCCCTTGGGTGTGCCTACGACGAAGAGGCGGGGCCGCAACTGCGGGACGCCGTAGTCTGCTGCGTTCAGGACCTCCCACCGACAGTGGTAGCCGGCGTCGTCGATCTCGGCCAGTAACCGCGTAAACGGCCCGCGGCTTGCCGTGTTCTTGTAGGTCAGGGCATAGACGTTCTCGAGGATGAACGCCCTGGGCCTCGCTTCGGCGAGCACGCGTGTGTACGCCTGAAGCAGGCTCGCGTCAGGGTCAAGACCGGCCCGCTTCCAGTCGAGCCAGAAGCCGGACTTCGAGAACGGTGTGCACGGTGGGCCTCCGACCAGCAGGTCGGGGCGCTCGCGTCCGCGGAGCCCCGCTGCTCGGAGTAGCTCCTTGGTCGGCACCTCCAAGATGGAACGCCTGATCACGGGCGACGCCAGGCACGTGAAGTTCTTCTCCATTGTGTCGGCGGCGTCGTTGTTCACCTCGACGGCGGCCGCCGTTGTGAAGCCAGCTGCCTCGACGCCGAGGTCCAGCCCCCCCGCGCCGGAGAAGAGGGACACGGCTGTTCCCCGAGCACTCATCCGCTTGATCGTGCCACGTTCGGGCACGGTTGTGGTGGACCAGAAGTCGAACACAGGTTCGATCCTACGCGAGGCTAGTGACGGTCAACCCCGGGCTGCTCGCGGAGCGCCCTCTGGAGCTGAAGCTCCACGGCCCTGGGGACACGGAACGGGTAGTTACGCCAGTACCTGACGAACGCCTCTTCGCTGTCGAACTCACCTCGGCCGTCCCTGAGCCGGTCGACATCGGTGACGGCACCGATGTACTCCCGTGTCGTGCTCGACCTCTCCTTGGAGGCGACACGCCAAGGCTCGTGGACGAAGAGTTGCAGGTCGCGCACGCGCCCACGAGAGGCGAGGTCCAGACGATAGATGCCGATCACGTCGAGATGGCTGGCGTAGTCGTCGAAGGCTCGGTACATGCCAGGCCAGCGAATTGAGGGCCACTTGAAGTAGGTGTTGCCCGTGTACAGCGTGCAGCGGGACTGGGTCTGACGCCCGCTCCGGTTGAGCCTGGCCATCTTGATATCGACCGCATGGAAGCCACCCCCAAAGGCCTCTCCGGACACCTCGAGGTCAGGGTAGCTGCGCTCCTGACCACGCAATCCGGCGGCACGGCTCAGCGCTTCGAGCCGTTCTAGGAGGAAGTCGACAAGTGCTACCTCGATCACGTTGGCCAGGGCGGCAGACTCCTTGGGCAGAGAGACGAGGTGCCCCCCGGAGTCCAGCTTGGCCGTCAGCTCGGCCGGGTTCTCGGCCACGAGGGGCCACGTGTGTGCCCCCTGCTCCACGTACACACCCGCAGGGAGGAAGACGAACTCCTCACACTGGCGACGGAGCCATGTGAGCAGGTCGAATGCTGGCATGTCGAACGAGACACTAGGTCAAGGAGCCCGAGTGCATGTTGGACCCTTGCCGTGTATGACCCGCGTGCTGCGGCCGATGCCGTGGGTGCCGATCCGGCTGTGCTAGATAGAAGTCCTGGTGAGCGAAGGCTTCGGGCTGGCGGGGCGTCAACTGTAGGCCGCATCTCCGTGCCTCTCGCGACGTCCTCGCTACGGCACCCCTGGGACCGGGAGCAGGTCACCCTCGTTCCGAGACCTAGCGGACATGCGTCGCTTCCTGGCGGCTCGTCGTTGGCATGTCCGCGGAGGGGGAACTCGGACGTTGGAGAGACGCTCTCAGCGGCAGCAGGTGCAGAGGAGGGCATTGCCAGCCCGTTATTGACGGCGCCGGCAGCAGCCGGCCTTCCTCGTCTGCGAGCTTGTGTATTCCCAACTGACCTATAAGGTCGCGGCACGAGCGTTCGATCAGCATGTCCAGCGTGGGGCGCTCGAAGGCGTGGCCCCAGTCCGGAAGCTTCGTTAGGTCCCTCCATGAAGCCAGGTAGCGAAGCACTGATGCCCTCAGTCGGTCTCTGGCTTCCACCAGCTCGGCGTCGGTGGCGTCCTCAATGTGGTTGATGCCTACGCACATGACCCTCAGCATGTCCACGACCTGGTCCGGGTCCCAACCGAACGGACCCCAGGTAGCGCCACCCGCCCCTGCCTGCATGACCGCTGCAACCAGTGGCCGGAGGGCCGCAGCATCAAGTTGGCGGCTGTAGAGACCCGTAGTGAGGGCTTCCCGGAGTTTGGTCAGGTCCGCTCGGGGGGCGCCCTGTGCCCGAAGGGCCGCGACGACCTGCCTTGCGTTGGCGATCGCCCTTTCCCATGAGTTGCTGGGGCCGAAGAGGCCCATCGATGTCCGGAGTGCGCGATGGACCTGACGGGTCCGGATCCACTCGTCGCCCCAGTACAGCCACACGCCGACTGGGACCACAACCAGTGCCCGTGGTTGACGGACCTGAGATCGGAGCCCGAGCAGCGACAGTAGGAGGCTGAGTTGGTTCTCGGGCCATTCGTAGTAGGCCCCTCGTGTGCCGTCGCGGCGGCTCGCCCGTTCGCCGACGTCGAGTAGGCCCAGTTGACCCCACTCGGTGACCATCCGCTCCGATACGTCCACGAAGCCCGCTGCCCTGGCGGCTCGGACGAGGGCGCCGCGACTGTAGGCCACGAGGTTAGCTTACAGAGGTTTCGCCCCTTGAATCGCTGTCTGGTCTCGTCGAGACTAGTTAGAGGCCAGCTCGTGGCTGGCCTGCCGGCCTCACCAACGAGGTGCGGCCAGCTATAGCTTCCGAGAGGAGGACAGATGGAGAAGGGAGACTGGCGCAGGGTAGCCAAGGCGGCGTCCTTCATCGCGGGGGTAGCCAGCGTTGTCGGGTTGATTGCCAAGCGCCTTGGCGGATGAGCTTCGCCAGTCGGGGCGGAGCCGGAGCTGTTAGGGCCGGCCGGTGAGACCTCAAAGTTATCCACAGGCTATTCCTCTTGTGGCCCACAGCCTCGTAGTTCCACCATTGTAACTAGCACCGAAGGAGGTGATGAACATGGCAGACCGTCGTGCTGGGCCCAAGCAGGGTCCGTACGTGCCGTCCCCGGGTGGGGGAACCCAGCCCCGCGCCCGTAACGAGGACGGCCAGTGGAGGGCGAAGCGCTCTGACGCCGGCAAGCCGCGGGGAAGCGGCAAGGCCATCAGCAAGAAGAAGTAGTGGACCCTGATGCAGCTAGTCCCTGCAAGAGGGTCCACGAGTGAAGCCGGGACTGCGGTGCCGTCACCTCAAGCCGTCGCCGACAATGGTGGCACCGCAGTCACCGCGCCGGCAAGGCAACGCAGTGATATGTCCGCCTCATGTCGTGGAAGACACCCCAACGAGCGAGGAGATGCACGCTCCCACCCTGAACTTGTCTCGTAATGCGGTGCCCTCGCCGTGGCCACCCGTCCCGTGCCAGGCTTCTGTTGCAACGGAGCTTGTCCTGGCTCCAATCGCCGTAGGGGAACACGGGCATGAGTAACCAGACCGACCGCTTGAAAATGACGGTGGTGGTGCTGGTGAAGGCTGCCCCTGTGCTGACCCGTGAGCTGAACGAGACCATGTGCGTCGCCGGTGTGCGGGTCGACGGAGGCCACCACGTATGGGTGCGCCTCCACCCCGTGCCCTTCCGTGACCTGGGCGACGACGGCAGATTTTCGAAGTACCAGTCCGTGTCGGTGACCGTTCGCCGCCCGAAGACCGACAGGCGTCCGGAGTCCTGGGCTCCCATCCACGGCTCGATCCTCCCCTCCGAGGCGATGGGTACTGACCACGGCTGGGCGAGGCGGAGGCAGTTGGTCGAGCGCCTGGGTGAAGCGAGAATGTGTGACCTCATCGAGGCGAACCGCTCAGGCTCCGGGCCGGGCACGCCGTCGCTGGCGGTGGTGCGTCCCGTTGAACCTCCTGTCCTGGAGGTAACGCTTCGCGACCAGGACCAACTGCGCACCTGGCGCGAGCGTGCTTCGGCGGCTGCCTCACGCCTTAGCCTCTTCGATAGCCCGACCAGCTCCAAGCCGCAGCTTGAGGTCGTGCCGTGGCGGTTCAGGTACTCGTTCCGCTGCTCGGCACCTCACTGCAAAGGTCATGCTCAGACCATCGTTGACTGGGAGCTGGCTACGCTATGGAGGCGCGTCCGGCACGGAGCCGATTGGATCGAGGCCATGAAGCTCAGGTTTGAGCACGACCTCTGGCAGGGCAAAGACTCGGTCCTCTTTGTAGGGAACCAGGAGCAACACCCCATCAGCTTCCTCGTGCTCGGGGTGTTCTGGCCGCCAGGAGGTCCCTCACAAGGTCTCCTCGACCTGTGAGCGGCGGGGTTGCGGTCCGTGCCCGCCTGAGGGACGATCGGTGAGTGCGAGGTCGGATCTACAGCGTCGGTTACGAGGGCTTTGAGCTGGCGGGCTTCGTGGAGAGCCTCGTCTCGGCCAGGGTCTCTCTGGTGGTCGACGTGCGTCTGACCCCCCTGAGCAGGAAGCGAGGCTTCTCTGGTAAGTCGCTGAGCGCCAAGCCGGGAGAGGTCGGCATTGCCTACAGGCATGAGGTTGACCTCGGCAACCCACCTGAGAATCGTGACGCGTTCCGCCATGGGGACCCGGAGCAGGGTCGCCAGCGGATGCGTCGGCTGCTCTCCAACGGCGCTGGGCCGGCATTGGAGAGGCTCGTCGAGGATGCATCCAGGCGGCGAGTAGCCGTCCTCTGCGTCGAGCGAAGTCGCCTGCGCTGTCACCGCCAGGTGATCACCGACATGGTCCAAGAGATCGACCCCACCATCGAGGTCGTGCAGATCCTCTAGCCATCGGGGCGAGCAGGCTCAAGGCTGCACGACGAAGTTCCGCTGAGCGTGGTTGAAATCCGCGACGACATGGTTCACGACGGGGGTTCGGCTGGCTCGTCCTGAGCCGGGCGGCGCGGAGGACTAGGTAGTGGCTAGGCAGCCACCCCCTCGGCTCCCAGGCCATGAGACTGGGCCCAAGCCCTCCGTGCTGCGCGTTGGCCTCCCCGGGTCAGGCCAGTCCAGGACCAATTGCGCGAGACAGTGACGACGGCTTTCTGCGCACCGAAGTGGCGGTGCGCTAGGGCTTTGCAGCCCGTGCCCTTGCACCTCTCGGAGCAGAGCATGTGCCTCGCGGCCAAGCCGAGCTTTGCTATGTGCTGTTCGCGCGCCGTGCCCAGCCCTGAGTAGGGAGGCATTGCCCCATGGCTCAAGCCCTTCACCAGGTAGCCTGCCTGGCTGGCCAGCGCCGCCTCCTTGGACGGGATGTGATGACAGTCGGCCTTCCCGCCCCACCCGACCGTCCGTCCGAAGGCTTGCGCAGTTGTCCTCATGGCGACCCTAGCGATGGTGGGCGCGGGCACCGTGAGCACTCCCTCGACGCGGATGATGCAGTGGACGTGGAGCGCAGCTCGCTCCTGCGGGTCCCTGACAAGGGCATACGCGAAGGTCCGTCCGAGCAGCCTCCGGAGGCGCCGCCGGGTCCGGTCCCACAGGACGCCGAGGTCGCGGTTCCATGAAACTTGGTCGCCGTACCGGTACGTCGCCGGGTCGAGCGGCACGCCGCGCAGGTGAGTGTCTACGACGGTGTGCGCCTGCCCGCAAGTGCACGCGGTCGTAGCGTCTGCGCCCGCGGGCACCGAGTGCACCCGTCCGAAGCTGGGGGCGGTCAGGGTGAGGAAGAAGTAGGTGTAGGTGGCGGGCCGGGCAGGCGGCCTGAAGACCCCGGAGCGCACGATCGCTGCCCAGTCGCCCGAATAGAGCTTCGCGCAGGCAGGGCAGTACTGGGCGTTACGGCTACCGCACCTGACCAGGGTCAGCTGGCCGGCGCCGTTGCGGGGCCGCAGCGGATGTGAGCACCGGGTGGTGTGACGGCCGGGCGGCTCGGCGGTCCCCCTAGCCCCGATCTTTCATCGGGCGGGGCTGGTTGAGGTGTGCCGGTCCGCGAATGCGCCCTCCCGGTAGGCGAGACTGCGCTTGTCGAAGGCAGCAGGACCGCAACCAGGAGGGCACTTCCGAGGTGAACGCTACCAGCACGGTCCCGGTGTGGGTGGAAGGCGGCGGGGAGCAGGTCGTGGCGCATGTCGGGCTGCACGCCCTGGGTTGTTTCGCTGACCGGCTCGGCCTCGGCGATGCGCTGTCGGAGGCGGTCGTGGCTGGCGGCGATCAGCGGGTGCTGGTCCATGACCGGGGCAAGGTGTTGACCCAGATGATGCTGGTGCTCGCCGGGGGCGGCGAGTGCTGCGCGGACATCGAGTACCTGCGGGTTCAGCCGGGCCTGTTCGGGCCGGTGCCGTCGGACTCGACGGTGTGGCGGACCTTCGAGCGCATCGACAGCGTCACCCTCGGCTATCTCCGCCAGGCGGCGGGGGCGGTCCGTTCCCAGGTGTGGGCTCGCTCCGCGGTCACGACGGGAACCTCACCGGTGACCCTGGACCTGGACGCTTCGCTGGTGGAGATCCACTCGGAGCACAAGGACGGGACCGGCCCGACCTACAAGGGCGGGTTCGGGTTCCACCCGATGTTCTGCTTCGCGGACGCCACCGGGGAGGCCCTGTCGGGACTGTTGCGCCCGGGTAACGCCGGGGCCAACTCGATCGCAGACCACCTCGCGGTCCTCGACACCGCGATCGACCAGCTGCCGGGGTGGGTCGCTGTCGGCCACCGGCCCGGCGACGACCCGGCGAGGGTGGCCCGGGCGCTGCGGGTGCGGGCCGACTCGGCCGCCTGCTCGGCCACCCTGGCCGCCGGGTTGCGGGAACGCAACGTCGGCTTCTCGGTGACCGCCCGCTCCAACCGGGCCATCTCCGCCGCGATCAGCCGGGTCGTCGGCGACGGCGAGACAGCCGGCTGGGCCCCCGCCCTCGGCCAGGACGGCAACCAGCGGGACCGCTCGGCGGTGATCGAGGTCACCGACCTGGTCGACCTGTCGGGCTGGCCGGCGGGCACCCGGCTGATCGTGCGCCGCGAGCCGCTCCACCCCGGCGCCCAGACCAGCCTGTTCCCCTCCCTGGAGTTCCGCTACTGGGGTCACTACACCGACCAAGCCGGCGACCCCGCCGTCTTGGACGCCGACATGCGAGCCCACGCCCATGTCGAGGACCACATCCGCCGACTGAAAGCCTCCGGCCTGGAACGGTTCCCCTTCGCCAACCTGGACGCCAACCGGGCGTGGATGGCCACCGTGTGCATGGCCGCCGACCTGGTCCGCTGGTTCCAGCTGCTCTGCCTGACCGGCCCCCTCGCCGCCGCCGAACCCAAGACGCTGCGCTGGGCGCTCTGGCACACCCCCGGCCGCCTCGTGCGACGAGCCCGCCGCCACATCGTGCGGCTCCTCGAGCACTGGCCCACCACCACCGATCTGCTCGACGCCTACGGACGCATCGCCACCATCACCTGAGCACAGCCATCTCCGAGCAGTCGCCACCAGCGCTGACCCGGCGCGCCCCGCCACCGGCCGAACGACCGCACCGCGCACCATCAGCCGCCCGGCCAGCATCGAGCAGCGTCGATCCTCTCACCCGGACGGCTCCGCGACCGCCCCGCCGCCACCACCCAGGCCTCACCACGTAAGCGACGAATGATCGGGGCTAACCCCGATCTTTCATCGGGCGGGGCTGGTTGAGGTGTGCCGGTCCGCGAATGCGCCCTCCTGGTAGGCGAGACTGCGCTTGTCGAAGGCAGCAGGACCGCAACCAGGAGGGCACTTCCGAGGTGAACGCTACCAGCACGGTCCCGGTGTGGGTGGAAGGCGGCGGGGAGCAGGTCGTGGCGCATGTCGGGCTGCACGCCCTGGGTTGTTTCGCTGACCGGCTCGGCCTCGGCGATGCGCTGTCGGAGGCGGTCGTGGCTGGCGGCGATCAGCGGGTGCTGGTCCATGACCGGGGCAAGGTGTTGACCCAGATGATGCTGGTGCTCGCCGGGGGCGGCGAGTGCTGCGCGGACATCGAGTACCTGCGGGTTCAGCCGGGCCTGTTCGGGCCGGTGCCGTCGGACTCGACGGTGTGGCGGACCTTCGAGCGCATCGACAGCGTCACCCTCGGCTATCTCCGCCAGGCGGCGGGGGCGGTCCGTTCCCAGGTGTGGGCTCGCTCCGCGGTCACGACGGGAACCTCACCGGTGACCCTGGACCTGGACGCTTCGCTGGTGGAGATCCACTCGGAGCACAAGGACGGGACCGGCCCGACCTACAAGGGCGGGTTCGGGTTCCACCCGATGTTCTGCTTCGCGGACGCCACCGGGGAGGCCCTGTCGGGACTGTTGCGCCCGGGTAACGCCGGGGCCAACTCGATCGCAGACCACCTCGCGGTCCTCGACACCGCGATCGACCAGCTGCCGGGGTGGGTCGCTGTCGGCCACCGGCCCGGCGACGACCCGGCGAGGGTGGCCCGGGCGCTGCGGGTGCGGGCCGACTCGGCCGCCTGCTCGGCCACCCTGGCCGCCGGGTTGCGGGAACGCAACGTCGGCTTCTCGGTGACCGCCCGCTCCAACCGGGCCATCTCCGCCGCGATCAGCCGGGTCGTCGGCGACGGCGAGACAGCCGGCTGGGCCCCCGCCCTCGGCCAGGACGGCAACCAGCGGGACCGCTCGGCGGTGATCGAGGTCACCGACCTGGTCGACCTGTCGGGCTGGCCGGCGGGCACCCGGCTGATCGTGCGCCGCGAGCCGCTCCACCCCGGCGCCCAGACCAGCCTGTTCCCCTCCCTGGAGTTCCGCTACTGGGGTCACTACACCGACCAAGCCGGCGACCCCGCCGTCTTGGACGCCGACATGCGAGCCCACGCCCATGTCGAGGACCACATCCGCCGACTGAAAGCCTCCGGCCTGGAACGGTTCCCCTTCGCCAACCTGGACGCCAACCGGGCGTGGATGGCCACCGTGTGCATGGCCGCCGACCTGGTCCGCTGGTTCCAGCTGCTCTGCCTGACCGGCCCCCTCGCCGCCGCCGAACCCAAGACGCTGCGCTGGGCGCTCTGGCACACCCCCGGCCGCCTCGTGCGACGAGCCCGCCGCCACATCGTGCGGCTCCTCGAGCACTGGCCCACCACCACCGATCTGCTCGACGCCTACGGACGCATCGCCACCATCACCTGAGCACAGCCATCTCCGAGCAGTCGCCACCAGCGCTGACCCGGCGCGCCCCGCCACCGGCCGAACGACCGCACCGCGCACCATCAGCCGCCCGGCCAGCATCGAGCAGCGTCGATCCTCTCACCCGGACGGCTCCGCGACCGCCCCGCCGCCACCACCCAGGCCTCACCACGTAAGCGACGAATGATCGGGGCTAGGGGCAAGCCGAGGCCGGAACTAGTGGCCGGGCCGGGGGTCGGCAGACCGCCACCGGTGCTCCCGGTGCCGGCCACTATGGACAGCTGTCCGGCTGGCGTCACCTCTTCTATGTCCCCGTTGCCGCTGTCGGCGATGAAGAGGTTGCCGGAGATGTCGACCGCTATGCCGTTGGGGTCGTGGAGATCGGAGCCCGTGGCCGGGCCGGCTGTCGGGGGGCCCAGGACGCCGCTGCCGGCCACTATGGACAGCTGGCCGGCCGGGGTGACCTTCTCGATGACGTTGTTCCCGCTGTCGGCGATGAAGAGGTTGCCGGAGCTGTCGACCGCTATACCGATGGGGTAGGAGAGATCGGAGCGCAGGGCCGGGCCCGGGGTCGGAGCACCGGCGCTCCCGGTGCCGGCCACTATCGACAGCTGGCCTGCCGGGGTGACCTTCTCGATGACGTTGTTCGCGCGATCGGCGATGTAGAGGTTGCCGGAGCTGTCGACCGCTATGCCGTTGGGGTCGTGGAGATCGGAGCCCGTGGCCGGGCCGGCTGTCGGGGGGCCCAGGACGCCGCTGCCGGCCACTATCGACAGCTGGCCGGCCGGGGTGACCTTCTCGATGACGTTGTTCCGGCTATCGGCGATGTAGAGGTTGCCGGAGCCGTCGACCGCTATGCCGTCGGGGTAGTAGAGATCGGAACGCAGGGCCGGGCCCGGGGTCGGAGCACCGGCGCTCCCGGTGCCGGCCACTATCGACAGCTGGCCGGCCGGGGTGACCTTCTCGATGACGTTGTTCGCGAGATCGGCGATGTAGAGGTTGCCGGAGCTGTCGACCGCGACGGAGGCTGGGTCACTCAGGGCCGAGCCCGTGGCAGGGCCGGGGGTAGGTGCTCCCCGTGCGCCGGTGCCCGCGTACACGCTCAAGTACATCGAGTACGGGGTGGCGTTCACGGAGGACGAGGGGGCCGAGGAGGTAGTGCCCGTGGCTTCGGCCACCACCTCGAAACTGTAGGTACTGCCGTCTCCGAGCCCGCTCACCACGGTCGATGTCGAGGTGGGCCGGCCGCCGTCGGTGGAGGGGACCGGGCTGTAGCCGCTGCCGGTGGACTGGTACACCTGATAGGAGGTCGCACCGGGCGAGGCGGACCAGTTGAGTGCCACCAGAGAGTTTCCCGGTGTGGCGACGAGGGCGGTCGGGGCGACCAAGAGCAGGGCGGTCGTCGTAGTGGGCGCCGCCGTGGTCGCCGTGGTCGTG
>JAJZBS010000103.1 GCA_021851885.1 Actinomycetes bacterium | reverse complement strand
GCCGGCCCACCAGCAGCGGGGTCGCCTGCCGTGCCCGGCGTGCCCGGCCCCGCCGTCTTAGCGTCGGAAGCGGTGGAGTTGCCGTCATCGACAGGGCCGCCATCGGCAGGGCCGCCATCGACAGGGACGTCATCGACAGGGCCGCCGTCGGCAGGGACGTCGGCCGCCGAGGCAAGGAACGCGAGCGGCGAGCGGACGATCTCGCTCGGCAGGGGCATCCCTTCCGGCATGACGCTGCGCATCTCCGACTCGACGCGGTCGCGAAGCCGCCGCAGCTCGTGAAGGAAGTTGCCCGCTTGGCGCGCCATGCCCGGGAGCTTGTCGGGCCCAAGGACGATGAGTGCGACGAGCAGGACGACCAGGATTTTCGCCGGGCTGATCGACAGCATCGCCCCCAATTCTACCGGGGGTGGTCAGAACCAGGCGAGGCGTGACAGGGGCCAGAAGCGGAAAATGACTCTGCCAATGATCAAAGAGCCGGGGATCGGCCCGAATCGCCGGCTGTCGTAGGAGTCGCTCCGGTTGTCCCCCATGACGAAGTACTCACCTTTGGGGATCACCTGTTTGGGGATGCCGTAGGTGTGTGTGCCTCGCGGCAGGTACGGCTCCTTCAGGATCTTCCCGTTGATGTAGACGTTCCCGCCGTGGGAGGAGATGGTCTCCCCCGGCAGGCCCACGACGCGCTTGACGAGGTCTTTGATCTGCGGCCCGCCGGCCGTATCGGCCGGCGGGCGCCGGAACACGACGATGTCGCCCCGGTGGACCGAGTGCAGGTGGTAACTGAGCTTGTCGACGATGATGCGGTCGTTGATCTTGAGGGTCGGCTCCATGGAGCCCGAGGGGATGTAGAAGGCCTGGACGACGAAGGCCCGCAACAGCACCGCGGCGGCCGCAGCCAGTGCGAGGACCGTCAGCCATTCGACGGCTGTGCGGCGCCACCGGGGCTTGCGCAGGCTCTCGGGGCGAACCGGAGGCGATAGCAGCGGGAGGACCTCGGGGCCGTCGTCATGTGGACTTGCCGGAACGTCCTGGTCGCTAACCGGTGGCGCGGCAGGGTCGGTCGAAGGGCGCTCCACGAGCGGGGAGGCTAGCGCGCCCGACGCGTCACAGGGACGCGATCAACTTCTCGACGCGCTCGTCGTGATGCCGGAACGGGTCCTTCAAAAGCATCGTGCGCTGCGCTTGATCGTTGAGCTTGAGATGGACCCAATCGACGCTGAAGTCCCTGCGGCGCTCGGTCGCGCGGCGAATGAACGCCCCGCGCAGGCGGGCGCGCGTGGTCGCCGGCGGTGTGGTCATCGCCTCGGCGATGATCTTGTCCGTGGTGATGCGTTCCATCCGGTCGCGAGCCTGGAGTCGGTAGAACAGTCCCCGCCGGCGGTCGACATCGTGGTATTGCAGGTCGACGAGCGCAATTTTCGGGTGGGTGAGGGGCAAACCGCTGCGTTCCCGATACGCCTCGATGAGCTTGTACTTGGCAACCCAGTCACACTCTCGATCGAGGGAGAACGGGTCCACCTCGATGCGGGTGAGGCAGTGCTCCCACATGGCGAGGGCACGGTCCTCCTCTGGGCTGAAGGCGTTCCGTTCGCTAAAGCGCTTGGCCCTCGTCAGGTACTCGCTCTGGATGTCGAGCGCGCTGACCTCTCGCCCGTTCGCAAGGCGCACCCTGCGGCGGCATGTGATGTCATGGCTGATCTCCCGGATCGCCCGGATGGGGTTCTCGAGGGTCATATCCCGCAGCATCGTTCCCGGGTCCTCGAGCATGCGCAGCAGGATGCTCGTCGCCCCAATCTTGAGAAAGGTCGCGTACTCGCTCATGTTGGAGTCGCCCACGATCACGTGCAGCCGGCGGAATCGTTCGGCGTCAGCGTGTGGCTCGTCGCGAGTGTTGATGATCGGCCGCGAGCGCGTGGTCGCCGAGGAGACCCCCTCCCAAATGTGCTCGGCACGCTGGCTGATGGAGTACACGGCGCCGCGCGCCGTCTGGAGGACCTTTCCTGCCCCGGCGTAGATCTGGCGCGAGACGAGAAACGGGATGAGCACCTCCGTGTAGTGCCCGAAGTCGTCCTTGCGGCTCGTCAAGTAGTTCTCGTGGCAGCCGTAGGAGTTCCCTGCCGAGTCCGTGTTGTTCTTGAAGAGGTAGATGACACCTTTGATCCCCTCCTCCCGGAGCCGCGCCTCGGCCCCGGAGACCAGGTGGTCGAGGATCCATTCTCCGGCTTTGTCGTGCGCGACCAGGTCTTCGATCGAGTCGCACTCCGGGGTCGCGTACTCGGGGTGGCTCCCCACGTCCAGGTACAGGCGCGCGCCGTTCTCCAGGAAGACGTTGCTCGACCTCCCCCAGCTCACGACGCGGCGGAAGAGGTAACGAGCAACCTCGTCGGGGCTCAGGCGGCGCTGCCCCCGGAGAGTGCAGGTGACGCCGTACTCGTTCTCGAGCCCGAAGATGCGTCGATCCATCGAGTCCACGGTAGCGTTCGCCCCGTGGAAGAGCGGCGATTCGTCCTCCTCACGAGCGCGCAGAGCACATTCCATGCGCAGGTCCTCATGGCCCGCCTCGGGGCCGAAGGCATTGTCTGTGAGCTACGCGGAGCCACGACGGGCCCCTATCCCCTACCCGGGCCGGTCGATGTCTACGTGCCGGCGGTTGACGCCGAGGACGCCCGCCACGTGCTCATCGGCGATGCCGTCGACGCGGCCTTCCTCGATCCTCGGTGCGACGGCCCGGCGGGCCCGGGCTCCCGGCGCTTGCGCGGAGCGGCCCCCGGGGCTCGCCACGCGAGCAGGCTGTGGGCCATCGCCGCCGTCGTGGCCATCGCGGCCTTCGCGATCGCCCGCATCCTCGGCGCGGCCTGACACGGACGCCCGCGGCCGGCGAGCGCCGCCGCGGCCTCGCTCACACGGCCTCTCAGCCGGCTCCTCGGGCAGGTTTTGTCGTGCCGCGGCCTGCGCCCGCCGCCCGGGCGGAGCCCTTCGACTTGCCGCCGGGCGGCGGTGGTGCCAAGAGCGCGTCGAGCTCGGCGTCTTCGACCCGGTGGAACGCACGCCGGCCATTGCCGTGCGCGAGCACGGCCACCTCGAGATCACCGGGCTTCAACGAGCGCTCGGGGCCCGCCAGAGAGCTGACCGCGGCCCGCAGGGCCTCGCCGAGGCTCCAGTCCTTCTTCCAACGCTCCCCGAAGCGAGCGGCGATCGTCGCCGTCTCACCGCCGATCGCGGCGAACCTCTCCTGGTCGGCGATCGTCCCCTCGTACGCGACGTGGTAGAGCTGCCCGGGTCCGCCGTGCGACCCGAGCTCGACGACGAGGATCTCCACCTCGAGGGGCTTCATCTCGTGGGTGAAGACCTGGCCGAGGTAGTTGGCGTACAGGTTGGCGAGCGAGCGCGCATCGACGTCTTCCCGACTGAAGGAGAAACCCTTCGTGTCTGCATGCCGAACGCCTGCCACTCGCAGCTGGTCGAACTCGTTGTACTTGCCGACGCCGGCAAAGGCGATCCTGTCGTAGATCTCGCTGATCTTGTGGAGCGTGCGCGACGGGTTCTCGGCCACGAGGAGGATCCCGTCGTCGTAGGTGGTCGCGATCAAGGAACGGCCACGCGCGATCCCCTTCTGCGCGTACTCGGCGCGGTCCTTCATCAGCTGTTCAGGGGCAACGTAGAACGGGATGGTCATGGTGCCTGCCCCGCCGCGCGCTTGCGTTCGATCAGCGCCCGGAAACGTTCAGCGACCTCGTCCTCGGTGACACCCTGGTACCCGGCCGCGGTGACGGTGGCCACAGTCGGGTAGATGCCCCGCACGACATCGGGACCGCCCGTCGCGGAGTCCTCGTCGGCTGCCTCGTAGAGAGATTGGATCGCCAGCTCGACGGCCTCGTCGCGCGCGAGGCCGTCGCGGAAGCCGAGCTTGATAGTCGTGCGGGCGTCCCTGCCCCCCGACCCGGTTGCATGGTGCTCGGCTTCTTCGAAGTGACCACCGGTCACGTCGTAGGTGAAGATGCGTCCACGCGCTCGGCGGACGTCGTAGCCGGCGAACAACGGGATGACGACGAGGCCCTGCAGGGCGAGGGGGAAGTGGTCGCGGACCATCACCCCGAGCTGGTTGGCCTTGCCCTCGAGGCTCAATGCGACACCTTCGACCTTCTCGTAGTGCTCGAGCTGGGTCTGGAACAGACGCACCATCTCGATCGCCGGGCCTGCGGTACCGGCGATGGCGACCGCCGAGTGGCGGTCCGCTGGAAAGACCTTGTCCATCGTCCGGTTGGCGATGATGTGACCTTCGGTCGCGCGCCGGTCACCGGCCATGACGACGCCGTCGGCAAAGCGCAGCGCGACCACCGTCGTCCCGTGCCGCAGCGGACCAGCAGCGCCGGAGGATGCCCCGTGCCCGGACGCGCCGGGAATGCCTCCCCCGGCCATGTCCGCGCGGCGGTTCCCCAGCAGGGCCGCGAAGTTCGGTCCGGGATCTTCCGTCGCGGGGAAGATGGGCAGTCCCATCACATAGGAGCCGGGTGCCAGGCCGTCGTAACCCGTACCCACGAGGCCTACTCGCCGCCTTTTTGGACGTAGTTCCGAACGAACTCCTCGGCGTTGTCCTCAAGGACCTCGTCGATCTCGTCGAGGAGCTCGTCGAGCTCGGCCTTGAGCTTCTCGCCCTTCGCCGACTGGGGAGGGGCCTCCTCCTCGGCCTGCTTGTCTCGAGCCGGAGCGGTGCGTTTCTTCACCTCTCGTTGTGCCATGTTCGTCTCTCCCCTACGCACCCAAGCGAGCCAGGAGCTCTGCCGGGGTCTCGCACTCGTCGAACAACGTAGCCACGTGTGCTGCCGTTCCTTTCAACGGGTCCATCATAGGGATGCGCCGCAGCGGATCGGAGCCGAGGTCGAAGACCAAGGAATCCCAGTTCGCGGCCGCGACCGACGATGCCCAGCGCTGGAGGCAGCGGCCGCGGAAGTAGGCGCGGGTGCTCCCGGGCGGCTCCGTCACCGCAAGCGCGACCTCGTCGTCTGTCGTGAGCCGTTCCATGTCCAGGCGGGAGAAGAGCGAACGGGCCGGACGGACGTCGTGGTAGGTCAGGTCCAGCGCAGCCAGCTTCCGGTCGGCCCAGTCAAGCCCGTGGCGCTCGCGATAGGCGTCGATGACCCGGTACTTGGCGACCCAATCGAGAGATCGCGCAAGGTCCTCCCGGTCGCCTTCCAGACCTTCGAGAACTGCCTCCCAGCGTTCGAGGAGCTCTTCGCCCGCGTCGGCCCCTCCCACACAGTCCATCCCGCGGCTCTGGGCGTACTTGCGGGCCAAGGCGAGCATCTCCCACTGGACGTCCACCGCCGTCATCGTCCCCCCGTCGGCCATCTCGATCGGTTCCTCGAGGGACAGGTCGCGTGACACCTGGTGGATCGCACGGACGGGCAGAGCGATCGACAGGTCGCTCTTGGCGAAGAAGTCGTCTTCGACCATCGACAGGACGAGGGCGGTGGTGCCGACCTTGAGGAACGTGGCCACCTCGGCGAGGTTGGCGTCCCCGACGATGACGTGGAGCCTCCGGTAGCGTCGCGGGTCGGCGTGCGGCTCGTCGCGGGTGTTGACGATCGGACGTTTCAACGTCGTCTCAAGGCCGACCGGCTCTTCGAAGAAGTCGGCGCGCTGGGAGATCTGGAACGTCACCGGCCCGCGCGCACCCTGGGGGCCGATGGTCTCGGCGCCGACTTTGCCGGCCCCGGTGTAGATCTGGCGCGTGACGAAGTGCGGCGTGACCTGCTGGACGATCCGGCTGAAGGGGACCGAACGGTCCATCAGGTAGTTCTCGTGGCAGCCGTAGGAGTTTCCCTTGCCGTCGGAGTTGTTCTTGTAGACGACAATCTCTTGGTCGGGCCCGAGGACACGCGAAGCCGCCGCCATGGCGAGCGCGAGGATCCGCTCGCCGGCCTTGTCCCACAGCACGAGCTCGCGAGCCGTCGCGCACTCCGGCGTCGACAGCTCCGGGTGGGCATGATCGACGTAGAACCGGGCGCCGTTGGTCAACACCGCGTTCGCGAGATTTGTCTCGATCTCAGGAGGCATGGCCCCCTCTCGGGCGAAGCCGCGGGCGTCCCTCCCGGGAGACTCGTCTTCGAAGTCCCACCCCACCTTCTTCTGTGCCTGCGCGACGTACGCGTTCACCAAGATCGACGACGCGGCGATCGGGTTGGACTCGGGAAGATTGACGGCCTGGATCCCGTACTCGGTCTCGATGCCGCACACCTTGGGGATCGCCATGCCGCCGACGCTAGCGCCCGGCCGTCGCCTGGGCCGGACGCTCCGGGCTGCCGGCGGCCTCAGAGGTACTGACCCGTTCCGACCCGTTCGATCGAACGGCCGCCCTGCGCGCCGGTTGCATCGCCGAGAAGGGTCCGGACGTAGACGATCCGCTGCCCCTTCTTGCCCGAGATCCGTGCCCAGTCGTCCGGGTTCGTGGTGTTGGGGAGATCCTCGTTCTCCTTGTACTCCTGACGGATCGAGGCGAGGAGATCTGCAACACGGATGCCGCGACCCTCATCTGCGATCGCCCTCTTGATCGCCAGCTTCTTCGCTCTCCGGACGATGTTCTCGATCATCGCACCGGACGAAAAGTCTTTGTAATACAGGACTTCCTTGTCGCCGTTCTCGTAGGTGACTTCGAGGAAGCGATTGTCGTCGTCGGCTCGGTACATTTCCTCGACGGTCCGCTCGATCATGGACGCGACCGCCTTCTCCGGATCTCCCCCGCCGAGCGAAGCAACTTCCGACTCGTCGAGAGGTAGCTCCGCGGTGAGGTACCGGCTGAATATCTGTGCGGCGGCGTCCTTGTCGGGGCGCTCGATCTTGATCTTGACGTCCAGGCGGCCCGGGCGCAGGATCGCCGGGTCGATGAGATCCTCGCGGTTCGATGCGCCGATGACGATGACGTCCTTCAACGTCTCGACACCGTCGATCTCGGCGAGCAGCTGGGGGACGATGGTCGACTCGATGTCGGAGCTGATGCCCGTCCCCCGCGTCCGGAACAGGGAGTCCATCTCGTCAAAGAAGACGATGACCGGCACCCCTTCCTCCGACTTTTCTCGCGCACGCTGGAAGACGAGGCGGATCTGTCGCTCGGTCTCGCCGACGTACTTGTTCAGCAGCTCGGGGCCTTTGATGTTGAGGAAGTAGCTTCGTGCGCCGCCCGCATCGGAGACTTCCTGGACCTTCTTGGCCAACGAGTTGGCCACGGCCTTGGCGATCAACGTCTTGCCGCACCCGGGCGGGCCATACAACAGGATGCCCTTCGGGGCGGGAAGCTTGTGCTCGGCGAAAAGATCGCGATGGAGGAAGGGGAGCTCGACGGCGTCCATGATGGCCTCGATCTGTCTGTCCAGGCCCCCCACGTCCTCGTAGGCCACGTCGGGAACCTCTTCGAGCACGAGCTCCTCGACCTCGGGCCGGGGGAGGCGTTCAAGAAGCAGCTGGGTCCGGACGTCCATCAGCACCGAGTCCCCGACGCGCAGCTTCACACCGGAGAGCGCGTCAGACAGCTCGCACACCCGCTCGTCGTCCGCGCGGCCGACGACGAGCGCGCGGCGCCCGTTGTCGAAGATGTCCTTGACCGTCACGACCTCGCCCGACCTCTCCGGCGAGCGCGTCAAGACGACGTTCAGGGACTCGTTGAGGACCACCTCGTCGCCGCGTCGCAGCTCTTCGTCGTCGACCCCGGGGTGTAGCGCCACCCGCATCTTGCGCCCTCCGGCGAACACGTCGACAGAGTCGTCGTCATTGCGCCCCAGGTAGGTGCCGTAGGCAGCGGGTGGCTGGGTGAGCTTCTCGACCTCGTCGCGCAGGCTGGCAATGTGCTCCTTCGCCTGCTGAAGCGTGTACGTCAGCTTTTCGTTCTGCGACACGGCCTGCGAGAGCTGGCCTTTCGTCTCGAGAAGGCGCTCTTCGAGGGTCTGGACCCGCAGCGGCGCATCCTGGAGCCGGCGACGGAGGGTGTTGACCTCCTCTTCCAGGCGTAGGACCTGGTCTCTCAGCTCTTCGGCCTCGCCGTAGCCCTGTCGTTCGTGGTTTGAGCCGGGCGTCGGAACCACCTCGTTTCTTGGCGGGTTCCCGCAGGATCGCTCCCACCGGGGACCCTACACCGATGCACGCCGTTGTCCTCGCGCGAGCCCCGAGCCACCGGGTGGACCCGGATCCATGCATCGAGCCGTGCACGGACCCGTCCGGTTCCCCATTGGCTCACGTCACATTGCCCGGGAACGGCGATTCGTTGGCTCATCCCGAGATACCCGGGAACGGGGAGCCGGCTGTTCGCCGCGAACCTCTGGACGATCCGAGGGTTGAAGGCGCGGTTGACGTTCCGGGGCAGGGGCGTCGTGGCCTTCGTGAGTGCGACGCGTTCGAGAGCTCGATCTCGGCTTCGGTGTCGAAGCGCAGGTAGCCGACCAGCCCGCGGACATGGGTCCAGTTCTTCTGCGCGACGTATGCCCCGTCGTTCTTGTTGAAGGGGCGTGATCTCGTGAACGTGAGCTTGTTCGCCGTGCAGTCATCGAACAGGTGGGCGTTGATGAATTCGCTCCCGTTGAATGTCCGAATCGATGTTCAAGACGGGGAAGGGGAACTTCTTCCTCGCGTCGTCGATGGCGGCCGTGCCATGGATCGCGGCCTTGTTGCTCACCGACCGGTTGATCGTGAACCCGCTGTAGACGTCGGTCATGATCAAGGTGAAGCAGAACTCCCCCAAGGGGTCCCCGCGCTCGCGGCCGACGAGGTCGATCTCGACGAACCCCGGGCGGCCCTCGTCCCACTCCGACCAGGAGCGGATGGGGACCTGGGAATTGAGCCGCGTCCCGGGCTTGGTGCCCGAGCGGCCCTTGGGGCTGCCGAGGTTCTAGATGAGTCAATGCGGGGGTTCGCCGGCATCGTCGCGCTCTCGGGTAAGCTGGACGGCTCGCGAGCCCTGCGCGCGTCGCGGGCCGCACGTCCGAGTTCGCCGATCTGTGGGGCGCGTCATGAAGGTTTGGATCGACCAGGATCTCTGCACAGGGGATGGCCTCTGTGAGGAGATCGCGCCCGCCGTGTTCACACTTCTCGACGACGGCCTCGCCTACGTCAAGGACGACGGCGCGGTCCTCAACGATCCGGGTGGCTCGGCGGCCATGGCAGCGGTGCCCGCCGACCTCGAAGATGCCGCGGTCGAGGCCTCCGAGGAGTGCCCCGGCGAGTGCATCTTCATCGAGCGGGACTGACGCAGCCGCCCGGCGCCTGTCCACGCTGCTGGGTGTCCCGCATGCGGGCGTGGGTCACGAACCCGGTGTGCGCCACCATCCGGTGGTCGGGACGGACGGATCTTCCCTCGACGTGCCACGTCCGGACCAGCACCTCGAAGGTCTCGGCACCTGCGAACGGGCCCTCCCGGAGGGCGTGGCGTAGCTCAGCGGTCTGGTTGATCGTGGGGAGGTAGGCGACGAGGATGCCGCCCGGCCTCAATGCCCCGGCGACGTGCGGGAGGACACGCCACGGTTCGGGCAGGTCGAAGACCACCCGGTCGAATCCCCCGTCAGGGATGCCCTCGTAGACGTCTCGCTCGTGCACCTCGTAGGCCGCCGTCTCCCCGAGGAGCGATGCCACGTTCGCACGGGCGACCACGGCGAACTCCCGGCGCAGCTCGCAGCCCACGACGAGTGCCCCGGCACGCAGCATGGCCATCGAAAGGGCTCCCGATCCCACGCCGGCTTCGAGGACACGCATCCCGGGAGCGATGTCGGCGACCATGAGGATCTGGGCAATGTCCTTCGGGTAGATGACCTGGGCACCACGCGGCATCTTGAGGATGCGGTCGGCCAGCGTCGGGCGGAGCGCAAGGAAGCGCTTCCCCGTGGCGGTCCACACGTAGGCACCCTCGTTGGCTCCGATGACGTCGTCGTGGGCGAGAGTCCCGGCGTGGGTGTGGAACGTCGACCCCTCCTGCAGCATGAGCAGGTAGCGACGATCACGCGCGTCGACGAGGAGGACGCGTTCGCCGGCCGCCAACGTGGCCGGGGCGGCCGTCACTCGCTGGGCGTGCCCGGCGCGACGCCAAGCGCCGCTCCGACGCCATCGGGGGTGCGGCGGCGGAGCGCCGCGCGCTGGCGCCTGGTCGGCGGTGCCGGAAGGTGCACGATCTCCAGGCGTTCTCCCACCCGAAGGCGTTCGCTGTAGACCTTCGCCGGCTCACGCCGCCGGGCGAGCCGCAACAGGGCTGCCGCCAGGCCAACCGCCAGCCACGCCGTGCTCCCTTCGAGGATGCCGCGACGCAGTCCGCGACGCAGCAGGGCGCGCAACAGTCGGTTCACTCCGTCACACCCGGCGGATCTCGACGACAGTCGACCGGCGCCGCCCGCGGCGGCGCCCCAGCAAGAAAGCGGCCGCTATCACGGCCGCACCGGCAACCACGGCCGCTGTCGTTGCCGCCGGCTTGGCTGCGGCGACTGTCTCGTTCGCCTGCCCGCCGATCTGGCGGAGCTTCGTCTCGATGTCCTCGAGACGGATACGCGCTCCTGGCGCACTGCTCACGATCGATCTCCTTCTCGTTTCATCCCCCGGGCGACGGCGCCTGCAAGGACCCCGATCACAGCGACGGCGATTGGAGCGGTGATCACGTAGGGCAGCCAGACGAGATTGCCCGCGAACACCGAGCCGGTCTCGGTCTGGAGGACCCGCAGCGCGGCGAGGATGACCAGGACGGACCCGGCAGCCACGGCGACCGATCCGGCCAGACCGAACGCCAGGTACCGGCCGAGTCCCTTGAGGGGGTCGAGAGTCTCCTGCTTGGCGTAGGCGACGATCATCTCCAGGATCTCTCCGCCTTCGCCCTTGACGCCGTGGCGGTTCCCCTTCGCGTGCATCGCGCCACGCTACCTCAGGCGTCGGCGACGGTGGCGATGTACGTCGAGCTCGCCTTGGCGACGAGGAGGTGATCGGCGGCGCAGACCTCCGCCTCGACGAAGATGACCCGGCTCCCCCCCGACAGGACCCGCGCGCCGCAGGTCAACGGCGTGCCGACCGCAACCGGGGCGAGAAAGCTCATCTTCATCTCCGCATTGGCGCATCGCACCCGGCGGGCGGGATTGGAGCGGAGCGCCCACCGCACCGCCGTCGCCGCCATCGCCGAATCGGCGAACGCGGCAAGGAAGCCCCCTTGCAGGTTGCCGACCGGGTTGGCGAACCGGCCATCGGCGACCATCTCCCACACGGTCCGGTCGTCGGCCCGCTTGTCGGTACAGACCATGCCAAGGGTGAGGTCGCAGTTCGGCGGCACCTCGAGACGGCGATACGAGCCCGGCCCACCCCCGACGTTCACCCGCTCACGATACCGATAGCGTCCACGTGGTGCCCGACGCGTTCGCCACGCCATTCGCTTCGGCGATATCGGAGCACCCGGTGGCAACCCAGGCGGCGGGAGAAGCCGTGGGGCAGTTGCTCGAAGCCCTGGGCCCCGGCCCGCCGCCAGGCCTCGTGTGCCTTCTTGCGACGCCGGCCCACCGGGGGGCAATCGAAGACATCGCGCGCACCGTCCGGGTGCTTCTCGCTCCGCGGATCCTGATCGGATCCGTTGCA
>JAJZBS010000102.1 GCA_021851885.1 Actinomycetes bacterium | reverse complement strand
GGGTCGTCGGCGTCGACCGCGTCGACCAAGGCGAAGCCCTGCGCGCCCACGGCGCCGACGTCGTCGTCTCCGACCTCGCCGAACTGCTCAGTGCGTGATCTTCCGGCTGTGGGGGCCGGCCGGCACCGACCTGCCAGCGCAGGCCGTAGCGATCCTTCAGCCAACCGCAGGCGATCTCTGCACCGCCTTCGCACAACGCGGACCAGTCGTAGTCGACCTCGTCCGGGTCCGCGCAGTCGACGACAAAGGAAACGGAGTCGTCGAACCACAGGAACGGGGTGATCGCCGGCACAGGCGGTCTCCCTTCGTGCACTGCGACAGTACCCCGCCCCCCGGCAGGGGTGCCGGAGTGCTTGGTGGCTAGTGAGGTGAGGGGGCGTGAGCCTTAAAGGTCGCGGGCGGGATCCGGATCTGTGCCCCGTGACCGGCCCGTGCCAGGACGGGATGGATCCAGCTCGTCCAGCAGAGCGTGCACGCGGCGGTCGATCTCGTCGACGATCGGCCGGACCGCCTCGACCGACAAGCCCGCGGGATCGTCGACGTCCCAGTCCTCGTAGCGCTTCCCCGGGTAGAAGGGACAGGTGTCGCCGCACCCCATCGTCACGACGACGTCGGCTTCCCGTGCATCGTCATCGGATAGCTCTTTCGGGACTTCGTTCGTGACGTCCAGGCCCCGCTCGGCCAGGACCGCGACGACAGAGCGATTGAGCCCCGATGCGGGATCCGAGCCGGCCGAGCGCACGTCGACGCGTCCTTGCGCGAGGTGATCGAGGAGCACTTTGGCCGCGAAGCTGCGCCCCGCGTTGTGGACGCAGAGGAACAGGACGACAGGTCGCCCTGTCACGCCGGGTCGCCCTCCAGGGCGATCGCCGGGTAACGCCGCCGCATCCATAACGCTGCGTAGACGAGGCCGACGAGGACCGGCACCTCGACAAGCGGGCCGACCGCTCCGGCGAGGGCTTGGCCCGACGAGACGCCGAACACCCCGATGCACACGGCGATCGCCAGCTCGAAGTTGTTTCCCGCCGCCGTGAAGGCGAGCGTCGCCGTCTTGGCGTAGGGGAGGTGCAGGGCGCGCCCGATGGCGAACGACCCGAACCACATGATCACGAAGTAGACGAGCAGCGGCAGCGCGATGCGGGCGACAGCGGCCGGGTGAGCGGTGATCCTCCCGCCCTGGAGGGCGAAAAGGATGACGATGGTGTACAGGAGCCCCCCGAGCGCGAGCGGCGCGATCCGCGGCAGGAACGCCGACTCGTACCAGATCGCCCCCCGGCGCCGCTCCGCGATGACACGGGTTGCCAAGCCCGCCACCAGCGGGACGCCGAGGAAGATGGCGACGGCCTCGGCGATCGTCGTCACCGATACGTCGAGGCCGACCGTCGACAGCCCGAGCCATCCGGGCAGCACCCGCAGGTAGAAGAAGCCGAGGATTGCGAAGGCGGCGACTTGGAAGAGCGCGTTGAGGGCGACGAGCACGGCAGCCACTTCACGGTCGCCGCAGGCAAGCTCGTTCCAGATGAGGACCATCGCGATACACCGTGCGAGGCCCACGACGATCAGCCCCGTCCGGTAGGCGGGAAGGTCCGGCAGGAGCAGCCACGCCAGCGCGAACATCACGGCCGGGCCGACCAGCCAGTTCAGCACCAGTGACGACACGAGCATCCGCCGGTCGCGAGTGACGCTGCCGAGCCGCCCGTAGCGGACTTTCGCCAGGACCGGGTACATCATGACGAGCAAGCCGACGAACACGGGAAGGGGCGTGCCGCCCGTCAGCTGGACGGCAGCGATCTGGCGGCCCAGGTGGGGGAAGATCCGGTCGAGGCCGATCCCGGCGCCCATTGCCGCGAGGATCCATGCCGGGAGGAACCGGTCGACAACTCCCCGGTCGGGCCGGACGGCCGGCCACGGGGCGCGCTCACGCCCGTCCTCGTCGCGCCGGCGCCCTCCGGCGGTGCGGCCGACAGCCGCCACCTGGCGATATGATTCATCATCGTCGATACATTGACGTTATTTGATGTATCGGGACTCGTCAATGGGAGGTGAGCGGTGGCTGGCCGGAAGGGAGCGAACGATGGCGCCGACTCCGCCGCGTGCCGGCCGTCGCTACTCGTCGCGCCGCTTGACCCCGACGCCGCGGCAGCTCTCGCCCGCGGCTTCACGGCGCTCGCCGACCCTGTGCGCTTGCGGATTCTTTCGATGCTCGCCGGGGCGCCGACCGGTGAGGTCTGCGTCTGTGACTTCGTCCGCCCGCTCGGCAGGTCCCAGCCGACGGTCTCCCACCACCTGAAGATCCTCGGCGAGGCCGGTCTCGTGCACGGGGAACGGCGCGGGCGATGGGTGTGGTACGCGCTCGACGCAGAGCGTCTCGCCGCGCTGCGATCGGCCATCGAAAGTCCCCGCTAGGGCGTGACCGTTGGCGCCCCGGGCTGTGGTGCAACGATGTCAGGTTGTGCCGGGCACGTGCAGCCGCACCTCGGCGCCGGCCGGATCGGCAGCTGTCGCCAAGATCCCGTACGGACTGGCCGTGGGCCCCGCGTGCACAGATCCTCCGGCCGCCGTCGCGCGCCGGAGCGCGGCATCCATGTCGCCGACGCGCCAGTAGACGACCCAGTGCGCCGTCTCCGGCGTACCCGGTTCACTCGACGCGTCGGTGATCCCACCGAAGTCTGCGCCGTGTGCGCCGGGCCGGATGGTCGTGTAGGTCGTGTCGCCGTCAACGGCATCGGTCGTCTGCCAACCGAGAAGGGCACGGTAGAACGCGACGGAGCGCTTGCAGTCCGGCGTCTGCAGCTCGAACCAGCTCGGCAAACCGGGCTCGCCCGTGGCGGGGAACCCGGAGAAGCTGCCCGCCTGCCATAGACCGAACGGAGCGCCGGTCGGGTCGACGAGACCCGCTTGGACGCCCAGGTCACCGACAGGAAACGCCGCGAGCTCGCTTTCCGCCCCGTCCGATCTGGCCGCATCGAGCACCGCTGCGGCATCGTCGGTGGCGAAATAGACCTTCCAGGTGTTGCTGGCCGGCCTGTCGGGCATGGAGCCCATGGCGCCTGCGACGGGGTGCCCCTGTTGCGTGAACATGAAGTAGCCCCCGAAGTCGGGATTCGCCTCTTCGGCCACCCAACCGAACAGCTCGGCGTAGAACCGCCGCGCCGCTTCGACGTCGGACGTCCACAAGTCGATCCAACACGGAGCACCGATCGCAATGGCGTCGCGCTCAGGCATCGCCCCTCCTTCCCTCGTGCACGTTGCGGCTCCGATGGCGTAGGGGCGCGGTGCCCGCGCTGCATTCCTCCGGGTTGCAGCGCATCTCGTCGGCCCGACCGAGCGATCATCGCAAGCCGTGGCAGGGACGACAATAGCTTCCTCATCGTCGGGTCCGGAGTGGCACTCCCTCGAGCGGGGGACGTCCGCCCTGAACCTCCAGGTTCGCCGGAGCCTCAAGCGGCAAAAGGCAGCTTGTCCTGGACCGGTGGCGGCGATCCCGGGTCGGCCCCTCCTCCGTCGTAGCGGAACGGGGGATACTCGTCCCGCATGAGGGCGACGTAGGCGAGAACCCGGTAGCACCACCGATTCAGGCCCATGATCACCTCGAAGATCGGCCGCGGATAGCGCCGCGTCGCCAAGACGACGACAGCGCTGACGAGCGCCAGCAGGGCGATCACGCCGCCTCCGCCGGTGATGCGCCAGGCGCCGTCGGCGTTGAGGCCCCAACCCCCGGCAAGGATCGACACGATGACGTACTGGGGGATGGCGAGAAGCCACCACTTGACGAGCACGAGACCTCGCGACAAGCGCTCGGGGTAGTCGACGTGGAAGTCGGCGGGATATGAAGGGTCTGCCGCAAGGCGGAACGGCGGGTAGCGGTCCGTTGCGAATGCGCTGATGCCGTAGAAACCGACGCGCCACGTCCAGCGGACGACGCCGGCGTTGAAGTCGAAGATGGCACGCGGGTAGTGGCCCGTTGCCAGGATGCTCAATCCGGCGACAATCGTCAGGACGCTCATCGCGATCCACAGGCCGACGAGGCAGACGAAGTGGGGAATCAGCAGAGCCCATTTCACCAGCCAAAGCCATCGGCTGACCGGTTCGTCGAGCCGGCCGTCGAGGCGAGCCGGGTACGCATGGTCCATGGACGCCACCTCCCCGGGGCCATCCGTCATGCAGCCGAAGCCGCCGTCAGCTGGCCGGCGATCTCCGCAGCCCAGCCCCGAATGCCCGGCCAGTCCCGGAAGTCGCCTTCGACGTCGCGAAACAGCCACAGTGCCGCCCGTTGAACCCCCCCGAGGTTGGCGCGATCGAGCTTGCCGGCGAAGACCCGGTGCTCGCGCGCTCCGGTTTCCCTGCGCACTTTGGGAAGGTCGACAGGGTCGGCCCCCATCCGCTGGACGATCTTGCGGCTTGGGTCCCCGACGGGCCCGCTCGAAAAGAGCCAGACGGGGTGCCGGGGAAGCTCCGACCCGATCCTCCGGGCGAACCGGATCGCCGGTTCCAGCCAGTGCCCGGCGTAGACGGCGCTGCCGAGCACGACCGCGTCGAAGCCGGCCAACTCCCCCACCTCGCCCGGAGAAGCCGCCGTGACGGCGAACCCCCGGGAACGGAGCTCCTCGGCGATGGCCTGCGCGATCTCTGCGGTGGAGCCGTACCGCGATGCTGCTGCAACGAGAACCTTCATGGCGGACCTCCCGTGACCCGGGTCCCGGCGAGGCCGGAGCGAAAGCGGTCTCTGGCGAGGACCGGTTCCCCTGCGAGGCGCACCGGTGCCGATGCCGTTTGCGTGCCTCGCGGCGCGCCACGCCGTCCTCGGCCCGCATCCTCCCGGTCGTCGGTGTCGCCCAACGCCCACCTCCTGCCCAGTGTGGACATGCCCAGTGTGGACATGCCCACCGATGAGAGTACGGACCGGTCTCGTTGCGCCACAGAGGCGAACGTCCTGTTGAGGTGCCACGGCTGCCCCGGGCCGGCTCGCAGCCGACCGTTGACTTCGCCCACGGATGGGTGCAGCGTGTTCGCTTTCGGCGAGTTCGACACCTACACGATCATGGAGATGCCCGACAACGGGAGCGCCGCCGCCGTCTCTATGGCGATCACCGGCTCTGGTGCGGTCATGACACGCATCGTCGTGCTGCTGACGCCTGAGGAGGTCGACACGGTCCGGCAAAGTGTCGACTATCGACCCCCGCGCCGCTGATCCGGCCCGCCCTTCTTACGATCCCCCTCTAGTCTCCCGGCTTCAAGTGCTTGTCGAAGAAGGCCACGATGCGCCTCTTGGCATCCCGGGCCGAGGACTCTTCGAAGCGCGTCCCGGCGGCGCGCGATAACAGCTTGACGACTGTGGAGATCTCGTCGGGGTCGTGATCGTTGAGGAATGAGTGGCCAGCATCCCCGTACACGGTGACCTCGTGATCGATACCGTTTGCATCGAGCGCGCGCTCGAGCCGGTTGGGAGCGCGCCTCAACGACCGGTCCTTGGCGCCGTAGCTCCCGATGACGGGGCACGCCCCACGCAACAAGGTCTCGGCATCTTTGGGGACGGTGCCGTAGTTCACGCTGGATGCTGCAAAACCGTGGCCGGGCGCCAGTAGAAGCGCGAATCCACCGCCCATGCAGAAGCCGATCACGCCAATCCGGCCCGTGCAGTCGGTCCGGCCAGCGAGCCACGCGCGCGTCGCGTCCAGATCGTCGAAGGTCGGGCCCTTGCGCGCCAAGGCGTCCTTGAACACCTTGCGCAAACAGGTGATCTTCTTCCCCCCACGGTACAGGTCCGGGGCCGCCGCCAGATAACCCTCACCCGCAAGCCAATCGGCCTGCCGCCTGAGGTCGCTGCTCATACCGAAGGCGTCGTGGATGACGACGACACCGGGCCAGGGGCCCTGGCCGCCGGGTATGGCTACGTATGCAGGCAGGGTCCCGGCAGCAGGGATGGACACTTCGGCCATCCCTCCATCCTGCCCCACTCCGGGCCGCTGATGCCGGCACACGTCGGGCCGGGATGGAAACCTTCCGACCCAACGGCAAGCCCGGCAGGCCGGACGACGCCGGCGCGAGCGGCATGGCCACCGGCGGACGGGCCGGCACCCCCTGGTAGCCTGCTGGCGTGCGGGGCCCCGGTGGCGCACCCTTACGCAAGAACTCGCGCATCTGGCGACCTGCGAGTGTGCGCGCTCTCACCTACGGCCTAACCGCGATTCTCGTCGCCCTCTTCGTCTTGACCTGGGTGGCAATGGCGATCTCGCGCATCGACTTGTCGCGCGCCGAAGGGAACCTCCGGTCGCGCTGGCTCCCAGCCCAGAACGCCTCGTTCGTACTCGAGACGACCTACGTCGACCAAGAGACGGTCCAGCGCGGTTATCTCCTGACCAGGGAGACGCGTTTCCTCCAGGCCTTCACGCAGTACCAGGCAACGAGCACGTCACTCGAGACGCAGCTCGGCTCCATGGTGAAGGGCGACCCGCGAGCCCTCGCCGACCTGCACAGAGTGGAGGAGGCGCACGGCGCATGGCTCGCGCTCGCCACCGAGCAGGTCGCCACCCAGACGGAGAGACCTTTGACCGCGGCCGAGCTGGCATCGATGGCCGAAGCCAGTGGCACGCGTTTCAAGGCGGTGCGCAACGACCTCACGACCCTGACCGGCCGTACGAACGTGCTTGCCGCCGACGAGCTCGACCGCATCGCGGGGGAGAACGGAACGGAGAACCTCATCACCGCCGTCGCCGTCGTTATCGCGCTGCTGGTAGCCGCTCTCGCGGTTCCCGCGCTTCGGCGGGTTCTCACCCGCCCTCTCCACAACCTACTGGCGCGCGTCCAGAATGTCGCGGGAGGCGACTACGACAGCAGCATCCCCGCGGAGGGACCGGTCGAGCTGGCGGCACTCGCCAGGGCGGTCGACCAGATGCGCGAAAGCATCCTCGGCAGTATGCGAGAGCTCGTGGAAGCCCGTCACAGGTTGATCCTGCGAGACGAACGGGTGCGCATCGCCGCCGACCTCCACGACTTGAGCGTCCAACGCCTCTTCGCTCTCGGGCTTTCGCTGAGCGCCGTTGCCAGCCGCGACCGGACGGCCGCCAAGCCGCTGTTGCCGCTCATCGACGAGACTGACCGGATCATTCGCGAGCTGCGCGGCATCATCTTCGACCTTTCTCACTACGACGTGACGAATATGCGCGCGAACGTGGACGAGTTCGTCCGCGACAGCTCCCGTGCACTCGGCTACACGCCGGTCGTCTCGATGCACGGACCGATTGACCAGATCGGGCGCGACACCGCCGAAGCCCTGCTCGCAGTCCTCCATGAGGCCTTGAGCAACGTTGCCAGGCACGCGCACGCAACTCGTGCCGAGGTGACCGTCGCCGTCACCGCCGAGACGGTTTCCCTGACGGTCACCGACGACGGGGACGGCCTCGATCCATTGCGACCGCCGGGAGGTGGTACGCGCAACATGGAGACCCGCGCACAGCAGCTCGGCGGCACCGTCTCTGTCGAGAACCGGGCCGGCGCTGGCACGACGCTCATTTGGCAGGTGCCGCGTGCATCCGCGACAAGCGCCGCCGGGGGCCCGACCCGCACTGCAGACGTCGGCAGAATCACCTGACGACGCGGCCTCGGCGGCCCGACGACGACGACGCCTCCGGCAACCATGCCGGTCGGCAACGCGTCGTCGGCCATCGGTTCGCGCGATGGCGTCCGGCCGCGCAGCGACCTGCTTTCATCGCAGGGCGGGGGACATCTCCGTATCTCGGCGCGCGATGGAATCGAGCGGCCGGCCGGCCGTTTCCACGCCGACGATGCCGACGACCACAGCGGCCAAGAGCATCGGCATGGCCGACATGAGCGCTGCACCTGTGAGATCCGGTGGGGTGATCGCCAGGATGGCCATGGCGAGGGCCAGGACGCCACCCACCTTGCTCGCACCCGCGGCGAGGCCGGCGCCGGTGGCGCGAACGGCGGTCGGGTAGACCTCGGCGCTATAGGGGCACAGGACCGAGATCGACCCCCACATCGACACCAGTAGGGCCACGAGGACCACGGTGAACAACGTCGGGCTGGCCACGACCTCCGGCCCGAAAGCCCAGAACACACCGAGACTCAGCGCGCTCGTTGCGGCAAACGCCACCATCGCCTTCTTCGCGCTGCGCCCGTAGAGCCACGCTGCGAGCACCGCTCCGGGGATCGAGAAGAATGCCGCCTTGGCCAATAGCGCCGTCACTTCCGGCCCGTGGACTCCGTGCTGCGCATGCGCCAGGTCGATCGGCAGCCAGACGAGGAACCCGAAGTTCACGATGCCGAATGCGATCCCGTAGAGCGTGAGCGCAGGGGTAATGAGCCGGTATGGCCGGCTGACGATCAGCCCCAGTCGGTCGCGCCCCCGAGCCGGCGACCGGTGGTCGGCCACCGTGCCCAGGAGGGGGTCGGGGGGCGGTGCGGCCTGTGTGCCTGCGGCGTCCCACGGCAGGGGGGCAACCATCGCGGACCCGAACCGTTCCATGATCGCCTTGGCCTCCCCATCCTCGCCGATCGCCGACAAGAAGCGCGGGGACTCAGGTATCTCACGATTGAGCAGGATCAGGGCCACGCCGGACGGGATGCCGAGCAGCCACATGATCCGCCACCCGAGGCTCGGGATGAGCCAGTCGGCAAACGCGCTGGCCATCAAGAACCCGAGGGCAGTGCCGATGCCCCCGATCAGCACCACGGCCGGGCCACGCAACCGGGAGGGGACCGTCTCGACCAGCAATGCGTAGGTGATCGGGAGGAAGCCCCCAACCGCGATCCCCATCACCAGGCACATCAGCTCGTTCTGCCAAAAGTTGGGCATGGCGCTGCAGGCCGATGTGGCGACGAAGAGCACCGACGCGATGAGGATGGAGGCGCGACGCCCCACGCGGTCACCCAGATAGCCCCAGATGAACGATCCCGCCGCGGTCCCGAGGATCCCCCAAAACGCCAGGAGCGCCACCGGCTGATGGCCGGCGATGTGATGGACGGGTGAGCTCAAGCCGTACTCCTTGGCGACGCCAGGGAGGATGAAGGTGAGCGTGTACGGCTTCAGCGAGTCGATGGCGATGGCGGCAGTGAGGACGACCATCAATCGGATATGCGCGGGTCCGATGCGGACGTCGTCGAGGGCCCGGACGTGGGGGAGATCCCCGAGCCGACTGAGGCCTCGCGACCCCCTCCCGCCTGGCAGGCCCCGATAGCCGACACCCCAGCAGACGAGCACGAACCCGACGGCCATGAGGACCATGCCGACGAGCATCGCCGGATCCATGGGCATGCCGCGCAGCATGAAGTGACGGCTCCGCGCCGAAACGTACATCGGCAGCTGAAACAGCACGCCGATCAGCACGCCGGCGGCTCCGACCCAGAAGCTCACCGGGCGCGAGAAGCCCCGCGCGGCAATCTCGGCGTTGCCCATGGCTTTGTTCATCCCACAGTCCCCCCCCGTCCAGCACGGCGCGTCGCGGCCCCTCGGGATGCTCACCGGCCCGGCCGGAAACGCCGGCCGGCCTCGGAAACGGTCACAAAACCGTACTCGGACGGCCCGCGGCGAGCCATCGGGCAGCCCGTCAAGGTCGTCACGGATCCAAGCGAAAGCCTGGGGGAGGAACGGAGATCTCCGGCTGTGCGCCGACGATCCACCCGAGCTGGTACCTTGGTGGCGTCGCCAGCGATGAGCTGGCGTGGCCTGTTCGAGAACTCCCCGAGTCGGCCCGATTCGAAACGGAGCTCGACATCGCCCAGCACTTGGTGGAGCCCCGTAGCCCCGTCGTCGACACGACGGCCGGAAACGGGGAAGGTAGGGTCGCCTCGTCGATCTCCTGCCTGCCCTGCCTGTCTCGGTGACCCGCCGCACTCGAACGTGGTGATCCTTTCGCACATGGGACGGCGCATGCTGGGTTCCCGCGCAGAACGTCACGGCACCCAGGCCTCGGATGCAACGATGACCGGTGCCGTCCAACAGCAACAGTTCGCAGCAAGCTCCCTGATCGACGCCCGATCGGCACTCATCGCATCACGCGTCGAGCCCGGCCCGCTCGCTGCAATTTCGACCAACACAAACAATCAACATAAGCAATAGGCAAGAAAGAAAGAGATACAGAAATGGCAACTGGAGTGGTGAAGTTCTTCAACGGTGACAAGGGCTTCGGATTCATCACCCCGAGCACAGGGGAAAAGGACGTGTTCGTCCACTACTCGAACGTGGTCGGTGACGGCTACAAGACCCTCGAAGAGGGTCAGCAGGTCGAGTTTGACGTCGCACAGGGCCGCAAGGGCCCCGAGGCGCAGAACGTACGGGTCGTCTAGGCCTCACAGCGCGGCGGCAAGTTCGCTTGCCGCCGCGCTGCACCGATGACCTCCGTCGATTGAGCTCGGCCCCGTCCGGGGTTCGGAGCACACTTCACATGCCCATGGTCGACGCGTCGCGGCCCTGGCCCAACCGTGTGAACCCGCTCCGGAGGTGCCCGCCGGACGATGGTGGGCACCATGGTGGAGGCGTCGCCGGACATACTCGTGGCGTGGACGCCGACGCCGTACGTGAAACCCTTGCCCTCGATCCTCACCCCGAGGGGGGGCACTACCGCGAGACCTGGGCCGACGAGGCCTGCACGGCGATCTACTACCTCCTCGAGGCAGGCGATCGATCGGCCTGGCACCGGATACGCGATCGGGTGGAGATCTGGCACTTCTATGCAGGAGCGCCGCTGCAGCTCTCCGTCGACCTCGAGGGACCGGGAACCGCAGCCACCCGGCAGATCGACCTGGGCACGGGGCTCTCCGCCGGGCAGCGTCCTCAGGCGATTGTGCCCGCGGGGGCTTGGCAGTCCGCCTGCTCGCTCGGGGCATGGACGCTGGTGGGCTGCACAGTCACGCCCCCGTTCACCTTCGAGGCCTTCGACCTCGCTTCGGAATAGGCAGGCGCGCGACCCGGGCGCACCAACGCCTCTCTTCAGTGCGGTGCCGACGCGCGCCAGGACGTGCTGCGGGTTCACCCTGCGTTGAGTGATTCCAGATCCCCCGGAGCGGCGCGGCGCCGGATGCTCGTCGCCAGAGCCTTGCCAGATCGGTACCGAATGGGAACACTGGGGCATGACGACGACTACAGACATCCTCCGTGACGCCTTCGGCCGCATCAGCGAAGGCGTCGCCGGCGTCCTCGACGGTATTGCACCGGCGGCGCTCACCTGGCGAGCCGATGACGACGCCAACACCATCGCCTGGCTCGTGTGGCACCTCACGAGGGTCCAGGACGACCACCTCTCCGAAGCGTTCGGCCACAGCCAGACCTGGCTCGAGGGCGCCTGGCATGGCCGCTTCGACCTCCCGCTCGACCCCTCCGACACCGGCTACGGCCACTCGACGGCCGAAGTCGGCACGGTCCGCGTCACCGCCGAGCTGCTCGGCGGTTACCACGAGGCGGTCGCACGGCGCAGCGAGGCCGACCTCGCCTCCCTCGGTGCCGCCGACCTCGAGCGTGTCGTCGACGAGCGCTTCGACCCACCGGTCACCATGGCGGTCCGGCTCGTGAGCGTCATCGCCGACGGCCTGCAGCACGTCGGGCAGGCTGCCTACGTGCGTGGGCTCGCCGAGCGAGCCGGAGCCCGTTGACCGACGAGTACCTCTCGCACGTCCAGACCGACCTGGAGAAATCCAAGATGCGC
>JAJZBS010000101.1 GCA_021851885.1 Actinomycetes bacterium | reverse complement strand
GCGTTGGATACGGAATCAGATGCCGCCTGTCCGGACCGACGACCTGCCGAGCAGCCCCAGCCCGGTGAACAAGACTTTGGAGTCGAACCGAGCGCTCCGACCGGTGTCACGGTGCTTGGACCTGCTCCTGGTGTCGCGGACACTTCTGCGACCTTGTCCGAGCGAAACATACCCTCTGAATAGGAGTTTTCGGCGCGCTCGGCGGGATTCGAACCCACAACCTTCTGATCCGTAGTCAGATGCTCTAGTCCATTGAGCTACGAGCGCAACGTGCCGCCGGCCACCGCCGGTGGCCGGCGGCACCGGTGCATCCTAACGCCCCGGCTCGCACAGGCATCAGGCCAAGTAGGCCGTTCCCGGGCGGATCCGACGCCGGCCCTCGCCGGCCCTCGCCGGGCGCCCGGCTCAGGCCATCCCACGAGCGTCGTCCCAGAGCCAGATCCCCCCGAGGATGCCGGCCTTGTTGTCGACGACGGTGCCGAGCGGCCCGAGATCAAACGCCAGGTGCTTCGCGTTGCCGCCTCCGACGAAGAGGTGATCGTAGTGGAGAAGCTCGAACAGGCACGTGATCGCCTTTTCCACTCTCTTGTTCCACCGCTTCTGGCCGATCTCCTGCAATGCGGCCTCGCCAAGCTGCTGGTTGTAGGTCTCCCCGTGGCGAAACGGATGGTGGGCCACCTCGAGGTGGGGAGCCAGCCGGCCCTCGTAGAAGAGGCCTGTCCCGAAGCCGGTGCCGAGGGTGAGCACGAGCTCGAGTCCCACACCGGACACGACGGCGGCTCCTTGCAGGTCGGCGTCGTTCGCCGCCCGCGTCGGCTTGCCGAACCTCGCCGCGAGCTGCCCCGCGAGATCGAAGCCGCTCCAGGCTGCGACCAGCTCGTCGACGATCTCTGTGCCCGGCCCCTCGCGTGTGACGAAGTGCGGCGCCGTCACGACATGTCCCTTGCGCACGAGCCCAGGAAAACCGACCGACACCCTGTCGTAGGCGGGAAGGGGGACGACGAGGCCTGCCAACCTCTTGACCATCGTCTCCGGAGGGCACGGATACGTCGTCGGGATCCGCACACGATCGGCGACCATCGCGCCGTCGGCGTCGAGCACTGAGGCCTTCAGTCCGGTGCCGCCGACGTCGATCGCAAGCGTGCGGAGCCCATCTGCGGCACCCGGTGCGCCAGATGGGGACCCCGGGGCGGTCGGCCCCGGCTGGACTGCGTCGCTTGCACTTACCACGGTCTCCTCCTAGCTCCCGGAAGCCCCGGCTCGATCTTCCCAGCGCTCCTCGTGCACGACCTCCTCGATCGGGAGGCGGGAACGCCGGCCGTGGTGCTCCAGGTCCGGCGCCGACTCGAGGTCACTCACCGGGCCGAGGCACAGCCAGGCAACGGGCCGGATGTCGCGGGGAATCCCGAGAAGCTCTGCGAGGAAGCTCTCCCGATAGAAGGAGACCCACCCGAGGCCGAGACCTTCGGCCGCCGCCGCGAGCCAGAGGTTCTCGATGGCCAGGCACACCGAGTAGAGGCCGGCGTCGTCGATGGCGTGCCGGCCGAGCACAGACGGCGCCCCGCGGGCGGGATCGTAGGTGACGACGACCGAAAGCGTCGCGTCGAGGATCCCCTCGATGCGGACGCCGGAGAACAGCTCGGCGCTGGCCCCCTCGAGGGTTGCGGCGTACTCCTGGCGCTCCTGCTGGACGTGGTCCCAGAAGGTCTTGCGCGTCGTCTCGTCACGGACGAGGACGAAGTCCCACGGCTGGGAGAGGCCGACGCTCGGAGCCGCGTGCGCAGAGGCCAGGATCCGTTCCAGGACGCCATCTGCGATCTCGGCCCCGGTAAACTGCGCCCGCACGTCGCGACGACGGTGCACGACGTCGTAGAACCCCTCGAGCTGGGCGACCACAGCCGCTCACGCTATCCCACGAGTCGGCACAGCCAGGGGGGACGGGCTAGCTTTTCGCGTATGACCGTCCAAACATGGCTTGGTGACGCCTGCTCTCTCGTCAACGCCTTCCGGGCGGGCGAGACGTCACCACTCGAACAGCTCGACGCCTGCATCGCCGCGATCGAGGCATCTGAACTCAACGCTTTCAGCTACCTCGACACCGATGCCGCGCGCGCCACGGCCAAGAGCGCCGACGTGTCGCTTCCCTTCGGAGGGCTCCCCATCGGGTTCAAGGAGCTCGATCCGGTCGCGGGCTGGCCATTTACGGAGGCTTCGCTCGTCTTCAAGGACCGCGTCGGCCAGTGGGACTCGACGATGGCAACCCGCCTGCGTGCCGCCGGCGCGGTCTTCGTCGGCCAGACGACGGCGAGCGAGTTTGGCGGCATCAACTGCACCAACACGAAGATCCACGGGACAACCCGCAACCCCTGGAACACCGAGCGCACCCCCGGGGGCTCCTCCGGCGGCAGCGCGGCCGCCGTCGCGGGAGGCCTCGTGCCCATCGCTTCTGCCGGCGACGGCGGGGGCTCCATCCGCATCCCGTCCGGCTTTACGGGGATGTTCGGCCTCAAGGCGACCTACGGGCGCATCCCCCGAGGCCCGCACGTCTACCAGCCGCCTTTGACCGTCGTCATCGGGTGCGTCTCGCGATCGGTGCGCGACACGGCGCGCTGGTTCGACAACTGCAACGGCTTCGACTCCCGGGACACCCTGAGCCTGCCGCGCGTCGAGGGCTGGGAAGCCGGGCTCGGCACCCACGAGCTGCGCGGCAAGAAGGCCGCCTTCTCGATCGACCTCGGTGCCGCCGTCGTCAATCCGGCGATCGTCGCCACCGTCGTGAACGCCGCCGAGGCGCTTATCGCCGACGCCGGCCTGAAGCGTGTCGACGTCGTCGTCAAGCTTCCCGAAGCCGGGATCGAGTGGGCGATGTCGAACCTGGTGGGGCTCATGGGGACTCTCGGGGACCGCTACCCGGGCTGCAACGACGAGCTCACCCCCGAGATCCAGTTCGGCATGAACATCGCCTCCCACCACTTCGACCTCCGCCAGGCCGGAGCCGTCGAGAACTTCCGGCGCGACGTCAACGAGACGATGGCCGACATCTTCGACGACGTCGACTTCCTGTTCTGCTCGACGAACCCCGACGTCGCCTTCGACGCCGCCGGCCCGCTGCCGACGGTTGTCGGCGATATCGACCTCGTCAAAGAGGTGGGCTTCGAGCGCGCCATGGGGAACAACGGGGCGCTGACATTCCCCGCCAACCTCACCGGCAATCCGGCCGTGACGATCCCCGCCGGGACCGTCGACGGCCTGCCGGTCGGGCTGCAGGTCGTCGGGCGCCACCACGAAGAGCAGCTCCTGCTCGACCTCGCCCTCATCGCCGAGCGTGCCCGCCCGTGGCCGCTCGTCGTACCCGGCGCGCCAGTCTGATCGCAGAGGCCCACCGGGCCGCCGGGCCAGCCTCCACCACGAGGGCGGAACCGGCGCGCCGGGACAGCGTGGCGTCGGCGAACCACGGCCGCAGCTTCAGGCGGGCCGGCGGCAGGTGCCCGTAGAGGAGGACCCCGCTGCCGGGGCGCATGCGGCGTAGTGCAGCACCCGCGAGGAGGGGCCGCGACGACGTCGCCTCCGTCCATGACGTCGATCCCCGTGGCCCCGAGGTGCGCGAGCGCTGGGCCCGCTCCTGGTCGCCAAGGAGCCGGCTGACATGGTCCAGGGTCGGCGGGTCGGAGATCCCCGACAGGAACACCTTGGCCCGGTGGTTGTTCACGACGGTCGCCGCGCGCTCGCCGTAACGGGCGGAGACCTGGGCGAGGTCCTGGAAGACGGTCACGAGCTGGATGCCGTGGGACGCCGCCGTCGCAGCGAGGCCGTCCAGGTCTGCGACCGGGGCGATGTTCGCCGCCTCGTCGAGGACGACGAGCAACGGGGGGTCCAGTCCGCGTGACGCCCGCCCCGATCGCGTGAAGGCCGCCGCCATGACCTGTTCGACAAGAACGGTGAACACCGGGCGCAGGCGGCGCTGGTCGTGGGCCGGAGCGCAGATGTACAGGGTGTCGCAGCCCCCGCCGGTGAGCGCGGCCGGGTCGACGACGAGCGCCCGCCCCGGCGTCGCACACCCGAGCTCCCGGTACGGCTCGACGACGGACTCGGCCGTCGCGTAGATCGAAGCCCGCTGGCGCTCCTCACGGCCGAAGCTCGCCAGGGCGGCGCGATGCGCGCCCTGAGCACCGGCAGCGTCGAGCACCGCGAGGACCTCGGCGCTCTCCTGGCCGTCGATCCAGCCCAGCACGGCGTCCATGTCCCGGAACGAGACAGCGGCTGCAAGCAGCAGCGGGGCGAGCAACTTCGCCGCCATCGCGTACCAGAAGCCCGCGTCCTCGATCCCGTCGCCGGCGGAGCGCGCCGCACCGACGAGGTCCGCCGCCATCCTGCGGGCGGCCGGCCAGGTGCGGGCGGCGGCCACCGGTGACCAGAGAGCGCTCTCGAGACCGGTGACACCCGCCGGGTCGAACGCCGCCACCTTCCCGCGGCGCGCCCGCCACGCGAGTGTCTGGCGGACAAGGTCGGTCTTCACGCTTGTCGCGACGACCGGGCCGTCCCATTCGAGGATCGCGGGCACCGCGAACCCCACAGTCTTCTGCGTCTGGGTCGGGCCGACGACGATGACCGACTGGCCCCTCTCGGCTGCCAGGAGGCGCCGGCCGGCGACACCCAGGACGACCCTGCCGCGCTCTGCACCGCCGACACCGAGCAGGCCGAGCTCGGCGTGGCGCGCCCAGCGTGCGGCACCATCCGGGATGCCAGAGGACGCCGCGGACGACCATGCGGTGCCCGCCGCCAGCATGCGGGAGCCTGCCGCGCGCCACGCGAGAAAGCCGGCCGCACCAGTCGCCGCTGCGCTGGCGACGACGGCGGCGACGACGAGTGGGCCTGGCGGCAGGAGGACCCGGTCGCCACGCGGCCAGGCGCGGCGCGCGGCGAACGGGTGAGCACCCAGGCGCAGGACGATCCCCGCAACGGCGCTCGCCGGCACAGCGGGCCAGTGCCCCGAGGCGATCCAGCCGGCAAGCTCACCGCCGAGCCAAACCGACCATGCGGCGACGGCGCAGACGCCACACGCGATGGCGACGCTGCGCGGCCCGACGGCGTATACAGCCGGCGGCGCGTCCTGCGCCGCTGTTGCCCGCACCCTCGAAAGGGCGAGGTCATGCGACGGGAGGGACCATCGCGGCATCGGTGTCGACCAGCGCTGTCTCGCTCGCGGAGAGGATGTGGCGGACGAGGAAGGAGCGATCGGCGACCTTCCACAGTGCGACGCCACGACCGAGACGCGGCAGGAGGTCTCTCTCCGTGGTGGTCAGTGAGAGAGCCTCGCGTGCAGCCTCGACCTCGCCGGGCGCCTGCGCGTAGATGACGCGCGTCTCTGAATCCGATAGGAGGCCTCCGGCCAAGCCGGCCTGCTCGGAGCCCTCGGCGCCGGCCGCGCGCAGATCTGACAGGCGGTGGAGCACGGCGATGTTCGAGACGCCGTAGGCGCGAGCAAGCTTCCAGGACGACTGCAGCCATCGTGCGACGGAGATGTCCGACAGGATCGCCCAGGCCTCGTCGACGACGATGAGGGTGCCGCGCGCACCGTCGATGCGTGCGCGCGCGCCTTCCAGCCAGGCCGTTGCGCACGCGATGAGGATGCCGAGGGCGTCGGAGGCGTAGACGGCAGAGAGGTCGAGCACGACGAGCGAGGCGTCGAGAGCGATGTCGGGCGACGTCGGGCCGTCGAACATCCCCCGCAGGTCTCCACGCACGAGCCGGCGCAGCTCGAGGGCGAGCTCCCGACTCTCTGCGGCGAGCGTCGCGGCGTCGAAGCCGATCGCCTGGGCCGCGATCGGGTCCGGATCGAGGAGAGCATCGACGACCTCGGGCAACGTCGGCGGGCCACCGGGCGCGTCCGCGCACCTCCGCCTGCGCAGGCCGTCGCTGCCTGTGCGTGCCAGCGACGTCAGGGCGATCTCGATCGCTGCCCGCTCGACCGCGCGCACCGGCCGGGCCAGGCATGCGGCGCCGAGGGCGCCGAGAAGGTCCATGCGCCGCCGGTCCGCCTCGTCGGCGCCCGGTCGCCCACCGGCGGTGACGGGAAGAGCCGACGGCAGATCGAGAGGGTTGAGGCGCACGTCTCCACCCGGCGCGAGGCGTATCGGCGTGACCCCCCAGGCTGCGGCGAGCGAGCCGTACTCGCCCTTCGGGTCGATGACCCACGACCTCCTCCCGAACAGCGACTGGCGCCACAGGTAGGTCTTGACGAAGGCGCTCTTGCCGCGGCCGATCTGGCCACAGACGATCATGTTCGGGCTCGTCAGCATGCCCTGGCGGTAGAGCTCGAAGGGGTCGAAGGCAAAGGCGCTCCCCGCCATGTCGCGCCCGACCACGACGCCACGGCCCCCGAGGCCGCCGTCGGAGACGAACGGGTAGGCGGCACCGAGATGCGCCGTCGTCGAACGATGGGCGGCCACGCGTGGCGCCAGGCGGAGTGAGTCGCCGATCACGCCGGCCCTCATCTGCCCGGCCGCATCGGGCCCCGGCCACGACAGCCTGTCCCAACAGGACGGCCAGGCGCCGATCGGCCGCCAGGCCGCGATCTCATGCGAGGCCCCGCCCGAGGGGCAGGATCGAGGCGAACGCACGCTCCTGGTCGCCGTACAGCAGGCGGAGGACGAGGCGTGCCTGGCCCGCGGCGTCCTCGATCGAGCGGCGCGCGTCGGCGAGGCCGTCGAGGCTGTCGGCGGTGACGGCGACGTACCCGGTGAAACGGAACTGCCCGTGCCCGTCGGCCAGCTCGAGCTCGCGCCGGGATACCCCCTCCTCCTCGCGCCGGCGCCGGGCGCTGACGAGGAAGCCGTTGCGTTGGCGGAGGCGGCGGTCCGCCATGTCGGCGACGCGCGCGTTCTCCGCCTCGCGCTGGGCGCGCAACGGGCTGACGGGCTCCATCGTGACCGCCACGGTCCGCCGGATACCCTGGCGCAGGAGCAGGGGGGCGAGGAAGTCCGGGCCGACGTCGCTGCGCGGCCACTCGGCGATCCAGTAGACGGCGTGGAATGTCGCGTCGGTGCGCATCTCGGACCAGCCGGCCTCGGTCGCCACCGGCCACGCGTGCACGTCGGGAGAGGCCGGGTCTGGGGGCTCCGGAGCCTCCGGCTCGGCCGCCCGCCGTATGGCGGTGGCAAGCGCTCCCGGGGAGAGGACGCCGTCGACCGCAAGCCCCGTGCCGCGCAACTGGCTCGCCAGCATCCGCAGCTCGCGCATGAGGGCGGTCGGCGTCTCGGGGCCGTGGCGCCCGCCGGGACGCCGCTCCCGGACGGTCACTGCGAGAAGCGTCTCGTGGCGGTTGGAGCCGTCGCAGCACGCGCGCAGAACTTCCTCGTAAGAACGCGCCGCGGGTCTCGTGTCCTGCACCGTCGCATGACTGTCCCGGTAGCGACGGAGGGCCCGCGCATCGTCGGGCAGGGTCCGTTCGATCCACTGCAGGCGGTGGACGCCCGTGCCCTCGTGGGCGAGGGAGGCGAGGACACCCGCCCACCCGGCGACGGCGGCGTCCTGGTCGTCGGGGGCAAGGAGCGGGAAGCCGCTGCCGCGCAGAGCCAGCACGGCCGTCAGCGTCCGGGCCTTCCTGTCGAAGAGGACGCCGACCTTGCCTGCCTCGGCACCGGCGCCCGCGTCGAGCCCGGCACCTCTCGTGGACCGTGTTCCGGCCCGGGCGTGTGCGCCCACGCGGGTCGCCTCACGGGCGTCGGTCCCGCGGAAAGGGACCGAGACGATGCAACAGCCGCTGAACGGCCCCCGGGCAGTTGCGTCCTCGGCGCTCAGGCGGCCTCGCTGGACGGATCCGGCCACAGGGAGGGAGGAGCGCCAGCGGTCCCGACCGCTCGCTCGCCGCCAGAGCCAGGCGGCGACAACCGGGAGCCACTGCTCGCCCGTGCGTCCCCCGACGGGCCAGACGGCGAGGACCGTCGCCAGCCCGACGGCGCACAGGGCGAGTGCCATGTGGACGGCGGTGGTGCCCTGGCGCACGATCCCGACGGCGACCACGAGGCCGCAGGCGACGGAGAGGATCTGGCCGCCCCTCCAGCCGGCGACGAGTCCGCGCTGCTCGAGCGGGCCGAAGCGGTAGCGGGCGTGCTCGCTCACGCCGGCCCACTCACGCCGGCCCACTCACGCCGGCCCGCCTTCGCCTGCGTCGCTTGCCGGCGGTGGTGTGCTGCCCGGGGCACGGGAGGTTCCGGGACGGTAGAAGGGGTCGACAGCGATATACGGCGCCAGATCGACCTCCTGCGAGCCGGGCGCCTCGGCGAGCCCGACCGTGTCATCGGCCCCGCCGCTTTGGTCCGTCGCCTCTCGCCACCCAGGCGCACCCCTCCCCGCGCGACCGTCCGCGCCCTGGCCGCCACCGGCCGCAGCCCATGTCCCCGCCGGCCCGAGACTGCCGGCCGTGCCCTCCGTCGCGGCCGTCCCCCCCGCGTCGGCGAAACCGCCGCCGGCACCGACGATCCCGAGAGCGCCGGTCGCCGAAGAGGCGGCGAACATTTCGGGACCCATCGCGAGCACCCCCGCGAGGCGGCGTGGCCCTGCGTCGAGCATCCGGCGAGAAGCCCCCTCGAGATGCGCGCCGGCGCCGGCCTCGACAAGGGGGATGAGCCGCAAGAGGACGAACGGGCAGGCGACGGCGAGCAGCAGCAGAGCGAGGCCGGCGACGATTGCGGCGAACCCGGCCGAACCGGTACCACCGCCCAATGCTCCTGCTGCGAGACTCATGATGGCCACCATGACGAACTTGGCCAGGATGAGAGCGGCGAGCGTTTCGGCGAGCCTGCGGCACCAGTGTGCGATCGACGGCCAGGCAACGCTCGCAAGTCCGAGCGGGAGGAACAGGACGCACACGTAGATTGCCGCCGTGCGCACGACGAGCTCGAGCCACAGGGCGAAGGCGCCTGTTGCGATGGCAAGCGCTGCGAGGAAGACGACGAACGCAGGAGCGCCCGGATTGGCGCCCGGTGCATTGCCGCCGAGGAAACGGATGGCGGAGGAGAGGAAGGTCCCCGCGTCGAGACCTGCGTGGCGGGAGACGACGGCCGACAACTGGTCGACTGCGCCAAGGGCGAGCTGCACGACCTCGATCGCGACGCCGGTGAACACGAGCGCAAGCGGCACGTGCACGAGGGCCGGCCGCAAGAGCGCCCCGGCGTCCTGGCGCAGGACCGCCTGGGCGCAGGCGACGAGGAGGAGGGGAAGGACGACCAGGGCGGCGATGCCCGCCATCGTCGTGAAGTGATGCGTGAACCAGGTCGATCCGAGCGCGGGCCGTGTCGTGGTGAACAGGGCCGAGCCCACAGCATGGAGCAACCAGATCGCCCCCTGCGATACCCACGAGCTCATGGCATTGAAGACCGCGTTGATGGTGAGGTTTGCCGTGTCTGCGGCGACGCCACCGACAATGCACGACGGGGAGAGGATCGCATGAAGACCTGCACACGTCCCGCTCGTCGCCGCGGGCGAGGGGGTGGCAGCGACGGGGGCAGGTGCCGCGAAAGCGGGTGCGATTGAAGTGAGGACGGAGGCCCCGCTCGCAGCCGCGACGGCACAGGCTGCTGTGGCGAAGCGCAGGATCCGGTAGGTGCGTCTCGTCGACGGGTCAGCCATGGCCCGCGATGCCGTTGCCCGTGCTGTAGAAGAAGTTGATGAGGGCCGGCGCGGCACCGATGATCAGAGCGGCGAGCGCGGCGACGAGCACGGCACGCCGGCCGACGTAGACCTGCTGGTAGTTCTGGGCGTGCGACCCGAGGGCCCACGCCGCCGCGCCGATCACCATGCCGATCATCGACAGGATGAGAGCCCAGCCGCCGATGCCGTTCGTCAGGGTCTGCAGCGCAGAGCTCCCCGGCAGGGCGTTCGGCGACGGGTGCAGGGAGACACCCGCGACCACGACATGCCGTGTGGCCGGGGCCGCCCAGAGCCGTGCGGCGAGCGCGACGGCGCGCGCCCACACCCGCACAAGGCCAGCGACACGGCCGGCCATCAGAGCAGCCAACCGCACGTCAGCCGCCAAACCTACGATCACCGCCATGCCGCCCTTCCTTCCGGTCACCCTTGCCCGCTCCGAGGCACCCGACATTGCCGGGCAGCGGCCGGCCCTGGCCCCCGCTGCCCGGTCACGTCCGGTCCCCGCCTGAGTTGAGATACTACATATCTTTTCATGTCGTTTCAACTCTTTCCAGTGTATGGAGTGATGGGCATCGGCTCCCATCCGGGCGACGGTGCCGACGCTTCGTGCCCGGCCCTGCCATGCTGAGGTCGTGACCGTTCTGTGCGCCGTGACAGGAGTGGCGACCGTCACCGCCGCCGGAGCGATCCCGGCCAAATGGATTGCCGTCCTGATCACCGCGGGCGCGGGTCTCGTCGGCATCGTCATCGCCGCGTTCGTCGGGGCGCGCGCCGGCCGCCACGGGCTGAGCCAGCGTCTCGAGTCGCTTGCGTCGCGCATGGGCGACGACTTCCCAAGCGAGCGTGGCGGGCTCGAACCTGCACTCGCCCACCTCGAGCGGGCGACCGAGATGGCCGCCGAAGCCATCGCCGAGTCGTCAGCCGATGCAATACGTCTGCGCCGTGCCGTCGACACGCTCCCGCAGGGGATGATCATCTGCGACGAGAAAGGCGATGTTGCCTTCCGCAACGCGCCGGCAGATGCCCTCATGGGGAGCCGCCACGGCGACGCCCTCGCCGCCCAGGCCGTCGACGAGCTTCTCGCCGAAGCGCTCAACCACGTCGAGTCCGAACGGACCATCGAGCTCTACGGGCCACCACGGCGCACCCTCGTCGTCCGGACGAAGTTGATCGACGACGGCCGCCGCACCTTGGGCGTCCTCGCCGTCATCGATGACGTCTCCGAGCGGCGGAGGCTCGAAGAGGTCCGGCGTGACTTCGTCGCCAACGTCAGCCACGAGCTGAAGACACCGATGGGAGCCGTCGGCCTCCTTGCAGAGACGCTCGTCAGCGAGACCGATACCGCAGTCGGGCAGCGTCTTGCCAGTCGCATCCACTCCGAAGCCTTCCGGATCAGCCGGATCATCGACGATTTGCTCGACCTGACGCGCATCGAGTCCGACGAGATCACCAGTCGCGAACCGGTCCTGGTCGGTCAGTTGATGGCCGAGGCCGTCGACCGGGTGCGCGCCATGGCGGACCAGAGGTCGATCGCCGTCGTCGTCAACGATCCCGACCTTCCGGCGACGATCCTCGGCGACAGGAGGCAGCTCGTCTCGGCTCTGTACAACCTGCTCGAGAACGCCGTGAAGTTCTCCTACGACGGCTCGTCGGTCGACATGCTCGCGACGGTCGCCGACTCCTCCGTCGAGATCTCGGTCCGCGACAGGGGCGCCGGGATCCCCGCACGGGACCTCGAGCGCATCTTCGAGCGCTTCTACAGGGTGGACCCCGGGCGGAGCCGCCAGAGCGGTGGCACGGGCCTCGGCCTGTCGATCGTGCGCCATGTCGCCAGCAACCACCAGGGTTCCGTCGAGGTCGAGTCGCGCGAAGGGGAAGGGTCGATGTTCACCCTGCGCTTCCCGGCGCGCAGCAGCGGCTATGGAGCACCGCCGCCCGCCGCACAGCAGCCCGCCGCACCGGCACCCGCACCCGCACCACCTCCGGCCCCTGCAACGCCTGCCGAACCTGCCGAACCTGCCGAACCTGCCGGGCCGCCACCGGCACCCGCCGGGCCGCCACCGGCACCCGCCGCGGGGGCGGAGACTCCGCCTGT
>JAJZBS010000100.1 GCA_021851885.1 Actinomycetes bacterium | reverse complement strand
TGCTCCGCCAAGCCCCCCAGACGATCGACACCCTCGCGGAATCCTTCGGGCTCTCGGCCGGCGAGCGGGCGTACCTCCTCGGCGCGGCGAGAGGCCAGGGCCTCCTTGCCGCAGGCGTCGACCGGGTCGCGTTCAGTGCGCTCGCCAGCCCGGCCGAGGACGCCATCTGCCGCACCGGCATCAGCGACGCGCTCGACGACGTCCCCGACCTCTGACCCGCCACCCGTCAACCCTGATCGCCACAGCCGTACCGACCACAGCCAGCCAGGAGATCCAGTGCCCACCACCGCCCCGACCGCTCCCGTCACCCAGCCACCGCCGGCACCCCACCTGCCGTCGGGACCGCTCGCTCGCTACCTCGCCCACCCCGGCCCGACCACCGCCCGCCTTCTCCACCACGTTGCCCACGCCTTGGCCCACGTGGCCGCAACGGCCGGCCCGGTGGCCCTCGGCATAGGTGTCGCCGCCCTGGTGGCGCTGTCGGCCGCACGGGCCGCCCAGGGCCGGCGGATGGCCCGGGGCGCCCGGCTCGTCGAGGTGTTGAGCCCGCCGGTCGTCGACCCCGAAGGGGCGGCGACGCTTTGGACCAACCTCGTCGCCCTGCTGCGCCCCGCCTGGCGTCGCGTGCTCTTCGGCCAGCCGCACCTCGGCTTCGAGCTGGTGGCATCTGACGCCGGGCTCACCATCTCCCTCTGGGTGCCCGGCGGCATCCCGCCGGGGCTCGTCGAGCGGGCCGTCGAGGCCGCCTGGCCCGGGGCGCGCACCGAGACCCTCCCCGCCACGCCGCCGCTTACCGGACCTGGCGTGGCGACCGGCGGGAGCCTCACCCTGGCTGCCGGCGAGCAGTACATGCTGCGCACCGAGCACAAGGTCGACCCTCTCCGTCCCCTCCTCGGCGCCCTGGCCGCCCTCGCCGAGGGCGAGTGTGCCTGTGTGCAGGTCCTCGCCCGGCCCGTCACCGGCCGGCGCCTCGCCCGCCTCCACAAGAGCGCCACGGCACGCCGGTCCGGGCGCCCCACCTCCCGGGTAGCCCGTCTCCTCGACCTTCTCACCCCCGGGCCGGCCACGAAGCCCACAGCCGTCGACCCGACCCGGGCAGGCGATGTGGCCGACATCTTGGACAAGGCCGCACAGCCGTGCTGGGCGATCGCCGTCCGCTACGCCGTCGCGACCACCGCAACCGACCGCCAGGCCAAAGCCCGCCTGCGCGGCCGGGCCCACGCCGTCGCGACCGCGTTCGCGCTGTTCTCGGGACGCAACCGCCTCGAGCGGCACCGGCTGCGCCATCCCGCACGGGTGCTCGCCGAGCACCGGCTCGGCAAAGGCAACCTCGTCTCGGTCAAAGAGCTCGCAGCCCTCGCCCATCTGCCGACCGATGTCTCGGTGCCAGGGCTCGCCCGGGCCCGCGCCAACGCCGTGCCCCCACCCCCTGCCGTCGCCCGGCCCGCTGCTGCTGGCGTCGCCGGACCGGATGCCTCCCGTGCGACCAGTGCGCCCAAGGTCCTCGGCGACGCTCAGGCCGGCGGGCGCCGACCGGTCAGCTTGGCGGTCCCCGACGCCCGCTACCACCTGCATGTCATGGGGGCAACCGGGTCGGGCAAGTCGACGCTGCTCACCAACCTCGTCCTCGAAGACGTCGCCGCCGGCCGGGGTGTGGTCGTCATCGACCCCAAGGGCGATCTGATCACCGACCTGTGCGACCGGCTCCCCGAAGGCGCCGAGGCGCGCACCGTGCTCGTCGACCCCGAGGACCCCGACGCCGCCCCGGTCCTGAACGTCTTGTCGGGACCGGACCCCGATCTCGCGGTCGACAACCTGGTCGGGATCTTCCGCTCCATCTTCTCCGCCTTCTGGGGACCGCGTACCGACGACGTGCTGCGCTCGGCGTGCCTCACGCTGCTGCGCCACTCGGCAGCCACGGGCACCTCGACCAGCCTCGCCGACGTGCCCCGGCTGCTCTCCGACGACGAGTTCCGTGCACCTCGCGTCGCTGTGGTCTCGGCCGACACCGTCGGGCTCGGCGGGTTCTGGAAGTCCTACGAGGAGATGTCCGAGGCCAGCAGGGCGCAGGTCATCGGCCCGGTCATGAACAAGCTCCGGGCGTTCTTGCTCCGCGACTTCGTCCGCTCGGTCGTCGGGCGGCCCGACTCGAGCTTCGACATGGGCCAGGTCCTCGACGGCGGCATCTGCTTGGTCCGCGTCCCCAAGGGCATCTTGGGCGAGGAGACCGCACGACTGCTCGGCTCGTTCGTCGTCGCCAAGGTGTGGCAGACCGCCACGCACCGCGCCCGGCTCGGCCAGGCCGCCCGGGTCGACGCGTCACTCGTCGTCGACGAAGCCCAGAACTTCCTCCACCTGCCGCGCAGCTTCGACGAGATGCTCGCCGAGGCACGCGGCTACCGGCTCTCCATGGTCCTCGCCCACCAGCACCTGGGCCAGCTCCCCAAGGACCTGCGCGACGCGGTCTCGGCGAACGCCCGCACCAAGGTGTGGTTCTCCATGTCCCCCGAGGACGCCCACGCGCTCTCCCGCCATGTCGCTCCGGAGGTCTCCGAGCACGACCTCTCCCACCTCGGCGCCTACACGGCTGCCGCGCGCCTCGTCGTCGGCGGTGAGGAGACCCCCGCCTTCACCCTTCGCACCCGGCCCGCGCCACCGCCCCAGCCCGGGCGGGCCGACGCGGTGCGCGCCGCCAACCGGGCCGCGCACCACCGGCCCCGCCCCGAGGACGCCAAGCCCCTCGCCGGACGCACGCTTCCTGCCGGCACGCGCACTGCCACCGCCGAGGACAACCGCGGGAGGAGTGCCCGCACGGTCACCGAGATCGCCGCGGAACGAACAGCGCGGGCCGCCCGGGAGGTCAGGCCACGCTCCGACCCGGACAGCGTCCAACCGGGGCTCCACGAGGGGCTCCATGACGGGCTCCGTCAGGGGCTCCACGAGGGGCTCCGACCTGGATTGGAGCCCTCGGGTCCGGCCGAACCTCCAGCTCACGGCGCCGGGGAGGGCTCCGCCGTGCCGGCGGACTCAAGGGGTAGGGGGGTATGAGCGCGCTCGATCATGCCGGCCAGGGGCCGGTCCGCACTGGGTCGGCTGGTACTGGGGCGGGCTCGGCTGGAGCCGGTGCTCCGGTCACGCCGGCAGCTGGTCCATCCGCCGCTGGCCCGTCGACGGCTCTGTCGTCGACGACTCGGTCCTCGGCAGCTCGGCTCCCGTCCGCATCCGTCGCGGCAGGTGGTCCGGCGCCGTCAGGCGCTCCGCATCGCAGTGGGCCGACCGACACCAGCCGCCGTGGCTGGCGGGACCTCGACTCCCGGCTGCTCCCCGTCCTCGGCCGGCTCACCGAACGCGACCGCCGGCTCTGCCGCCTGCTCGACGACCACCGGGTGCTCACCAGCTCCCAGGTCGCCGACGTCTGCTTCACCGGTGAGCGCCGGGCCCGGATGCGCCTGGCGGAGCTGTACGCCATCGACGTCCTCGACCGCTTCCGACCACGGCGCGGTGGCAGCCCGGTCCCCTTCCACTGGGTGCTCGGCCCGCTCGGTGCCGCCCTCGTCGCCGCCGAGCACGGCGTCGAGGTAGCCGACCTCGCCTGGCGCCGCCGCCTCGTCCACGACCTCGCCGCCAGCCAGCGCCTCGCGCATCTCGTCGGGACCAACGGCTTCTTCTGCGCCCTCGCCCGCTCGGCGCGCACCCGGGAGGGCTGCCGGCTCGAACAGTGGTGGTCCGAGCGGCGCTGCGCCGCGGAGTGGGGCGAGGTCGTCCGCCCCGACGGCTACGGGGTGTGGACCGACCACGGCACGAGCCTGCCATTTCTCTTGGAGTACGACAACGGCACCGAGCGCCTGGAGCGCCTCGCCCGAAAGCTCGACGGCTACGCCCGCCTCGCCGCCGCGGCGGGGCATCCCAACTGGGTCCTGTTCAGCTTCGGCTCCCCGCGCCGCGAGGCCGAGGCCCGCCGGGTGCTCTGCCACCCTGTCGTCCCGGTCGCCACCACCACGCGGGCCGGCCGTGGCGCACCAGACGGCCCGGTGTGGCTCCCCGCCGGCTCGACCGGCACGGCACGCGTCCGCCTGATCGACCTCGCGGGCCTACCCCTCACTGGCGCGTGAGCATCGCCCTCGACGACAGCGCCGCCTCCGGGCTCGCCACGAAGGCCGCTGCTGCGGCCGGCGGGCTCGTCATCCTCGTCGCGCTCCTCGCGGCGGGAGCCGGCGCGGGGATCGCCTCGCTCCTCGGCGGCGGAGCGGCCACTCCGTCGGCCACGGCCACGAGCGCGATTCCGCCGGCGATGCTCGCCCTCTACCAGCAGGCCGCGACCACCTGCCCGGGGCTCCCCTGGACCGTGCTCGCAGCCATCGGTACGATCGAGTCCGACAACGGCCAATCGACCCTGCCCGGCGTTCAGTCGGGGGCCAACAGTGCTGGCGCCGAAGGTGACATGCAGGAGCTCGCCTCCACGTTCGCTGAATACGACACGCCGGTCCCGCCCGGCGGCGCCAACCCAGCCAGCCCCTACGACCCGACCGACGCGGTGTACGCGGCCGCCCGGATGCTGTGCGCCAACGGGGCAGCCAACGGCGCCAATCTCAACCAGGCCATCTTCGACTACAACCACGCGACCTGGTACGTCAACGAGGTCCTCGCCCTCGCCCAGACCTACGGCCAGACCCAGGCCCAAACCGTCGCCGCGGGCACCGCCGGAGGCGTCGCCGTCGACTGGGCCCTCGCCCAGGTCGGCACCCCCTACATCTGGGGCGGCGAGGCCCCCGGTGTCGGCTTCGACTGTTCCGGACTGGTCCAGGCCGCCTACAAGGTGGCCGGGATCAGCCTTCCCCGGGTCGCCCAGGACCAGTACGACGCGGGGCCGCAGGTCCCGGCCGGAGCGCCGCTCGAACCGGGCGACCTCGTCTTCTTCGGGCAGGGCCCCACGGCCATCGAGCACGTCGGGATCTACGTCGGTATGCAGAACGGCCAGAGGGTCATGGTCGACGCCCCCCATGCCGGCGCCGATGTCCGCGTCGAGCCGTTGCCGGCGACAATCGACGCGGCGTGGGGCGCAGAGGTGTTCGTCGGCGCGACGCAGCCAGTTTGACCGACGTCGAGGGGTCGAGCTGGCTCGGGTTGCCCGCGTGCAACGCCGTCGGCCTCGGGCCGTGGTGCTGTTGCGAGCTACGCGGTGCTACCGGACTCGACCGCAAATATGAAGGCGGCAACGAGCGCGACGACGCCGATCGCGCCGAGCGCATTCCGGCCGGCGACCTGCTGGCCTTCCTGCTGCTGGAGCTGGGCGGCGCGCTGGAGGGCGGCCACGAGTAGCTCGACGTCTTGGCGGTAGAAGGACGGGGTGACCATCTCGACGGCCCCGGCGACGAGCTCGCCGTCGGTGGTCCCGAGCCACGTGCCGAGCTGCAGGGCCCGGAACTCGGCGATGGCGAGCAGCTCTTGGGCAAGCTCGTCGACGGTCGGGCGGGGCGCCGGCAGGAGGGGATAGCCACCAAGACCCTGGTCCCAGGGCATCTCCGCGTCGAAGGGGCCGGGCGCTCGGGGCCAGGTGATGCGCTGGTCGAGGAACTCGGCGATCTGCTGCGGGCTGGTCATGGGCATCTTCCTTGCTTCGCGAGGCCTCCTCGACGAGTGCGCTCGTCCGTAGTCACTCGTATTCGAACCGGCCGACGTGCGGACACGACTCAGGATGCTGACATCACGATCATCTATGGAGCCACCGTGGTAGTTGGCGAAATTGCTGAGTTGGGCGATGTTGCCGAGTTGGGCGATGTTGCCGAGTTGGACGGCACGGGTGTCGCTGGCGCCACAGGCGGCGAGGGCGCGGTGGCTGGGGCGGACGGGAGGGAGTTGACGACGCTCGACTGCAGGTACACCTCCCACCCGACGACGGTCCCAACGGGAGCGTCATAACCCGATCCTGCGCCAATGATCGTGTAGTACTCACCCAGCAGGGCGCTCGTCTTGGGATCGAAGATCAGCTCGTGGCGCAGACCCTTGTTCACGTAGGCGACGCCGACCCCGCTCCGGCCGGAATGGTCGGTGACCGTCCCGAGTGCTTCGACGCCGGGGAGCCCGGCGGCGACCTGGTACAACGCCGAACGCAGGGCTGGCGAGGCATCGGTCTCCCTCAACATGTCGGCCACCTGGGTGAAGTCCTCGGCCGGGCCAGGAGGGCCACCTTCGATCTTGCGCGACGAGATCTCGGCCGCGAGGGCAGAGGGATTGGTGGGCAGATTGGAGAGGTTGGTCGGACCATCGACCAACCCACCGGGACCGAAGGACATATCGGTCGGAGCATGCTGGATGGGTGGACGGCCGGCGGCTTCCCAGTTGGCGCGGTCCTGTGCCGAAAGAAAGACCGGGTTCCCGAAGGTTTCGAGAATCCGCCCCGAGCCGTTCGCGGCGATCCAGATCTGGCGGTTCTCCGGAAGCAGCACGGTGTAGCCAGCACCACCGCTAGGGCTGGTTCCAGCAGTATCGGTGTATGCCTCCACGGAGTCCACGTAAAGGTATTGGCCAGGACCCGGCACAATCGGCGCCGGCTGGTCAGCGGCAACGTGGGCCAACTTCTTCAGGACAGCCGCGGCAGCCGTGCCGGGTCCGGCCGGGGTACCGGGTTCCAAGAGCACCCCAGCACCACTGCCAGCAGCAGCCAACACGGCCACCGCCGCGGCACGCGCCACCCAACGGCGCTGGCGCTGGTGGCGCGCCCCGTCCGCACGATCGGCAGAAGGCGAGACCGGACCACCGGCTGGGACAGAACCTCGGATGACGCGCACGACTCTTCCAACGGGCGCGGTCACGCCGACCGTGGGCCGCCGGTCCTCGGCCGCCGCCAACTCCAGGAGCGCATCAGCAGTCCGTGCGAGCACCTCCTGGTCAACCGGTTCGACACAGCCGAGTTGTTCGAGCAGTTCCATGGTGTCCATCGTCAAACCTCCTTGGGATACGAGCGGATCAGTACCGATGAGTTGATTGCCGCGTTGCTGCGAAACGTCGAGAGGGCGCGGTGGAGCCGGCTCCGGGCGGTCCCCTGCGGGATGCCAAGAGCCACGGACACCTCGGCTGGGGTGAGCTCCTCCCAGACGACGAGGAGCAAGACCTCACGCTCGTCCTCAGAGAGCGCCGCCAATATCTGGCGGAGGGTCTCACGTTGCGCCGCGGCATCCAGGCGAACATCGACATCTGACCAGGCATCTGAGTTGCCTGGTTCGAGCGTGTGCACCATCGGCCGCGAAGCATGGCGCCAGTGTGCGCGCAGAACGTTGTGCGCGATCCCATAGAGCCAAGGGCGAGCATCCGGGCACCGGCGGTCATAGCCGGCCCGGCCCTTGAACGCTCGCAGCCAGACTTCACCCAGGAGGTCGTCAGCGTCCTGGCGTCCAGTGCGGCGAGCGAGATAGGCATGCACCGCAGGGCCGTGACGCCAGACGAGCTCCACGAAGGCGGCCGGGTCGCCCGCTTCCGACCAGCCCACCACCTGTTCGTCGGTGTCGTCCATGTGCTCTCCTGCATAGCCGTCAACCTGTTATTGCGCGCTTCAGTGGCGAGCGTTCGCAAGCTTCGGGGCGGCGGTGAGATCTCAGGAGGTTCGGAGCCCCCTGACCTGGCGGTTCGCTCCGCTAGGAGAATCTCGACCCCTTGACTTCGCCGGTGGATCGAGGTCTCGTCTCCGTCCCCTGGCGCGCTTCCCGGTCGTGGGAACACCTATGACGAACCTGCACTTCCCAAGACCACCCGCTCGACGGCTCGCGCCCTCATGCAGCTGAGGCGCCGGTGCGGCGCACACTTCGAAGAGGTGACGTCCGGCGGTCACCCCGACGACGACCGGTCTCCGCCGTCGAGGTCCCCCACCTACCGCGCCACCAGCACGGCGACGAGCGCGCCGGCGCTGATGAACGGCGCCATCGGCACCACCAGCCGGCCACGCCGGAAGGTGGCGGGCCGCAGGGCGAGCACGGCAACGGCGGCCGCAGCGAAGGCGAGGAGCGTCCCGGTCGCAACCGCCGACCAGCCGAGCCACCCGAAGTAGAGGCCGATCACGGCCGCCCACAACGGCACGAGGTGCCGGCCGATCACGCCGCTCGCACCTGCCACGAAGATCCGCACTGATCGATGCTACGTGGCGGGCGGCGGCCGACGGCGCCCCGGCACCACGCCAGTGTGGTCCGGCGAATCTCGCCAGCTGCTCGGAGAAGGACGCGCCGGCGTGGTCCACATAGCTGGATGAGCTCGATCGACGAAGAGCGCGGTGAGGATCGCCCCGAGGACGAACACCCCGCCGGCTATCACCATGGCAGTGCGCAGGCCGACGATGAAGGTTCCTTGGGAGGCGACCAGGGTTCCGAGGAGGGCGACGCCGATCACGCCGCCGACCTGCCGGGCAGCGTTGAGCGTGCCCGAGGCGAGCCCTCCCCGCTCCGGTGGTGCTGCCTCCATGACTGCCGTCGTGGCCGCCGGCATCACGAGCGACATGCCGAGTCCTGCGGCCATGAAGGGGACGACGAGCAGCCAGTAGGAGCTGTGGGCTCCAGCAACGGCAAGGCCCGCCAGCCCCGCGCCGCCCACGACCAGGCCGACAAGCATGGCAAGCCTTGGCCCGCTGCGGGCCGTGATCCTCCCCGAGGCGGCCGAACCGACGACCGCCATGGCCAGCTCGGGGGTGAGCGCCACCCCGGCCCGAAGCGGGGTAAAGCCCCGGAGCTGCTGGAGGTAGAGGCTCATGACGAACAGCTCCCCGTAGAAGCCGAGGTTGATGAGCAGCCCCACGGCCGTGGCCGACGAGAACGTGGGTGAGGAGAACAGACCCATCGCCAGCATGGGACTGCCCACCCGGTGCTCGATGGCGATGAACGCGGCTCCGGCTACGACGAACACGACCAAGCCAGTCACCGCCACCGGCGAGGCCGAGGCCGATGTACCCGCCTCGATGAGAGCGACGGTGAGCCCGGCTAGACATGCGACCCCGGCGAGCTGCCCGGCGATGTCGGTGCCATGCGGCCTACGTGGTGGGGAGGGCAGGAACCGGGCTGCAAGAGCCAGACCTGCGACGCCGATGGGCACGTTTACGAAGAACACCGAGCGCCACCCGAGACCCGACACGAGAGCCCCGCCCACTACCGGGCCGGCACCAGCAGCGATGCCGGCCACCGCGCCCCAGATCCCAAAGGCCCGACGCCGAGTTGCCTGGTCGGGGTAGGCAGCCTGCAGCAGCGAGAGGGAGGCGGGCACCGCGAGGGCAGCACCGAGGCCCTGGGCGCAGCGCGCCGCTATGAGCAGGCCGGTCGTGGGAGCGAGCCCGCAGGCGAGCGACGAGACGGCGAAGATGGCCATCCCGAACTGGAACACGGCTTTGGCTCCCCGGCGGTCCCCGAGCGCGCCGGCCGAGAGCAGAAGCGCGCCAAAGACAAGGCTGTAGGCGTCGACGATCCACTGCAGCCCGCTCGTCGAGGTGTGCAGGCTCTTCGAGAGCGCGGGGAGCGCGACGTTGACGACCATGGTGTCGAGGATCACCATGAAGTACCCGACGCAGATCGCCACGAGCGGCCACGGGGAGGATCGTCCAGACAGGCACCCCTCGTGGGTCGCTCCCTTGCTGCCCGGTGTCTCCACCCGGCCAGTCTTGTCGCAGGATACTTCGCTCAATCCCGAAGTGTGACCGCACTAGCGTGGTCGGCATGGTCGGAGACGCTGTGGTGGCAGGGGACGCCGATATCGCCCCGATTGCCGCTTTGATGGGCGAACCAGCCCGTGCCGCGGTGCTGATGGCCCTCATCGACGGCCGGGCGCTCGCCGCGAGCACGCTCGCTGCAGAGGCCGGGGTCGCTGCCTCCACGCTCTCCGCGCACCTGGCGCGCCTGGTCGACGGCGGCCTGGTGAGCGTCGAGGCCTCAGGTCGTAACCGGTACTTCCGCATCACCCGTCCCGAGGTCGCAGACGCGCTCGAGGCCCTCGCCCGCCTCGCCCCGTGCCGGCCGATCCGCTCGCTTCGCCAGGGAACCCATGCCGAGGCGATCCGGCGAGCACGGACCTGCTACGACCACCTGGCTGGCCGTCTCGGTGTCGCCCTTCTCGACGCGCTCGTCGCCGGCAACGTGCTCCGGGTCGAGGAGGATCCCGGAGGCCGGCCCGATCCTGTCCTCGGAGCGGGACGGTCCCAGCGCTATGTGCTCACCAAGACCGGCAAGGCGCGGCTTGGCGAGCTCGGCGTGGACGTGGAGACAACTGCACGCCGCCCGCTCACCCGCTACTGCCTCGACTGGAGCGAGCAGCGCCCCCATCTCGCCGGAGCCCTCGGGAACACCCTATTGAGCCGCTTCGTCGATCTCGGCTGGGTGACGCGAGGCGAGCGCCGGGTCGTGCAGGTGACCGACGCCGGGAGAACCGGCCTGGCACGCGATCTCGGGGTCGCCGCCGGCGACTGGGCCTGAGCCTGCTGGCGCGGTCCCCGCCCGCGCATAGGGCGCCAAGAGTCAGTACCCGGCCAGCAGGGACCGGAGGGTGGCGAGCGCCTCGACACCTCCTGGCGCGACCAGGCGCCGCGGGTCACCCGGCTGGCGGCCCCAGAGCAGCAGCAGGCGGGCCGCCGGATCCCCGACGACCGCGGGCTCGAGGCGAGCGTCGCTACGTTCGAGGCGAGGCCCGTCTCCATCGACGACTACGGCCAGGTCGCTCGCGCCAGGCGCAGCGATGACCGCAGCAAAGCCAGCCGACGCCGCGGCGGCGCCGCGTGCGACGAGCGCTCGTCCGAGCACCGCCACTGCATGGTCGGTGAGCTCCGGCTGTCCGAGCAGGCTCTGGCTGGTCTCGTCGTCGCCGACCAGGTCGAAGCGGTGAAGGGCGAGCTCGCTGCGCAGGTGGGTGACGAAGGTGGCTACCACCATCTGGCGCCCCGTCCACGGCACCACCGCATCAGGCTCTGCGCCGAGCACCGCGTCGAGCGCTGCCGCGACCCGATCGATGGAGCGGGGGAGGTCAGCTCGCAGCTCGGCGTCCTCCATCGCCCGGTACCGAGCCTCCCGCTCCTCGAAGCCTCTGGTGGCGGGCACGGGCCGGCCCTCTCCATAGGCTTCCAAGTTGAGGGCGATCTCGACCGCACCGGCGCCGAGATGGGCCGCCACCTCGTGGGCTCGCCACAGCGCACACCCGGTCAGCGCGGCGGGTGGCGTGACCTCCAAGGCTTCGAGGAACGCCGCAGCTTCGACGGCAAAGCCGTCGGAGGGACGGCCAGCAACAGGTTCATCGCTCATGGCGAACAGGCTAGGCAGGAGATAGTTCAGGGTTACCCGAATCGTCCTTGCGGTAACGGCTTCGACCGAGTCGTGGCCGCCGCCGCGAATGTCGGGGGGTCGGCGCCGTCGTCCCAGGGCTTAACGGTCTGCCAGACGCGGCGTGGCTTGCCATGGTCGGGTGCGACAGCAAGGTGACCGGCGGCTGTGCCGGCTGCTCGACAAGCATCGTGTCCTCACCAGTGCCCAGGCCGCCACCACCCGCCGAGACGGGACGACTTTCTACGCCCGCCCAGAACAATTGGCCGCAGTGGCTCGGCGTGGCTCCCTGTCCTCCAGCCCCCTGCCCTGGCTCGCGAAGTAGTAGAGGTAGCGGATCCGTCGGCGATCGCCGCTTCTTGCCAGCATCGGAGGTTGGAACCGCCCATGGCTAACGTCGCCCTCACCCGCCTGATCCACCCAGCAGCGCGCTGATGCCTTTTGCGCCATCGCATGAACACCGATCGATCAGTTCACCGTCAGGACGCTCGGCTGGACAGCAG
>JAJZBS010000010.1 GCA_021851885.1 Actinomycetes bacterium | reverse complement strand
CATCTTCATCGCCTCCACGATCACCAACGGCTCGCCGGCGCCGACCCGCTGCCCCGGCGCCACGTGCACGGCCACCACCGTGCCCGGCATGGGGCTCCGCACGCTCTCCCCGCCACCGGCGCCGGCGGGCCCGGCCCCGGCCAGGCGGGCGGGCGCCTCGCGTCGGAACGCCCATGAGCCGCCCTGCCACCCGATCCACACGGTGCCGCCGTCGACGGCCCACCGGTAGCGGCGGGTCCGGTCGCCGGAACGGAGGGCGAGCTCGGAGCCCGACACCGACGGGATGACGCCGCCGAAGGAGGACACGCCGTCCCCTTCGAGCTCGACCTCGACCTCCCACCGTCCGGCTCCGGCACGGCGCCGCACGGTGACGTCGTCCCCGCTCACCGCGAACCGCTCCTCGATCCACGCCCGGCCACCCAGCCGCCACCCGTCGGGGACGTCCCACCGGTCAGCGCCGGTCGGCGACGTCTCTCGCCCGGCGGCGACCACCATGGCGGCAGCCGCTGCCACGTGGGCCGGGGGGGCGCCGCCCGCCGCCGGCGACCCGGCAGGACCACCGGCAGCGGCCCGCTCGGCCAGCCGGTCCACCAGGCCGGTGTCGAGCCGGCCCGCCACCACGTCGGGATGGCCCAGCAGGTCCACCAGGAAGGCCACGTTGGTGGCGAAGCCGAGGACGGCCGTCTGCGACAGTGCCCGGCGCAGGCGGGCGAGGGCGGCAGGTCGGTCCGGTCCCCACGCCACCACCTTGGCCAGCAGCGGATCGTAGAGGGTGGTGACGGTGGTGCCCTGGCGCAGCCCCGAGTCCACCCGGACGTGGTCCGCCACCGGCTCGGACGCCACCAGCACGCGACCGCCGGTGGGGAGGAAGCCGCGTTCGGGGTCCTCGGCGTACACGCGGGCCTCGACCGCGTGACCCCGAAGGGCGACGTCCTCCTGGGTGAAGGGGAGGGGCTCGCCGGCCGCCACCCGCAGCTGCAGCTCGACGAGGTCGAGGCCGGTGACCAGCTCGGTGACCGGGTGCTCGACCTGGAGGCGGGTGTTCATCTCGAGGAAGTAGTGGTCGCCCGGGCTGTCGCCGGGCACGACGAACTCGACCGTTCCCGCCCCCACGTAGCCACAGCGGCGGGCGGCCTCGAGTGCGTGCCGGCCCATGGCCTCGCGGGTGTCCTGGTCGAGGAGGGGGGAGGGCGCCTCCTCCACGATCTTCTGGTGGCGGCGCTGGAGGCTGCACTCCCGCTCGCCCAGGTGGACCACCGAACCGTGGGCGTCGGCGAAGACCTGGATCTCGACGTGGCGGGGGCGTTCGATCCACCGCTCGACGAGGAGATCGGCGTTGCCGAAGGCGCTCGTCGCCTCGCGCCGGGCGGTGGCGATGGCGGGAGCGAGCTCGGCCGCCTCGCCCACCAGGTGCATGCCCTTGCCGCCACCGCCGGCCGACGGCTTGAGGAGGACGGGGAACCCGATCTCGAGGGCGGCCTCGACCAGCTGGGCGTCCGACATGCCCGGCTCGGTGCGGCCCGGCACCACCGGCACCCCCGCCTCGGCCACGGCCAGCTTGGCCCGGATCTTGTCGCCCATCAGCTCCACCGCCTCGGGCGGCGGCCCCACGAACACCAGGCCGGCGTCGACGCACGCCCGGGCGAAGGCTGCGTCCTCGGAGAGGAAGCCGTAGCCGGGGTGGACGGCTCCGGCGCCACTGGCGACGGCCGCGTCGAGCAGGGCGGCGGCGTCGAGGTAGCTGGACAGCGCCGGCCCGGGCCCGATGCGCACGGCGTCGTCCGCCTCGAGCACGTGGCGGGCGCCCTCGTCAGCGTCGCTGTAGACGGCCACCGACCGCAGGCCGAGCGACCGCAGGGTGCGCATGATGCGCACGGCGATCTCGCCGCGGTTGGCCACCAGGACGGAGGAGAAGGGGAAGGCCACCGCTACATCCGGAAGGTGCCGTAGGCGATGGGGTCGAGCGGCGCGTTGGCGGCGGCCGCCAGTCCGAGGGCGAGGACGGTGCGGGTGTCGGTGGGGTGGATGACCCCGTCGTCCCACAGCCGGGCGGTGGCGTAGTACGGGTTGCCCTGGAGCTCGTACTGGTCGCGGATGGGCGCCTTGAACGCCTCCTCCTCGTCCGCCGGCCACGCCTGGCCCGACGCCTCGAGCTGGTCCCGGCGGATGGTGGCCAGCACCGAAGCCGCCTGCTCACCCCCCATGACCGAGATGCGGGCGTTTGGCCACATCCACAGGAACCGGGGCGAGTAGGCCCGCCCACACATCGAGTAGTTGCCGGCACCGAACGACCCGCCGATGACGACGGTGAACTTCGGCACCCGGGCGCAGGCCACCGCGGTGACCATCTTGGCGCCGTGCTTGGCGATGCCCCCCGCCTCGTACTCGCGCCCGACCATGAACCCGCTGATGTTCTGCAGGAACACGAGCGGGATCCGGCGCTGGTCGCACAGCTCGATGAAGTGGGCGCCCTTCAGGGCGGACTCGCTGAAGAGGACGCCGTTGTTGGCCACGATCCCGACAGGGTGGCCGTGGATGCGGGCGAACCCGGTGACGAGCGTCCGGCCGTACTCGGCCTTGAACTCGAGGAACCGGCTCCCGTCGACGATGCGGGCGACGACCTCGCGGACGTCGTAGGGGGTGCGGGTGTCGGCCGGCACCACGCCGGCCAGCTCGCCCGGATCGGCGGCCGGCTCCTCGGGTGCCTCCACCCCCCACGGGGGCGGGCCCTTCGGCGGCAGGGTGGCGACGATGGAGCGGAGGGTGGCCAGGGCGTCGGCGTCGTCGGTCGCCAGGTGGTCGGTGACCCCCGAGATGCGTGCGTGGACGTCCCCGCCCCCGAGCTCCTCGGCGGTGACCACCTCCCCGGTGGCCGCCTTCACCAGCGGCGGGCCGCCCAGGAAGATCGTCCCCTGGTTGGCCACGATGACCGCCTCGTCGCTCATGGCCGGCACGTAGGCGCCGCCGGCCGTGCACGAGCCGAGGACGGCGGCCAGCTGGGGGATGCCGCGTGCCGACATCGTCGCCTGGTTGTAGAAGATGCGGCCGAAGTGGTCGCGGTCGGGGAAGACCTCGTCCTGGCGGGGGAGGTTGGCGCCGCCGGAGTCGACCAGGTAGATGCACGGCAGCCGGTTGGCCAGTGCCACCTCCTGGGCCCGGAGGTGCTTCTTCACCGTCATCGGGTAGTAGCTGCCGCCCTTGACGGTGGCGTCGTTGGCCACCACCACGCACTCCCGGCCGGACACGCGCCCGATCCCGGTGATGATCCCCGCCGCCGGGGCCTCGTCGCCGTACATCCCGGTGGCGGCCAGGGGCGACAGCTCCAGGAAGGGCGACCCGGCGTCGAGCAGGCGGTCGATGCGGGCACGGGGCAGGAGCTTGCCCCGGGACTGGTGGCGCACCCTCGCCTCCTCCGGCCCACCGGCCCGCGCCCGTTCGAGGCGGTCGGTGAGCTCGGTGGCCAGCGCGCCGTGGGCGGCGGCGTTGGCATCGAAGGCGTCGCCGTGGGTCGGCGCCGAGCACGCCAGCACCGGGTAGTCGTGGCCGGCTGTCATCGCTCCTCCCCTGCGCTGCCGCCTGCTCCTACTGCCTGCTCCTGCTGCCAGCCTCCCACAGCCGGCAGCCGTTAACGATCGTTAATGGCTGGCCTCATGTTAGCGATCGTTCACGGTTCCGTCCACCCTCTACGATGCACGGGTGCCCCGTGCCGACCGCAAGCCGGCCGCCGCCCCCGCACCCGACCCGGGCGGATCGCGGCGTGACCAGATCCTGGAGGTCGCCGCCCCGCTGTTCGCCGAGCGCGGCTTCCACGGCGTGTCGATCGACGACCTGGGCTCCGCCCTGGGACTGACCGGCCCGGCCCTCTACCGCTACTTCGAGAGCAAGGACGCCGTGCTGGCCGCCCTGCTGGTCGGGATCAGCCGCTCGTTGCTCGACGGCGGCCGGGTACGGGTCGAGGCCGCCGTCGACCCGGAGGGGGCCCTCGACTCCCTGATCGACTGGCACGTCTCCTTCGCCCTGGAGAACCCGGCCCTCATCACCGTCCAGAGCCGGGACCTGGCCAGCCTGACCGGCCCCGAGCAGCGGACGGTGCGCAGGCTCCAGCGCCAGTACGTCGAGATCTGGGTGGACGCCATCCGCGCCCTGTACCGTCCGGTGGACGACGACACGGCACGGGCCGCCGCCCATGCCGTGTTCGGCCTCATCAACTCCACGCCCCACAGCGCCCGCCTCGACCGCACCGCAATGTCGGGGCTCCTGCGCCAGATGGCGACGGGAGCCCTGGCGAGCGCCACCGGGACGCCGGCCGGCGCCTAGGGGCCGGGCCGTTCGGGCCCGCTCGTCAGGCCCGACCGGCATGTTCGCCGTCTGCCGCTGCCGCTGCCGCTGCCGCTGCCGCTGCCGACTCCGCCGGCGCCGACTCCGCCGGCGCCGGCGATCGCGCCTCCACCGTGCGCTCGTCATGTCGGGGCGCGGGGCCGTCACCCGTCGCCGGCCCGTGGACATGGCGGCCGCGAGACCACGAGGCGGCCGCAGCCACCAGGCACACGACCATCCCGAACACGAACGCGTCGTGGAGTCCTTGGCGGAACGGTCCCTCGATGAGCGAGGGCAGGAACCGGCGACCCGTCACCACCGAGGCCCGGCCGGCCGGGAGGTGGGCAAGGGTGGCCGCCCCGAGCAGGTGGTGCATCGGGTTGTACCCGAGGAACGCGGACAGCAGCATCGACACCGGCGGCAGGTGGGCCACGTGGACTGCGGCCGGGGAGGGCACGCCCTGTGCGGCCAGCCCGCGGGCCAGCGTCCCCGGTAGCCGGTGCTCCATCCCGACGACCATCAGGGTGAAGAAGATGCCGATCGAGAGGACCTGGGCGGTGCTCTGGGCCGTCTGGTTCATGCCCGACCCGACGCCGCGGTACCGGGCGGGCAGGCTGTTCATGACGGCAGCCCGGTTGGAGACCACGAAGGCGCCCACGGCAAGCGCATTGGCGAACAACAGGACGGCGAACGCGGGGTAGGGGAAGTCGACCGGTATGCGGTCGAAGGCCACGAAGGTCGCCGCCGTGCCCAGTGCCCCGCCCGTCGCGATCGCCCGCGCACCGAACCGGTCGGTGAGCACGCCGAAGAGCGGGCCCGCCACCACGAACCCGAGGATCATGGGGATGAGGGCCACTCCCGCCCACAGGGGCGTCCGGGCGAAGTCCACACCGTGGAGCGGCAGCCAGACGCCCTGGAGCCAGATGATCAGGATGAACATCAGGCCGCCCCGGCCGAGCGAGACCAGGTAGTTGGACGCCAGACCCCCGGCGAAGGCCCGGATGCGCAGCAGGCCGAGGTCGAACATGGGATGGTCCGTGTGCCGCTCGAGAACGACGAACACGGCCAGGAGCGCCGTGCCGCCGGCGATGGCACCGACCACCCACGGACTCGACCAGCCCATGGAATGGCGGCCGGACGGTTCGATCCCGTAGGTCATGCCGGCCATGAGGAGCACCAGGCCGGCAGCGAACGCGACATTGCCCGCCCAGTCGATCGGCTCCCTCCGGACACGGCCCAGCTCCCGGAGCTTCACGTAGGCCCAGAGTGTCCCGAAGACACCCACCGGCACCGACACCAGGAAGATGAGGCGCCAGTTGACCGGCGCCAGGAGCCCCCCGACGAGCAGTCCGATGAACAGGCCCGCCACCGAGGCGATCTGGTTCAGACCGAGCGCCATACCCCGCTCGTGGGATGGGAATGCATCGGTGAGGATTGCAGCTGCGTTCGCCAAGAGAAATGCCGCCCCGACACCCTGGAACACCCGCATGACGAGCAGCCAGATGGCACCAGCGCGACCCGATGCCCACGTCACGGAGAGGAGGAGGGAGAACACGGTGTAGATGGCGAACCCCGCGTTGTACATGCGGACCCGCCCGTACATGTCGCCCAGCCGCCCGACGCTCACGACCAGCACGCTGGTGACGACGAGGAACCCGAGGATCATCCACAACAGGTAGAAGCTGTTGGCCCGCTGGAGCGGGTCCATGTGGATGCCCCGGAAGATGTTGGGGAGCGCGATGAGGACGATCGACGCGTCGATCTGCGCGATCAGGACGCCGAGGGTGGTGTTGGACAGGGCGATCCACTTATAACGGTGGTCCACCCCCTCGCTGATCCTGCTGGCATTGTTTCTGAACATTGGGCGCGTCAATACTTTCTATATAGCGTTGATCGGATCGCTATAGATTCACAGGAAATGTGTGCATACGGTCTGGACAGATTGAGATTTATCCGCGTAGATTGCTCCCATGAGATCGGGATGTGATCCGCGTGCATGAACCTCCGGGCACCCCGTGCGGGCTCGACCTGTTCCACGCGGGGTTCGTCGTGGACGACATCGCCGCCGCCATGGCCGCGTACACGCAGGCGTTCGGGCTCCGGTGGGCGAGCGTCGCCACCCGGGTGGTCGACGTGCTCGTCGCCGGCGAGCGGCGCACGGCGGAGCTCCTCGCCGTGTACTCGGTCGACGGTCCCCCCCATGTCGAGCTCATCGAAGAGGTCAGCGGGGACATCTGGGGTGCCCGGTTCCTGGCCATGAACCACGTGGGCTACTGGTCGTCGGCCTTCGCCACCGACGTCGACCGCCTGCAGGCCAGTGGGTTCGCCGCCGAGGTACGCAACCTTGGGCCGGACGGAGAACCGGGCCGGTTCGCCTACCACCGGACGCCGTCGGGTCTGTGGATCGAGGTCGTGGACCGCGCCGTGGAGCCCGAGATCGGGCGGTGGCTGGCCGGTGCCGGCTACGGGCAAGGTGCACGCCGGTGAGCGGGCCGCGCCCGGGCACGGCGGCCGACCGGCGACGAGAACTGAGGTTCCGATGAGCAGCCAGCGCGAGGTCATCGACGTCCACTCGCACATCCTCCTGCCGGGGGTCATGGGGTGCTGCGGCACGTCCGGACCCGAGATGGGCGTACGTCCTGACGGCGTCCACTTCTTCCGGGCGGGGAGCTACGTGCTCGAGAACGTGCGCTTCGTCGACAGTCCCTTCTCCGACGTCGAGCGGCGCCTCGAGCACATGGGCCGGCTGGGGATCGACCGGCAGATCGTCTCCCCCAACCCCATCACCTACTTCTACCGGGAGCCGATCGGGGTGGCCTTGGACTTCAACCAGCGCCACAACGACCTGGTGGCCGAGATCGCCCGCTCCCATCACCAGCTCGCCGGCTTCGCCAGCCTCCCCCTGCAGGACCCGGAGGCGGCGGCACGAGAGCTCGGACGGGCCGTCGGCGACCTCGGCCTGGTCGGGTCCTACATCGGCACGGACGTGGACGGGGTGCCCCTCTCCGATCCCCGCTTCGAGGAGCTCTGGGCCGAGCACGAACGCCTCGGCGTGCCGGTGGCGGTCCACCCGGCGCCCAGGACCGTGGACCACCCCGGCGACCCCCTGTTCGCCCCCTGGGACCTCGACGTGCTCTACGGGTTCCTGGTCGACGAGGGGATGGCCGTGGCCCACCTGCTCCTCGGCGGCGTGCTCGACCGCCATCCCGGGCTGTCGGTCCACGTCGCACACGGCGGGGGGTTCGCCCCCTACCAGATGGGGCGCCTCCAGGCCGGCCTGGCCAAACGCCCGTGGGGGCCGGGGCTGCTGCGCCGGCCGTTCGAGGAGCAGTGGGCCCAGCTCAGCTTCGACTCGGCCGTGCACCGCGCCGATGCGCTGGCGTTCCTGGTCGGCACCCAGGGGGCTGACCGGGTGCTGCACGGGTGCAACTTCGCCGGATGGGACCAGGAGGAGCGATCGGTCGAGATGGTCGACGGGCTCGCCATAAGCAGCGCCGACAAGGCAGCGATCCTCGGCGGCAACGCCCGCCGCCTGTTCGCCCTCACCTGACGTCCGGGGCATCAACGCGCCTGGCCGGTCACGTGGACGATCTCGACCTCCCGGTGCACCGTGCTCGGACGCACCCGGTGCTGAGCTGTCGGGTAGCGCCCCGTACCGTGCACGCCCCGCGCTGCGGCATCACCAGCCAGTCGCCCCAGCGTGAACCCACCGGCGATGCGGATCCCACCGAGGTCGGCGGTCGGGTTGAAGCCGCCGACGCAGTCCCCGGCGGCGAACAGCCCCCGGATGGGCGACCCGAAGACGTCGATCACCTGTAGGTCCTCGGTCACCGAGAACCCGCCGGAGACGAAGTTCACCCCCACGACCATGGGCACGGCACTGAAGGGCGCCACCGCCAGGGGACGGTGCCCGGCGGGGAGGACCACCCGGCCGAAGGCGGGATCGCGGTCGGTGCCGGTGGCCAGCATGGCGTTCCACTCCCGGACCGACTCCTCGAGGATGCCCGGGGCACACCCGACGGCCGCCGCCAGCTCGCGCACGGTGGGCGCGGTCACCGGCGGCTCCGGCATCTGGTCGATGAGGTGGGCCTTGCCGCCGGCGGTGACGGCGTCGAAGAGGTACCAGCCGGCGCGGTCGGGCTGCGCGAGCAGGGCCCGCACCCGTTCCTCGTAGGGCCCGGCCTCGTCGTGGAACCGGACGCCGTCCCGGTTGACCGCGATGGTGTCCTCGACCAGCGCGGAACCGACCATGACGAGGGGCGGCACGTAGGTCATGTTGATGAGGTCCCCGCCGACCGCCTGGCCCATCAGGTGACCGTCCCCCCGGCAGCTGTCGATGCCCAGGTAGGGACCGGCGGCCAGGTAGCCGGGCTGGTACCGGCGGCGCAGGGCCGGATTGGCCTGGTAACCACCGGTGGCCAGGACCACACCGTGACGGGCACGCAGCTCCATCGGCTCGCCGTAGCGCTCGTCGCCGGCCAGGGCGCTCCCCGTCCGGGGGCGGGCGATCACACCGGCGACCCGCCCCCCCTCGACGATGAGGCGCTCGCCCACGGTGCCGAACAGCGTCGTGACCCGGGGGTCGGCGAAGACCGGCTCGAACGGCCTGGCCAGTGTCGTCGGGTCCTCCACCGCCAGCATCCGGTCCGTCGTGTGCTGCCTCGGTCTCGGGATGAAGCGGGCGAAGCGCACACCGCCCTCCACCAGCTGGCGGTAGGTCGCCGCCGACTCCCGTGCGAACAGCCGGACCAGGCTCTCGTCGCACAGGATGCCGTAGTCCTCACCAGCCAGTTCGGCCATGCGCAACGCGTCGTCGACGAACGCATCCTCGCTGTCGTGGATGCCCTGCTGCTCCTGGGCGGCCGAGCGGACGAAGGCCAGGTAGCCCGTCGAGTAGATGGCGTTGCCACCGATGCGCTGCTCGGGCTCGACCACCGTGACCGTGGCTCCGGCGTGGACAGCAGCCGCTGTCGCAGCCATACCGCCGGGCCCGGTCCCGAGCACGATCACTTCGCACCCGGACTCCGCGGCGCGGCGTCGTGGATCCTGCATTGTCCCTCCCCACGAGCCCCATCGGGCCCGACACACAGCACCTCGAGCGATGCCGCTGTTGCCCCCGTAGCGTAGTCAGTTGCTTAACTACTTGCGAGTGCCCGGCGTGGCTGCGTGCTAGGTTCCGTGGGTCGACCAGCCGGCAACGTCGGTCCGGGCCGGCATACCGGCCGCACCGACGGGTGTGCCCGCGATCGGGGAGGAGACCATGGACCAGCGAGCCCTCGTCACCGGAGGCGGCTCGGGCATCGGGGCGGCGACCGCCGAGCGCCTCGAGCGCGACGGCTGGCAGGTCGTGCGGGCCGACGTGCGACCCGGTGACGGCATCGCCCCGCTCGACGTGACCGACGAGCAGGGGTGGGAGGACCTGCTCGACGCCCACTGGCCCATCGACGGCCTGGTCAACTGCGCGGGCATCCGCATCCGGACGCCGCTCCTCGACCTCGATGCCGACGAGTTCGATCGCACCGTCGACATCCACGTCCGTGGGCTGTTCCTGGGGCTCCGGGGCCTGGGGCGCCGGTGCCGGCAGGACGGCAGGCCGGCAGCGGTGGTGACCATCGCTTCCACGGTGGCCACCCACGCGGTGGCCGGGCAGATCCACTACGTGGCGGCGAAGGGCGCGGTGGCGGCGATGACACGGGCGGCCGCCGTCGAGCTGGCACCGATCGGCGTTCGGGTGAACGGCATCGTCCCCGGGTTGATCCGGACCCCGATGACGGCCGAGCGGCTCGCCGATGCGGACCAGCAGGCGTGGTTCGCCGACCGGATCCCCCTGGGACGGCCGGGCGAGCCCACCGACATCGCGGCCATGGCCGCGTTCCTGCTGTCCGACGCTTCCGGGTACGTGACCGGCGCCATGTTCGCTGTCGACGGCGGCTACACGGCACAGTGAGGGTGGCGATCGACGAGCCAGGAGTGCTGAGCACGCCCACCGACCGCCCGACCGGCGGCAGGGACAGGGTCGGCCGTCGGCACCAACTGCATGACCCTCACCACCTACGAGACGGACGAATCGAGGACGACCATGCGTGACCTGGAAGGGATGTCGGTGGTCATCACCGGCGGCGGCACGGGCATCGGGGCGGGCACGGCCCGGCACCTGGTGGCCGGCGGTGCCCGGGTGACCGTCTGCGGCCGCCGGGAGGACCGGGTGCGGGCGCTGGCGGACGAGCTGGGCGAGCGGTGCGCGTGGGTGGTCGCCGACGTCACCGTGGCCAGCGACCGGACCCGGATCATCGAGACGGCGGCGGCCCATGGGGACGGCATCGAGGTCCTGGTGAACGCGGCGGCGAACATGTACCGCGGCGACATCGACGCCCTGGACGAGGCCCGCCTGCTCGAGACGTTCCACAGCAACGTGGTCGGCGCCATGATGCTCACCGGCGAAGCGCTGCCGTACCTGGTGGCCAGCAGGGGCTGCGTCATCTTCTTCGGCTCGGTCCACATCAAGCGGGCGTTCCCCGGCGCGTCGCCCTACGCGGCGACCAAGGGCGCGCTCGAAGCGGCCACCGGGGTGCTGGCCGCCGAGCTCGGCCCGAAGGGCGTGCGGGTCAGCTGCATCCGCCCCGGCGGCGTGTTCAGCGAGCTGAACCAGCGGGCCGGGCTGTTCGACGACACCGCCGCGAAGGAGCGTCTCGAAGCGCTCGGGCCCGCCCATGCGCTGGGGCGGCCCGGCACGCCCGAGGAGATCGCCGAGGGCATCGAGTACCTGGCCCGTGCGGAGTGGACGACCGGCTCGGTGCTGGTCGTCGACGGCGGTCTCGGGCTGGGGACCACGAACGCGTAGCCACCACGCCGTCCCCGCCCGCCCCGCCCGCCGGGTTCAGGCCGGGGAAGGACCGGCCCGGTCCACCTCCCAGCGGCACGTGCCGGCCGGGCCGGCCGGGGGCCGGACCCGCCACCGGCCACCGGAGAACGAGTCGATGGTCGTGATGCAGCGGGCGCAGTAGCGCGGCACGCCCCCCGGCACGCCGGCCACCTCGCCGTCCGCCACGGTCGGCGCGTCCGGATTGGCGCGCCACCAGGCCAGCCCGGTGCCGCACGCATGGTCGAAGACGGCGGTGCCGTCCGGCTCGTCGGCACCGGTGCCGACCGAGTGGTGGGCGCGCAGCAGGGTCGCCACCGCTTCAGGTGCCGGGACCTGGCCCACCAGTGCGTCGACACCTACCGAGGACCGGCCCACGACCCGCTCGAGCAGCGGACCCAGCTCCTCGCCCCGCTCGACGGCGTCGTCGAGGAAGGCGACGATGATGGCGATCAGACGGTCGTGGAGCTCGTGCCACGAGGCGTGCTCCCGGGCGACGAGGTCCAGTGCGTCGGGGCGCTCACCGGCGAGCAGCGCGGCCAGCTGCTCGGGCAGCGGCCGGAGCTCGTAGGTGCCCACCGGGGTCGTCAGAGCCCGACCGCTTCGAACAGGTCGGGGTCGGACCGGCGGATGCGCCGGAAGTTGGCTTCCCAGATCAGCTCCCGGAACTCGTTCTTCAGGTAGGCCCGGCGGTAGGTACGCGCCGTCTCCTCGTCGAGCGGCTTGCCGCCGACCGCCATGGCGGCCAGCTGGTAGCCGCAGCACAGCTCGAACACGATGGCCTCGGCCACGGTCCGTTCCAGCGTGTCGCCGGCATGGACCGAGCCGTGGTGGCTCATGAGCGCCACACGCTTGTCGCCCAGGGCGGCGGCGATGGCCTCGCCCTCCTCATCGGGGGTGAGCGTGATGTCATCGCGGAAATAGGCGACGTCGTCCTGGAAGAGGGCCGCGTACGTGTAGTAGTTGCCGAATGGCTCGCCCGTGGTGGTCAGGACCGACATGTTGCGGGCGTGGGTGTGGATCACGCAGTTGACGTCGGGGCGGGCCATCATCACGCTGGCGTGGAAGTTGATCCCCGGCGAGGCGGGCAGCGTGCCCGGTTCGAGCACGGTCAGGTCGAACCCGACCTTGCTCACGTGTTCGGGCAGGGTCTCGTCGAAGTACTGGTAGGGCGTGACCCAGAAGGCGTCCTCGCCGGGGACGCGCAGGCTGACGTGACCACCGATCTGGCTGTCGAGCCCTTCGCGGTGGAGCATGCGGCGGGCCGCTGCGATGCGGAACTTGGGATCGTCGAGCACGTGCTCGGGAATGACCGGAGTGGCTGGCATGGGGCTCCTCTCGCCGGACGACGACCCGGAGCTGCCGCCTGCGTCCCCCCCGGGCACCGAACTGACTGTGCAACAGGTGTCATAGTAACCCCGACACCGTTACGTGGCTAGTCTTATTGCTACGCTCGGCTCGGCCGGAGGACACGGGACCCTGCAGGCCGCGTCCCACCGGGCACACCCGCCACCGGAACGAGGGGGACAACCATGGCAACGATCGCCGTCGTCGGGGCAGGAGGGATCGGTACGGCGATCGCCGGCCTGCTGGCCAGGTCGGGCTCCGACGTGGTCCTGGTCGGTCGGTCGCCCGCACACGTCGACGCCATCACCACCGACGGGCTGCGCATCGACCTGCCCGACGGACGCACGTGGCACACGCCGCTCGAGGCGACCGTCCATCCGGCGTCCGTCGGCCACTGCGACCACGTGATCGTGGCAACCAAGGCATTCGACACCGCTGCGGCCGCCCGGACGGCCGAGCCGCTTGTCGGCCCGGGCACATGGGTCACCACCGTGCAGAACGGGCTGGGGAACGACACCGTGCTCGCAGCCTCGTTCGGCAGCGAGCGGGTCCTGCCCGGGCTCACCACCATCGGTGCCGAGCGGCGGGCACCCGGGGTCGTCTACGTGAGCGACAGCACCGCCCGGGGGGCGTCGGTGACGCACGTCGGCCCCCCCCGAGCACCCGGCGGCACCCTCGAGGGCGCCCGGGCCCTGGCCGCGCACATGGATGCGGCCGGCCTCCCGGTGTCGCCGACCGACGCGATCGACCAGGAGATCTGGAAGAAGCTGGCCCTGGCCGTCATGGGGCCGGTCAGCGCGCTGCTCGGCGCGACGGTCGGTGCCACCTGGGCAGAGCAACCGGCCCGGGGCCTGGTCGAGCGCCTCCACGACGAGGTCGTCGCCGTCGCCCACGCCGCCGGTGTGCCCGTCGACCGCGACGCCAGTTGGGCCCATGCAGTGGCCACCTTCGAGGGCACCGGGGACCACTACACGTCGATGGCGACCGACATCATCCAGGGACGCCAGGTCGAGATCGGCGCCATCACCGGCTCGGTCGTCGACCTGGCCGGCCGGCTCGGCGTGGACGTCCCTGCCGCGTCGACCGTCGTCGCCCTCGTGCTCCTGACCCAACAGGTCGGGGTACGCCGGATCAGCGCCGCGCCGGCGGAGGCCTGACGGGCTCAGCCGGCCGGTACGAGCAGGTCGCGGTCGAGCCCGGAGGGAGACGGGCACCCGAGCAGGGCCAGGGTCGAGTCGAGCTCGTCCCTCAGCATTCGGAGGACCGCCGCCACACCGGGCTCGCCGGCGGCGGCCAGTCCCATCAGGTAGGGACGCCCGATCGAGACGGCCTTCGCCCCCAGGGCCAGCGCCTTGGCCACGTCGGCACCGCGCCGGACGCCGCCGTCGAGGATCACGTCGGCCCGACCACCGACCGCGTCCACCACCGCCGGGAGCGCACGCAACGCCGGGAGGGCGCCGTCGAGCTGGCGGCCTCCGTGGTTGGAGACCACGATCCCGTCGGCGCCGGCATCGACGGCACGGCGGGCGTCGTCGGGGCGGAGGATGCCTTTGACCGCCAGCGGCCCGCTCCACCGGTGCCGCACCCACGCCAGGGTCTCCCAGTCCGCACCCGGATTGACCAGCTCCTCGTTGGTGTAGCGGCCGAGCTCGGCGGCGCCCCGACCCCGTCCCGGCACGCCGACCAGGTTGGCGAAGGTGATGCTCGGGCCGCGCACCAGGCCGGCCAGCCATGCCGGTCTGCGCAGGACGTCGAGGGCGGTGGCCGGCGTGAAGCGCGGTGGGATGGTCATGCCGTTGCGGACGTCCCGCTCCCGGCGCCCCATGACGGGAACGTCGACCGTCAGGACAAGGGCCCGGTAGCCGGCTGCGGCCGCCCGGTCCAGGAGCTGCTCGACCAGTGCCCGGTCCCGCCAGAGGTAGAGCTGGAACCACAGGGGCCCGGCGGCGGCCGACGCCACCTCCTCGATCGAGCAGCTCGATCCGGTGGACAGGGTGAAGGCGGTGCCCGCCTGCCCGGCCGCCCGTGCCGCCGCCGCCTCGCCCTCACGGTGGGCGAGACGGGCCAGGCCGGTCGGGGACAGCACCACCGGCAGGGCGAGCGGCTCGCCCAGGACGGTGACACCCAACGAACGGCGCGCCACCCCCACCAGGGCCCGGGGGGCGAAGTCCCAGTCGGCGAACGCACGCCGGTTGGCGGCGACGGTCGCCTCGTCCTCGGCGCCCCCGTCGATGAATTCCGCCACCAGTCGGGGCAGTCGCCGCCTGCCCAGTGCCATCACGTCGGCCACGTTGACGGTCCGGCCGAGCCGGCGGGAGGGACCCACCACCGTCAGCGGTGCGGGCGGGCGCCGCGGGGTGGCCCGCTCATCCGCCCAGGTACGAGCGGACCAGGAGGTCGCGGTTCTCGGCGAATTCGGATGCGGCGCCGGCCACCTCGTTGCGACCGCCGCGCATCACGTAGACACGATCGGCGATCTCCAGGACGCCGGCGTTCTGCTCCACGATGAGGAAGGTGGTTCCCTGGTCGCGCAGCTGCTGGATGGTGGTGAACAGCTCCTCGACCAGCACCGCGGCCAGCCCGAACGAGAGCTCGTCGATCATCAGCAGCTTGGGCCGGCCGAGCAGCGCCCGCGCCAGGGCGAGCATCTGCTGCTGCCCACCGGAGAGGAGGGCCGCCGGGTGCTTCAGCTTGGAGGTGAGCGCCGGGAACACGCTGAGCAGCCGGGCGATGTCCTTGCGGACCTCGGCCCGCGAGTCCCGGCGCAGCGACGCGGCGACGTCGAAGTTCTCCTGGACGGTGAGCATCTGGAAGATGCCCCGGCCCTCGGGCAGGTGGCCGAGACCGCGGGCGGCGATCGACTCCGTCTTCATCCCGACGAGCTCCTTGCCGGCGAAGCGGATGGAACCGGACCACGCGGGCAGCAGCGCCGAGACCGTCCGGAGCAGGGTGGTCTTACCCGCGCCGTTGGCTCCGAGGATGCTGACGATCTCGCCCTCCTCGACCCCGAGCGACACGCCGTGGAGGATCTCCACCCGGCCGTAGCCGCCGACGACGTTCTCAATCTCCAGTAGCAAAGCCGGCTCCCAGGTACGCGTCCACCACTGCCTTGTCCTGCAGGATCATCTCCGGGGTCCCCTGCGAGATGATGCGCCCGAAGTCGAGCACGGCCACCGACGAGCACAGGCTCATGATGAGCTGGAGGTCGTGCTCGACGATCACGACGCACAGCGACGTCCCCTCGACCAGCTGGTGCAGCCCGTCGACCATCGCCGAGGTGTCCGACGCACTGAGGCCGGCAGCCGGCTCGTCCAGGAGGAGCACGGTCGACTGGGTGGCGAGGGCCCGGGCCACCTCCACCAGCTTCTGGCTCCCCAACGACAGCGACCCGGCACGCTGGCCGGCCGCCCCCTCGAGCCCGAACCTCCGGAGCAGGTCCATCGACATGTCGGCCAGCTCCCTCGCCTCGCGGCGGGCACGGGGGAAGCTGAGCACCTCGCGCACGTGCCCGGCGCGATGCTGCCGCTCGGTGCCGACCAGCACGTTCTCGAGAACGGTCATCTCGAGCACCAGGCGGGGGGTCTGGAAGGTTCGGGCCAGCCCCGCCCGGGACCGCTTGACCGCACTGAGGCCGCGGACGTCGGTCCCGTTCAGTCTGACCTGCCCCGAGCTCGGCGCCACGAACCCGCTGGCGACGTTGAAGCACGTGGTCTTCCCGGCACCGTTGGGCCCGATCAGGCCGTTGAAACCGGATGAGAACGACAGCGAGACCCCGTCGAGCACCTGGTTGCTGCCGAAGGCGACGCTCACGTCGTCCCAGGCGATGCTGCCGCCCACGTCTCCTGTCCCCTTCGCTGGCGACTCGGCCATCAGGCCACCCCGCTCTCGACGCCGTCGCCCGGGTCGTCCACCAGCGACGACCCGGTAGCGGTCGGTGGAACCGGGGAGGCGGCCGTCGCCTCGTCCTGACGGCCGCGGCCGAACCGTGACGCCACGCCCCGGACGGCGCGCCCGAGGAGGTGGCTGGTCCGGAGTCGCTCGGGCAGGGACGCCATGCCCCCCGGGAGGACACCGATGACCAGCATGAGCAGGAGCCCGTAGAGGAGGTCCTGGTAGCTGCCGAACGACTGGAGGAGCTCGACCATGACCACGGCGAAGATGGCACCGAAGATCGGGCCGTACAGCGAGCTGGCGCCGCCGAGGAACAGCATGACGAGCATCAGCACCAGGGTGTTGGTGCTGAACATGACGGGGAAGATGAACGTCTCGAGCTGGGCGTAGAGGGCTCCGCCGATGGCGCCGAGGAAGGCGGCGAACGCGAAGACGAAGACCTTGTAGCGGACCACCCTGATCCCGCTCACGACGGCGGCGATCTCCGTGTCGCGGATGGAGAACGCCACCCTTCCGAACCGCAGGTGGCGCATGCGGTGCGCCACCACGAAGCAGAGGACGGTGGAGATGAGCGTCACGTAGTAGGTGCTCATCGTCTGGCTGAGCCCGCTGAACTGGAACACGGGCACGGCGAGGCCACCGCCACCGCCGGTGACCGAGCCACCGTTGTCGAAGAGCTGGACGATGACCGACGCGAACGCCAGTGAGGCCACGGCGAGGGTGAAACCGCTGAAGCGCAGGGCCGGGAAGACGACCAGCCCGCCGACGATCGCCGAGCCGAGCCCGGCGACGAGCAGCGAGGGGACGAAGCCCCACCCGTGCTGGATCAGGATGGTGCTGAGGTACGCGCCGAGCCCGAAGACCCCTGCGTGGGCCAGCGACAGCTGACCGGTCCAGCCGATGAGCACGTTGAGGCCGAGGGTGGTGATGGCGTAGACGAGGGTGAGGGTGATCAGGTACTGGTCGTAGCTGTTCATCGCCGGCGGGACCACGGCGAGCAGGGTGATCAGGACGATCAGCGACGCCAGCTTCGCCCAACGACGGCCACGCCGGTTGCCGTCGGGGAGCAGATCGTGAGGGGGCATGTCAGGCAACTCTCCGGCCTCACACCTCGCGCCGCGCCAGGGCGGTGCGGGTGAAGCCACTCGGGCGCAGGAGCAGGATGAGCACGACGACGACGAGGGCGACCACCGACTGCAGCGCGGTCGAGATGTACCCGCCGGTCAGGTTCTCGAGCACGCCGATCACCAGCCCGGCAACGTACGCGCCGACGGGCGAGGTGAACCCGGCCGCGGTGGCGGCCACGAACGCGGGGACGAGGAGCGCGTCGCCGGCCGTGTAGGAGAGTACCGACGACTCGGTCTGGAGGATCATGGCCAGGGCGGCGACTGCCGTGCCGATCCCCCAGGCCAGTCCGGACACCCGGCTGATGCGGACGCCGACCAGGCGGGCCGCACTCCGGTTCTCGGCCACCGCGCGCATGCGCACGCCGGCGGTCGTGTGGAAGAACCAGGTGATGGCGATGGCGATGACCAGCCCGGTGGCGATGGTGACGATGCCGTCCCAGTTGATGATCTGGCCAGCCAGGTGGACCGTCTTGTTCGACCACGGCGCGTTGAGCGACAGGGAGTTGGTGCCCCAGATCAGCTCGAGCGCGGCGGCCAGGCTGAGGCTGATGCCGATGGTCATCAGCAGCAGGGGGAAGTGCCCCTTGTCCCCCAGGCGCTGGATGACCGCCCGGTCGATGATCACCCCGAACAGGGCGGCCCCGAGTAGGCCGAGCACCACGGCGACCCCGAAGGGCAGGTGGGCGCTGACGAAGGAGTAGGCGAGGAAGGCGCCGACCAGGCCCATGTTGGCCACGGCGAAATTCGGCACGTCCGATGCCTTCATGACGATGACGATCGACACTGCGAGCAGGCTGTACCAGCTGCCGCTCTGCAGGCCGTTGATGATGTACTGCAGCATGCTGCCTCCGCGGCTCTCGCCCCTCGACCAGGCTCGGTACGAGTCGGAGGTGGGACCGACCCGTGGTATCCGGCGATGCGTTCCGGATCCACGGGTCGACCCCACCCCGTCATCTCGTTCGAGGCCCGGTCCGGGCTCCGACGACTAGCTCTGGGGAGCGGTGAAGCCCTGGATCACCGACCATGTCTGGGTTGTCGCATCGAACTTGGCGATCTCCGACTGGTTTCCACAGGTGTGGCCGTCGGGGAGCGGTCCGCAGGCGATCGGCGGGAGGGCACCCAGGGTGATGGGGTTGCTCGCCAGACCGTTGGCCGTCTTCTGGAAGTTGGACCAGCTGTAGTCCGATCCCATGCGCTTGAGGACTTCGACGAACGCCATCTCCTGCATGTAGGTCTGCAGGGAGAATGCGCTCAGGCCTTGCGGTCCGCTGTACTGCTGCGCCTGGGCACGCCATGTCTGGACAGCCTGGGTGTTGCTGGTGGGCAGGTCCACCTGGAGACCGCCCAGGAACCCGTTGGCAGCACTGCCGGCCGGGCCGACGGCGCCGACGCCACCGGTGTTGGCCGCACCCTGGTCTGCGTACGCCGGGATGTGCAGGCCGAGGTTGCCCATCTCCTTCAGGATGAGGCCGACCGAGGTGTTGTTGGTGCTGATGATGAGCGCCTGCGGGTTGGCGTTCTTCACGGCCAGCACGGCGGCCGAGACGTCGGAGGTCGACACCGGAAGCGTCTCGTTGGCGACCACCTTCATGCCCGGATGCTTCGGCACCTGCTGGGCCAGGGCGTCCTTCAGGGACAGGCCGAGGTCGTCATCCTCTCCGATGGCGGCGATACGGGTCAGGCCCTGCTTGGCGAAGTAGTCGATGGCCACCTCCTGCTGCGCCGTCCTGGACGCCACGAGCAGGTACACGTTGGGCAGCTTGGGGTCGCTGGGCGAGATGGGTCCCCACATCGGCGTCCCCGCCTGCTTCATGAAGTCCCACGTGCCGGCGATGCCCTGCGAACCGGCGGGGTCCACGATCGCGTACACGTGGTCCTGGCTCACCAGCTGGCGGATGTTGGCGATCTCGCGCGACTGGATGAACCCGTCGTCGAGGATGATGGCGTTGATCTTCTTGCCGTTCACGCCGCCATGGGCGTTGATGTACTGGGTGGCGATCTTGATGCCCGCCTCCAGGCCCTGCCCGGCGGTGGCGGCCTTGCCGGTGATGGGCTCCGTCGCGCCGATCGTGATCGTGTTCGACGTGATCCCGGGGACCGAGCTCGAGCTCGAGCTCGAACCGGAACCGGAACCGGACGCGTTCGACGTCGTGCTGCCACACGCTGCCAACAGCGATCCGACTGCCAGCGCCGTCACCGCTGCGGCTGCTCGCCGACGTCGGTGGCCATTGAAGGTCATCATAAGGATGAATCTCCCCCCTCAGTCGCAGAATATCTGCGTTGATAATTCCTAGTGTTCTGTTTCGGAATCAGACGTGAGCTGCGACAAGAAAACCGACCCCATATCGGGTACGGGAATTCCCCCCTCGACCAGCGTGCGATCCCTCCCAATCAGTGGCCCGCGCGACGCGCCCCCAGCCCGAACTCGCGTCGTACGCATCCACATGCGTGTGGTGCCCGTACAGTACGCGAGTGCGTAGTCAGTGTCAACCCTACGCTTTTGGAATTCGTTCGATTCCGGCGGCCCAGACCAGGGCGGTGGTCCGTAGTTGACCACGCTGACCTGGGATGTCGTGACGAGCGGTCGAACGCGACCTTCGGAGCCGGGCCAGGTCGTCGGCTCCCATGGGGCGCGGCGGCGACCGGCCACCGGACGGGAGCCGCCGCGTCGAGGTACCACGTCCGCGGCTCGGGCCGACAGCCGTCCGGCCGGGTAGCCGCGTGGCGCCGGCTCAGATCTGTCAGAGAACCTGCCGACACCCGGTGGGAAATCGGCCCAACCGTCACCGCGCTGGAATGGCTGCGTCGAGGGCGGCGAGCCGTTCAGCGAGAGCCCTGCGGTACGCGGCCGCATTGGCCTCTTTGATCGTCTCGTACCCACGCACCATGGAAGCCAGTCCCGCCAGCTCGATCGAGGCGTCGAGGCGCTCCGGCGTGAGGTCCCGGGCCAGTCCACGCACCAGCTCCGTGTACTCCTCGACCAGGGACCGCTCCAGGCGCCGGACGCGGCTGTGGCCGAAGGGGTCGAGCGGGGTGCCCCGCACGCCCCGCATCGAGCGCAGGACGGCGAACATGGGCACGGCCACCGGGGCGGGGATGGCGATCTTCGAACGCATCCCCAGGGATCGCAGCAGCGGTGGGTGGAGCCGGAAGCGGACACCCGTCGCACCCGGCACCGCTGACGCAACCGCATCGCGCAACTCTGGGCGCAGATGGAGCCTGGCCACCTCGTACTCGTCCTTGTAGGCGGTCAGGGCGAAGAGGGTCGTCGCCACCGTCTCGCTGAGGCGGGTCGATCCCGTGCCGGTCTCCCGTTCGGCGTCGGCGGCGGACAGCACCACCTCCACGTAGCGACGTGCCAGCCGCTCCCCCTGGTAGTCGATGAGCTCGGCCGCCCGGCGCAGCACCACCCGGGCCAGCTCGCCCTCGAGGCGGGTTCCGGCGAGCAGCGCACCGGCGCGGTCGGCAGCGCGGCCGTCGCGGCGGGAGACCCGCTGGTGGCGGGCGGCTCCGCGGTCGAGCGCCTTGGCCAGGCGGGCCGGGTCGGCCACCGCCAGGCGGCCGGCGGCGAGCGCCCGCATGTTCCGCTCGACGGCGACGCCGTTCAATTCGACGGCTCGCTGGATCGAGGCGGGCTGCAGGGGCAGGAACCCGGCCTGGAGTGCCGCGCCCAGGACGACCATGTTGGCGACCATGTGGTCGCCGCAGAGCTCCTCGGCCACCCGCAGTGCGTCGAGGTGCACGAACGCACCCGGCCGTGACGCCTCCTCGAGGGCGGGCATGAGGGTGGCCGGTGCCGGGTAGGCGACCGAACTGTCGATGACCATCTGGGCCGTCGGCACCACGGAGGACGATGCCGCGATGGCGGTCCTGGCCGGGTCGGCCCGCACCAGGTTCTTACCGTCCAGTGCCACGAGGAGGTCGAGGGCGAGCAGGCAGTCGGCGGCACCTGGCCCCACCGCGTTCGACGTCTCGACGGGCGCGGCCGCCAGGCGGAGGTGGGAGACGACGGGACCGCCCTTCTGCGACAGCCCGGTCTGGTCGAGGCCCGTCACGCTGAGCCCGTCGAGCGCTGCTGCGGTGGCCACCACCTGGTTGACCGTCACCACCCCGGTACCGCCCACCCCGGCCATGTAGAGGTTGAAGCCGTCGGGCCCGATGGGAGCGAGCGGTGGTGGCGGCGGTGCGGGCAGCCCGGCTGGGCCGTCCCCGGAGCGGCGGGCGCGGCGGCCGGGGGCCGGTGCCCGCACGGTGACGAACGAGGGGCAGTCGCCCTCCAGGCAGCTGTAGTCGGTGTTGCACGATGACTGGTGGATGCGGGTCTTGCGACCGAACTCGGTCTCGACCGGGTGGACGGACAGGCAGCTGCTCTTCGCCCCGCAGTCGCCACAGCCCTCGCACACCCGCTCGTTGATCACGACCCGGGTCGTCCGTTCCGGGAGGCGACCCCGCTTGCGGAGCCGGCGCATCTCGGCGGCGCACCCCTGGTCGTAGACGAGGACGGTGACGCCGTCGGTGCCGGCCAGCTCCCGCTCGGCGTCCTCCAGCCGGTCCCGGTCCCACAGGGTCACCGACCGCGGCAGGCGGTTGTCCCGGTGCCTGTACCTGCCGGGCTCCTCGCTGCACACGATGATCCGCTGCACGCCCTCGATCTCCAGGAACCGGCACAGCTGCGGCACGGTCATCTGGCCGGTGGGGTCCTGGCCGCCGGTCATGGCCACGACGCCGTTGTAGAGGATCTTGAAGGTGATGTTGACCCCGGAGGCGACGGCCGCCCGCACCACCATGCTCCCCGAGTGGAAGAAGGTGCCGTCGCCCATGTTCTGCACCATGTGGGGGGTGTCGGTGAAGTGCGACCGGCCGATCCACTGGGCGCCCTCACCACCCATGTGGGTGTAACTGGTGACGCCGCGGTCCATCCACAGGACCATCGCATGGCAGCCGACGCCCCCGCCCACCGGCGAGCCGGAGACGTCGATCGTGGAGCGGTTGTGCGGGCACCCGCTGCAGAAGTGGGCGGTGCGTGCCGGGGGCGGATCCGACGCCCCACGTATCGGGCCGAGCGAGACGGCCACCGGTGCGCTCCGGTTGGGCCCCGGGGGCGCCCCAGCAGGTCGGGGGAGGTCGAGGCGCGTGCCCAGCCGGGCGGCCAGAACGGGAACGAGCCGGTCGGCGGTGAGCTCGCCGTCCGCCGGCACGAGCACCTCCCGACGCTCATCCCGCTTGCCCACCAGGCGCGGCGCCCCGGACCGGGCGTAGAGGATCTCCCGCACGAACTGCTCGACGAAGCTCCGCTTCTCCTCGATCACCAGGACCTCGTCCACGCCACGGGCCAGCGTCTCGACGGCCCGCTCCTCAAGCGGATAGACCATGCCGAGCTTCAGGAGGCGCACGCCGAGGCGGACCAGCTCCCGGTCGTCCAGCCCGAGCTGGGCGAGGGCGTCACGGACCTCGAAGTACGTGCGGCCGGCAGCGATGATCCCGAGCCAGGCATCGGCGGGATCGACGGTGATGCGGTTCACCCCGTTGGCCGTGGCGTATGCCTTGGCCGCCTCGTGCCGGCGGTAGGCGAGATCGCGCTCCATCTCGAGCGACTCGGGGACGAACAGCCGGCGCTGCTGCACGTGGCGCCACGGTCGGCCGTCGAACTCGAGCGTCGGGTGCGACGTCTGGAGGCGCCATGGACCGACCTCGGCCATGCCGAGCCCGTCGGCCACGCTGGTCACGATCTTCAACGCCGTCCAACAGCCCGAGAACCGCGAGATCTCGAAGGCGTGGCGGCCGAGATCCAGGATCTCGCCGGGACTGCCCGGCACCAGCACCGGGATCATCGCGTCGTAGAAGGCGATCTCGCTGGCGCTCGGCAACGTCGAGCTCTTCGACGTCGGGTCGTCACCGGCAGCGCACACCACGCCGCCGTTGCGCCCCACACCGTGGAGGTTGGCGTGGCGGAAGACGTCCCCGCAGCGGTCCACCCCCGGTGCCTTGCCGTACCACATGCCCACCACGCCGTCGTGGTGGGCGAGGGGCGCCAGGTGGTCCTGCTGGCTGCCCCACACGGCAGTGGCGGCGAGGTCCTCGTTGACCCCCGGCACCCAGGTGACGTCGTGCTCGGCGAGGTAGCGGCCGGTGCGCTGGAGGGCCAGGTCGAACCCGCCGAGTGGCGAGCCCGGGTAGCCGCTGACGAACGCAGCGGTGCGCAGGCCGCCGCGCCGGTCGGCCCGCACCTGGTCGAAGACCAGCCGCACCAGGGCCTGGACCCCGGTGAGCAGCACCGTCCCCTCCTCCACCCGGTACTTGTCATCCAGGCTGAACGTCTGCGGGTCGACCGCACTCGCCGCGGGCGACGGCCTCGTCGTTGTCATGCACACTCCGTTCGTTCCGCCTGCGGCCCCGCCACCGCATCCCCCTCGGGAACACCTGCCTTCGTACGCTAACGCCGGGGGCGAATAGTCGTCAACTGCCTAACGCCGCTCTTTCGACCGGGCGGCCCGCGCCGGGACCGGCGCCGGCCGGTCCCGTCAGGCGGGCGCGGAATTTCCATGGGCTCATCAGGCGTCGATGGGATACGCTCACCCCATGCCGACGTCGCTGGTGGAGCAATTGCGGGAACTCGGAATGTCCGGTTATGAGGCAAAGGCCTACCTCGCAATGTTGGCTGCCGGGCGACCCCTTAACGGCTACGAAGTGGCAAAGGAGTCCGGGGTCCCGCGCAGCACCGTCTACCAGACGCTCACCAAGCTGGTGGAACGCAGTGCGGCCTTTGAGGTCAAGCTTGTCGACAGTCCGGGCACCCACTACGTCGCGCTTTCGGCCGAGTCCCTGCTTTCCCGTGTGAAGCGGGAGTTCGACGTGACGATCGACACGCTTTCGCGCAGCCTTCCTTTGATATCAGCCACCCCTCAGGCGAGCCTCGTTCATCACATCGAAGGGCGGCGCCGGGCCATCGAGCACGCCATCGACCTGATCGAACAGGCGGAGGAGGAGCTGTACGTCTCGGCATGGCCCGACGAGGCCGAAGGGCTGGTTCCCTCCCTCAGGAAGGCGGAAAGGAGAGGACTACGGGTCGTCGTCATGTCGTTCGGGGAACTGAGCGAGTCGGTCGGCCACCACTTCGTCCATCAGTTCTCGGCCCCCGAGGTCGTTCTGGCCCGGACCGGCGCCCGGCTGCTCGTGGTGGCGGCTGATCGCCGCAGCGTCCTCATCGGCGGTGCCGTACCGGACAGCATGTGGGCCGTCTGGTCGGACGACCCCGCGGTGGTGCTGGTCGCCGTCGAGTTCGTGCGCCACGACATCGCCATGCAGGCCCTGGTCGAGCGGATGGGGACCAGCCAGGTGGACGAGGTGTGGGACAACGACGTCGCCCTCCAGTTCCTCCAGACGGGGCGCGGCGCCCCCGGACTCGAGCGGCGACGGGCCCGGACGCACTGATCGGCGGGGCCGCTCCCGGGCCCGACCGGCTCACCGCCCGGCGCCGACCGGTTGCCGCTGGCGCACGGAGAGCGCTGCCACGGCGGCCAGGGCTGGTGCGGCCGCGGCGAGGACGGCCGCCACGTGCAGGCGCCCGACGAAGCCGGCAGCACCGGGTGGTCCGGCGATGCTGCCGAGGACGGCCACGCCGCATGCGGCACCGAGTTGCCGCAGGGCGTTGACCAGTCCCGACCCCATGCCGGCGCGGTCAGGGGTGGCACCGAGCACGATGGCGATGGCCGGGGTGGCTGCCAGGCTGGAGCCTGCGCCGAGGAGGACGAAGGACGGCACCAGCTCCCCGTAGGGGGTGGCCGGGCCAGCCCCCAGGAGTAGGAGCGCTCCCGTCGCCTGGAGCGCCAGCCCGGTGGCCAGCGGCAGCCGCGGTCCCCGCCGGGCGGTGATCCGCCCCGCCAGCGGGCCGATGGCGAAGACGGCGGTCGACATCGGTAGGAAGAGCGCCCCCACGGCCAGGGGCGTGCGACCCTGCGCGACCTGCAGGTAGAGGTTGAGCACGAACAGCATCCCGAGGAACCCGAACGGGTACGCCAGGGCGGCGAGCGCACCCGAACGCACCGAGTTCCGGTCGAAGAGGCGGAGCTCGACCATGGGCGCCGGGAGCGCCAGCTCGGTCCGGACGGACGCCACGGCAGCCACGGCGGCCACGGCCAGCGCGCTGACCACGGCCGGTGACGTCCAGCCGTCGGCCGGCCCCTCGATGATGCCGAACATGGCAGATCCGAGGCCGATGCAGGCGAGGGCCTGGCCCCGCCAGTCGATGGGATGTGCGTGCGCCCTCGGCGTCTCGCCGACGCCGGTGCGCAGCAGGGCAAGGCAGGCCAGCCCGGGGACGACGTTGACGAGGAACACGGACCGCCATCCCAGGTAGGTGACGAGCACGCCCCCCACCGGGGGGCCGGCGGAGAACCCGACGCCGGAGAAGACTGCCCACCAGCCGATGGCCCGGGCCCGGCGGCGCTGATCGGGAAAGGCCACCGTGAGGAGGGACAAGGTCGACGCCATCAGCAGGGCGGCGCCCACTCCCTGGGCGGCCCGGGCCGCGACCAGGAGCCCGGCTCCCGGGGCGGCGCCGCACGCGGCCGATGCGGCCACGAACACGGCCATGCCGGCAGCGGCCGCACGCCGGTGGCCGAAGCGGTCTCCGGCCGTCCCGGCCGACAGCAACAGCGCGGCCAGGGCGAGCGTGTAGGCGTCGACCACCCACTGCAACTCCGAGATGTTCGCACCCAGGTCACGACGGATCGTCGGCAGGGCCACGTTGACGATCGACGCGTCGAGCGTGTTCATGAGCAGGGCCAGGCTGGCCACAGCCCAGACGACGCCGGGGCGTAGGGGCGCCGGATCGGCGTCCGGGCCGCTCACGCCGTCAGGTCAGGTCGGGATCGAAGACCACCGGGTACCTGCCGAAGTGGGGCCGGATGGACTCGGGATCACGCTCGGGCGGGTCGGTCGGGTCCGGTCGGGCGCCGTGCTCGAGGAGGATGCGGGCCATGGTGACGATGGCCCCCGCCAGGTGGTCGGAGGGGTCGGCGCCCGCCTCGGGGGCCAGCCCGCCGGCCAGTTCCTGGCCCAGGCACGCGTGGAACCCGGTCCCGAAGGTCAACCCCCACGGTGCGGCTTCCTCGGGCAGCTGGCGGAACGGGTCGAACTCGTCGGCCGTCGGGCCGTAGAGGTCCGGGTCCCGGTTGGCCGCCGCCAGGTCGATCACCACGCTGGCACCCTGGGGGATGGTGACGCCGCCACGCAGTTCGACGTCGGCCACCGCCACCCGGCGCGACTCGGGGCTCGCCGGGTGGAGTCGCAGCGACTCGTGGACGAACCTCTGCAGGAGTGGCTCGTCGCGGCGGAGCAGGCCTCTGTCCTCCGGGTGGCGATCGAGCCACTCGAAGACGTGGCCCATGGCGTGGACGAACGCGTCGGACGTCGAGAAGGACCCCACCCAGGGGAAGTAGGCCACCTCCCGGCGCACCACGTCGGGGGGCAGGTCCAGGTCGTCCTGGTTGCGCAGCAACGTGGTCAGCACGTCACGCGGCAGGTCGTCCTCGGCCAGGTCACCGGCGCGCCACCGGTCGATCAGGGCGCGGCGACGGGCGGCGGACGGGCGCAGGAACTCCTCGTCGAACTCCGCCAACGCGGCCTGGCCGTCGGCTTCGAGGGCCCGCTTGTCGCCGGTGGCATGGACGAGGGTGGACCCGCGCTGCAACCGGAGCATGAGCCCGTACAGCCGGTCGAACTCGGCGCCCGTCCCGGCCGGCAGGTCGACACCGGCGATCGCTGCCGACAGGTTCATCATGGTCCGCCGTGCCATGGGGAGGAGGTCGTCACGCCCCTCGGCCAGCGACGGGGCCAGGACCTCGCCGATGGCCCGGGGAATGACCTCCCGCTGGTAGTAGAGGAAGGTGTCCCGACGGAAGAGCCGGTTCTCCAGCCGCCGGCGGTCTCGATGTGCGGGACCGTGGAGGTTGACGATCACCCCCGACATGAGCAGGTGCCCTTCGTCGTAGAGGGCCTGGCGCAGGTCACGGCACCTGAACGCCTCCCGGGCGTCGGCGAACGTCGACAGGACGACGGGTTCGCCGCTGCCGGGTCCGCCGCTGCCGGGTTCGATGGGGTGCGTCATCCCTCTGCTCCTCCTCCCGCCCGCTTCATCGGGTCGCCCGCACCGTCGACGCCGGCCCCCGGGCGGCAACCTCGCCGTCCAGCAGCCGCCTGGTCGCCCCGATGGCCCGACGGGCCACGTCGGCGGCCGGGAGCGCGTCGAAGACGTCGGAGAGGATCTCGACGCTGAGGGGCACCGGTGGGAGCGCCGCCACCAGCTCGCCGAGCGGGAGATCGCCGCTGCCGGGGAGGAGCCGGCCATGGCGCGCTTCGTCGGCCAGCAGGGAGGCATCCGTCGGATCGCCCGGTGCGTCACCCGGCGCGTCGCACAGCTGTGCGTAGGGCAGGAGCCGCGGATCGGTGGAGGCGACATCGCCGGGACTACCGCCGGAGCGGGCCAGGTGCAGGGGATCGACGACCACCCCCGACGCCGGTGCTCCCGCCGCCGCCACCACCTCCAGGGCGTCGGCCAGGGTGGGCACGGCGGTGAAGCGCATGAACTCGAGGGCCGTGCCCATGCCGGCCTCGGCGGCGACAGCCGCCGTCTCGGCGAACCGGTCGATCGTGCGGGCACGGTCCGGATCGTCGCTCACCACCAGCAGGAACTCGGCTCCGACCTCCGCGCCCTGGTCGACCAGCCGCCGCGTCGCGTCGGCGTCGTCCCCCGGCACGATCCGGACCACCTCCAGGTCGAGCACGGACAGACCGGTGTCGGCCAGCACCCGGCGCAGGTCGTCCAGGTCGGCGGGAGACGGCGGGTCGACGTCGAACCGGACGCCGACGGCATCGAACCCGACGGCGGCGGCGGCGCGCACCCCGTCGGGTCGCCGGGACCGGCGCAGGGTTCCGGCGGCCAGTGACAGTCGGCGGGCGGTCACGAGGCCCGGGCGTCGCCGGATGCGAACACCACTGGGTAGTGCGACCAGTAGGGGCGGGCGGTCCGGCTGTCCATTTCGGGCGGGCGGTCCGGGTCGGGCCGGACGCCCCGGTCGAACATGGCCTGGACGCCCGTGGCCACCAGGCCGAACTGCCGGTCGGCCTCGTCGGCGTCGTCGACCAGCACGCCGGTTGCCAGCTCCTGGCCGATGCAGGCGTGCATCCCGTGCCCGAAGCTCAGCCCGTAGGTGGTGGTGCCCTCGGCCAGGTCGCGATGGGGATCGAACTCCTCGGCGTTGGCGCCGTAGATTTCGGGGTCGCGGTTGATGGCCACCAGGTCGATCGTCACCATGTCGCCCGGTCGGAGCACGGTGCCGTCCTGCAGCGTGACCTCGTCGAGGGCGCGACGCACGGCGATGGGGCTGGACGGGTTGAGGCGCACCGTCTCGAGCACGCACCGCTGGACGAACAGCCGGTCGTCGGCGACCCGCGTCGAGTCCTCGGGGTGCTCTCGGATCCACTCGAAGATGTGGTGGATGGTCCGGGTGAACGCGGTGGCCGACGTGTGCGCGCCGGCCAGGAGGAAGAAGGCGATCTCCCGCAGGACGATGTCGTCGGTGAGCTCCAGGTTGTCCTCGTTGCGCAGCAGGATGGTGAGGACGTCGCGGGGCACCTCCTCCTCGGCCAGCTCACCGCGCTCGGCCGCGGCCAGCGCGACCGACCGCCGTGCCACCGACGGGCGCAGGAACTCGGCGTCGAACGCCTCCAGGGCGGCGGCGATCTCGGCGCTCAGCTGGTCCCGGTCGAGGGTGGCGTGGGCCATGGTCGCGCCCTCGATGAACTTCATCATGTAGCCGTAGAGGCGGTGGGTCTCCTCGGCCGTTCCCTCGGCCCGGTCCACGCCCGCGTTGAGAGCGGCCAGGTTCATCATCAGCTCGTGACCGAGCGAGACGAGCTCGGCCCGACCGGCGGCCACGTGGGGGGCGAGGGTCTGCTCGACCACCCCGGGGAAGAGGTCGCGCTCGTAGTGCACGAGGGTCTCTCGCCGGAAGAGGCGGTTCTCCAGGCGGCGCCGGTTCCGGTGGGCATCGCCGTGGAGGTTCACCAGGACGTCCGACATGACGACCTTCCCGGCGTCGTAGAGGGCCTGGCGCATGCTGCGCTGGCGGAACACCTCCTTGGCGCCGGCCATGGTCGACACGGTCACGCTGCGGGGCTCGGCCATCAGCTCGGTTGTCATCTCGGTCCTCCCTGGTGGGATCTCGAATCTGGTCGGAGTGCGTCCGGAGCGTCCTCCACCGCGAGCAGCCAGCCGGCGGCCCGCTCGAGGATGATCCGGTAGGCGGGGTGCCGGTAGGCGCGCTCGTCGTGGCCGAGCCCGCTGTAGACGACCCGGCCGAGCCCGTAGTGACGGGCCCACAGGAGCGGGTGGTCCGCCCCGCCGTGGGCGGCGAACATCAACCCCTCCACATCGGGCTGGAGGTCGAGGAACCCGTAGGCCTCGTCGACCACTTCGAAGTCACCGACCCCGGCGACGATGGGGTGGGCGCCGGTCCGCACGGTGACCGCCACCGGCCCGAGTGGCGGGTGGGACGATCGGTCCCAGTTCCACGCACCCCCGACCACCTCGCCCCACTCGGGCCAGTCGTCGAAGCAGATCGACGCGGCGTGCACGGCAAGGAGGGACCCGCCGCCGCCGACGAAGCCGGCCAGTGCCTGGCGCGCCGCGGGCGAGGGTGAGTAGGCATGGGCAGCGCGCTGGGGGGCGTAGCGTTCGGGCAGCATGCGCCAGCGGAGCGCGTTCACGGTGACCAGGTCGTAGCCGCCATCGACCAGGCGGGCGGTGCCCGCCTCCAGGTCCTCCTCGACCTCCGAGGTGACACCCAGCCCGGCCAGCAGCTCGACCAGGCGGGCGGACGTCGCCGCGAAGGGGTGGGCCACACCGCCGGAGAGGACGAGGTTCCTGGTCACGACGGTCCGCTCCCGGCTGCCGGCGCCCACGTACGGCCTCCCGGCTTGGGCAGGAGCTCCATCAACGTCTGGGAGACACCGCCGTCCACGTAGATGGCCTGTCCCGTCACGTAGGCGGACTGCGGCGAGACGAGGAACGAGACCACGTCGGCGATGTCGTTCGGGGTCCCCAGCCGGCGGAGGGGGACGGCGTCGGCGCGCACCCGGCGCACCTCGGGGTCGTCGTAGAAGCTCGTCCCCGGTGTGGGCACCAGGCCGGGGCCGACGGCGTTGCAGCGGACGCCGCGCGGTCCCCACTCCACCGCCACCTGCCGCGTCAGGGCGAGCAGTGCCGCCTTCGAGGCCGAGTAGGCGCCCACGCCCGGGTCGGCCAGGGGTGCGGCGATGGAGATCATGTTCACGATGGCGCCCCCGCCACGGGCCAGCATCGGGGTCCCGAACGCCTGGATGCAGTGGAAGGCTCCGGCGACGTTGGTGCGCATGACGGCATCGAAGTCCTCCGGCGACACGTCCTCGAGGGCGGCGAAGCGCCAGATCCCCGCGTTGTTCACGAGCACGTCCACCGGACCGACGGTCTCGGCCGCCCCACGGACCTGGACGGGATCGCCGATGTCGCAGGGCACCGAGCCGCCCGCGCCGTCGAGGTCGAGGGTGACCACCTCGAACCCGTCGGCGGCCAGGCGGTCGGCCACCACGGCGCCGATGCCGCGGGCCCCACCGGTGACGACCGCCCTCACGACTGCATCCCGACCGAGTCGACCGACTCCGGGCGCGGCAGGTTGGCGATGATGCTCATGGTCACGCCCCCGTCGACGAGGAGGTTCTGGCCCGTGATGTAGGACGCCTGGTCGGACGCGAGGAAGGAGACCGCCGACGCGATGTCCTCGCCGCTCCCCAGCCGGCCCAGGGGCACCTTGGACTGCCGGGCCTCGCGCACCGCGGAGTCGGCGAAGATCGGCTCCGACATGCCGGCGTTGATGAGGCCGGGTGCCACGCAGTTGACCCGGATGCCGTACCGGCCCCATTCGACGGCCATCTGCTGGGTGAGCAGTGCGATCCCCGCCTTGGTCGCGCCGTAGGCGCCGGCGTTCGGTCCCGGCGCCACCCCGTTCATCGACGTGATGTTGACGATGGCCCCACCCCCCGACGCCGCCATGGCACGGGCGGCGGCCCGGGACACGATGAAGGTGCCGACCAGGTTCACATCGACCACCGCCCGGAAGTCGTCGGTGGCCAGGTCGAGGAGGGGCCCGAAGCGGACGATGCCGGCGTTGTTCACGACCACGCCGACGGCTTCGCCCAGTGACGCCAGGGCCGCCTCGACCGCCGCTTCGTCGGAGATGTCGACGGCGAGGGGCACCGCCCCGGGAACGCTGGCGGCGGCCGCGTCGATCTCGGCCGCAGTGCGGTCGAGCATGGCGACACGCCAGCCGTCGGCGGTCAGGCGCTCTGCGACGGTCTTGCCGATGCCGCGGGCGGCACCGGTGACAAGTGCGATGGTCACGTGGGCTTATCCTCTCGTAGGTGGCGTCAGTGGACTCGAGAACGATCGTCCGGGAGTTCCTCGACGCGGTGGAGGCGCTCGACCTCGGCCGGCTCGGAGCGTGCTTCACCGCCGAGGCCCGGTACGCGAACGTGCCCAACCCGCCGGCCACGGGGCCGGCCGCCATCCGGTCCATGTTCGAACCGATCCTCGGCAGGGCGGAGCGGGTCCGGTGGGACCTGGTGGGCGAGGTGTACCTGCCGGACCGCGCCCTGCTGGAACGGGTCGACCGGTTCTGGATCGACGGCACCGAGTACGCCATCGAGTGCAACGGTGTCTTCGTGGTCGACACGGCCGCCGGGCGCATCGCGGAGGTCCGCGACTACGTGGACCTGGCCACGTGGCGCCAGCGGCTGGCGACCGCCCACCTCTGACCGCACCTGCTCCGAGGAGGGGCGGCCGCGGGTCCACCGACCGTTCACGGGTGCGCCAGGGGGCGCCGAGGTGGGCACGATCGTCTGCCGCTCAGGGGTGGACGAGGTCCCACGTCAACGGGACGGCCGACCAGTTGACGACGTGCTCGCCGGACACCGGGCGACGCTCCGGCCACGGACGGTCGAGGTCCACCGGCGCGCCCCGCAGGTAGAGATGACGGAAGCGCGACTTGTCGCCGAGCACCCCGATGTCGGCCACCGGGTCGCCGTCGAGGACGAGGACGTCCGCCCGGAGGCCGGGCTCGATGGTGCCGACCTCCCCGACCTGCCCCATGGCGATGGCGCCGTTCTTCGTGCCGCACATGATGGCGTCGAGCGGCTCCATGCCGAGGTTGCGCACGAACACCTCCATCTCACGGTGGTGCCAGTGGCCGTACGGGGTGATCGAGAACCCGCTCTCCGAGCCGCAGAAGATGGGCACCCCGAGGTCGAACGCCCGCTTGACCATGGCCCCCGTCTGCTCCATCTCACCGAGGAACACCTCCTGGGCGGTCGACGTCGCGCCTGCCTTCGCACCGTGCTCGGCCAGGTTGGCGAGGAAGGTGAAGACCGGGCACAGGGCGGAGCCGTGCTCGAGGATCGCCTCGAGGGCCTCCTCGTCCATGAAGGACGCGTGGTAGATGACGTCCACGCCGGCCAGCGCGGCATCGCGGGTGCACGCCGATCCCCGGCAGTGGGCGCTGACGGGAACGCCGAGGTCGTGGGCGGTGTCGCACACGATGCGCAGCTCCTCGAGCGTCCACACCTGGGCCTCGCCCTTGCGGCTGGGGATGTTGCCGGTGGCATGGATCTTGATCTGGTCGGCCCCGTTCTTGATGTGGCGGCGGGTGACCTGGACCATCTCGTCCTTCGAACGGACGACCTCGGCGTAGCCGGCCGTCCCCCGGTCCGGGATCATGTGCCCGGCGGTGCCGCCGACCGAGGTCATGAGCGCGTAGCTGCCCGACTTCATCGTCGGCCCCTCGACCATGCCGGCATCGATGGCGTTGCGCAGGGCGATGCCCACGTCGAACAGGCCGTCGACGTCGACGAAGCTGGTCACGCCGGCCCGGAGCACCTTGCCGACGTTGAACGCGGCCAGCAGCGCGGTGAATGCCGGGTCCCGGTGGTGGAAGAGCTCGTCGTTGGAAGCCGGCTCGCCCAGGGTGACGTGGCAGTGGGCGTCGATGAGGCCGGGCATGACCGTGAGGCCGGTGACGTCGACCACCTCGACGTCCCCTTCGGGCCGGCCGGCGGCCGCGTCGGCGTCGGCGCCGACGGCGACGATCCGGTCACCGCCGAGCAGGACCGACGTGTCCGGTCGGACCGGCCCACCGGTTCCGTCGATGAGCCGACCACCCTTGAGCAGGACCTCGGGCATGCGCTTGCGACCCCCCATTGATCGACCTGACGGGCACCGCCACCGGCGTTGGTGCGGCGTGAGCAGCGCGCGACCGCTCATGTCAACCCGTCGTCATAACACTGACTACTGCTATAGTACCCACGGGTCGGGCACCTGTCCACGGCCGGCCGGGCACGGGCGGCGCCACAGCCGGTGCCACCTGACCGGTCCTCGCACAGGGACCGGCGAACCGCAGCAGGAGCTGCACGCGGCGCCACGAGCACGCTGGAGGGGGAGATGGAACTCGGTCTGATCGGTCGTCGAGCCGCGGTCGCGGCGGGCACCGCCGGGCTCGGGTGGGAGGCCGCCCGTGCGCTCGCTTCCGAGGGCGCCTCCGTCGTCCTGTGCGGGCGCGACGCCGAGCGGGCCGAGGACGCCGCCCGGCGCATCGGGCACGGTGCGCTGGGCGTTGGTGCCGACGTGGGCTCCCCCGAGGGTGCCGCCGGGTTCGTCGAGCAGGCGGCCGCCATGCTCGGCGGCCTCGACATCCTGGTGACCAACGCCGGTGGTCCCCCACCCGGGACGTTCGAGACCACGGAGCTGGCCGCCTACGAGAAGGCCCTCTCGCTCAATCTGCTGTCGGTGGTGGCCATGTGCAAGGCGGCGATCCCCGGCATGTGCGACCAGGGCTGGGGCCGGGTCGTCGCCATCACGTCGATCAGCGTCCGCCAGCCGATCGCCAACCTCATCACCTCGAACACGGCCCGGGCCGGCGCCACCGGGTTCGTGAAGACGGTGGCGACCGAGGTGGCGCGCCACGGCGTGACCGTCAACTCGCTCCAGCCCGGCTACCACGCCACCGACCGGGTCCGTTCCCTGGTCGGCGATGACATGTCGTCGCTCGCTGCCCAGATCCCGGCCGGCACCGTCGGCGATCCTGCCGACTTCGGTGCCATCGTCGCCTTCCTCTGCTCCGACCAGGCCCGCTTCATCACCGGCGCGGCGATCCCCGTCGACGGTGGCGCAGCAGGGGGCCTGCAGTAGGCGACAGGGGACATCGAGACAGGACGCTTGCACACGACGCTTCGAGGGTGACACCCGGTCCGCGTGCCGGGACGCCCCCACGCAACGGCGGCCGCTCCTGCGGCTGGCGGTCGGAGCATGAGCAACGAACGAAGGAGCCGACACATGGGCTACACGATCCGGATCGACCAGGAGCTGTGCATCAGCTCGGGCAAGTGCGTCGCCGATGCACCGGCCGTGTTCCGCTTCGACGACGAGGAGCTCGCCGAGGTGGTGCCGGGTGGCAGCGCCGACGACGCCCGCCTCCTGGCCGTCGCCCGCAACTGCCCGGGGCGGGCCATCACCCTGGTCGACGAGGGCGGGAACGACGTGCCGCTCGTATGAGCCCGGACGGCCGTCGCGGCCCGGCGCAGGTGTCGTTCGGGATCGGCCTCTACACGGGCCAGCAGCGCCCGAGCGAGCGCCGGCACCACTACTCGGACGCCGTGCCGCTGGCCCGCGCCGCCGAGGCCGCCGGCTTCGACGTCTTCTGGGCGAGCGAGCACCACGGCCTGGTCGACGGCTACCTCCCGGCGCCGCTGGTGCTCCTGGCCGCCGTCGCCGCCGCCACGACGACCATCGAGCTCGGCGCCGGCGTGGTGGTCGGGCCGCTGTGCCACCCGGTCCGGCTGGCCGAAGAAGCGTCGGTCGTCGACAACCTGAGCGGCGGGCGCCTCCTCCTCGGGCTGGGCGCCGGCTACCTCCCCCACGAGTTCGCCCTCTACGGCGTGGACCCCACGCAGCGAGGCGCCCGGCTGGACGAACTGGTGCAGGTCCTACGACGGTGCTGGCGGGCCGAGCCGTTCTCGTGGCACGGGGAGCACTTCTCCTTCAACGACGCCCTGGTCACCCCGGCACCCGTCCGCGACGGTGGGATCCCCATCTGGCTGGGTGGGTACGCGCCGGGCGCGCTCGACCGGGTCGGCCGGCACGCCGACGGCCACCTGGTCGGCCGGGGCGACCCGGACCTGGTGGCGGCGAGCGCCGCCCGGTTGCGCGCCTCGCTCGCCGGCGATGACCGGCCGTTCACGTTCGGCGTGAACCTCTCCGTGGTGCTCACCGACCCCGGCGGCAACGCCGAGTCGGCGCTCGCCGGGTTCGCCGCCCAACAGGCCACCTACGAGCAGCTCCAGGCCGGCACCGACGTCTACGCCGGCAGGATCGGCGGCCAGCCGGTAGCCGACGGGGGCCTGGCCCTCGGCGCCATCACCCGCTACGTCCATCACCTCGGGTCGGCTACCGACCTGGTGGACGGCCTGACCGCCGTGCTCGATGGGCTGGCTGGCTGGTCCCGGGTGCACCTCGCCCTGCGTGCCCTCTTCCCCGACGAGGAACTGGGCGCACAGCTCGAACGGGTCGAGCGGCTCGGTGCCGAGGTCGTCGCACCGCTCCGCCGCCACCTGACGGTCTGCACCCCTGCCCCCACGCACGAAGCACCGACACCAAAACCCCCGACACGAGAAGCGAGGTAACCATGTTCCGACACGTCGTCCTCATGACCTGGGGACCCGGCACCACCGGCGACCAGGTGTCCGCCGTGCTCGACGGTCTCGCCGGGCTCCCGGCCGCCATCCCGGGCATCCGTGCGTACAGCTTCGGCACCGACGCCGGCCTCGCCCCCGACAACGCAGACCTGGCAGTCGTTGCCGACTTCGACGACGAGGACGGCTACCGGGCCTATGCCGCCCATCCGGCCCACGTCGCCCTGGTGACCGAGCACATCCGGCCCATCCTGGCCAGCCGGACCGCCGTCCAGTACCGGACCGGCACCGGGGCCTGACCGCCCCGTCGGGCGCTGAAGCCGCACCACCACCCGCACCGCCACCACAGGTAAGGAGCAGCACCATGTCGACACTCGAAGGCCTCACCATCGGCGTAGGCCGTCCCCGCTCGGTCACCTTCCTCCCCGAGGTCGAGCCGAGGACCAGGGAGTACACCATCATCTCCGTGGACGACCACCTGGTCGAGCCACCGGACACGTTCGAGGGGCGCATGCCGGCACGACTGGCGGAACGGGCGCCGCGGGTGGTGGAGCAGGCCGACGGCAGCCAGGTCTGGCAGTTCGAGGACCGCCTCATCCCGAACGCGGGGACCAATGCGGTAGCCGGCAGGCCGCCTGCGGAGTACTCGATGGAGCCCACCCGGTTCGACCACATGCGCCGTGGCTGCTTCGACGCCGACGCACGGGTCGAGGACATGGACCGGGCGGGGATCTGGGCGTCCCTGTGCTTCCCGTCGATGGTCGCCGGCTTCGCCGGGGCACGGTTCTCCGAGGCCAAGGATCCCGAGGTGGGGCTGGCGGCCATGCGGGCGTGGAACGATTGGCATCTCGATGCCTGGGTCGGAGGGCATCCGGAACGGTTCATCCCGTTGCAGGTGACGTGGTTGCGCGACCCGGAGGTGGCCGCCTCCGAGGTCCGGCGCAACGCCGAGCGGGGGTTCCGGGCGCTGTCTTTCCCGGAGATGCCGGAGAAGCTCGGCCTGCCGAGCATCCACACCGGCTACTGGGACCCGCTGCTCGCCGCCTGCGAGGACACGGACACCGTGCTCTGCCTGCATGTCGGGTCGGCGTCGTCGATCGTCGGCGGATCGTCTGACGCGCCGCCCGAGGTCACCACCGCCCTGTTCTTCGTCGGGTCGATCATCACCACCACCGACTGGCTCTTCTCCAAGGTGGCCCTGCGGTTTCCACGGCTGCGCATCGCCATCTCCGAGGGGGGCATCGACTGGGTGCCGGCCCTCGTCGACCGGATCGAGCACTGCTTCCGGTACCGGGAGTTCACCGGCGGGTGGGTGGACGAGGATCTCCACCCGCTCGAGGTCTTGCGCCGGAATTTCTGGTTCTGCGCACTCGACGACGCCGCCGGGTTCGAGATGATCGACCGGATCGGCGCCGACCGGGTCATGGTCGAATGCGACTATCCTCACGCCGACTCAACCTGGCCGGACACCCAGCCCTTCCTCCACGCGCAGATCGCCTCGTTGCCCGAAGGGATCAAGGAGAAGGTGACGTGGTCGAACGCCGCCGAACTGTTCCGCCATCCGGTGCCCGACCACGTGCGCTCACGCGCCTGGCACGCCGAGGTGGGCTGAGCCATGCCCGCACCGCCAACAACGGGGTCCGGCGACCCGGCGCGGCGCCTGGAAGGTGCCGTAGCGGTGATCACCGGCTCGGCGTCCGGTATCGGCAGGGCCAGCGCCCGCCTCTTCGCCCGCCACGGCGCCACCGTCGTCGGGATCGACCGTGACGGCGCCGGCAACGACTCCCTCGCCGCCGAGCTCCGCACCGAAGGGCTGGCCATCGAGGTCCACACGGCGGACGTCGCCGATCGGGTGGACGTGGCACGCGCCGCCGAGGCGATCGCCGACCGTCATGAACGGGTCGATGTCCTCTTCAACAACGCCGGCGCCCACGTGGCCGCCACCCTCCAGCAGACGACGGCTCAGCTGTGGCAGGAGCTCCTCGACGTCAACCTGACGAGCGCCTTCACCTGCACGGCTGCGCTGCTTCCGTGCCTCGAACGGTCAGCAGCCGCGTCGGTGATCCATCACGCGTCCCTCGATGCGCTCTTCGGCAACCCGTCCATCGCCGCGTACTCGGTCGCCAAAGGAGGCCTGATCCCGCTGACGCACGTCGGCGCTCACGAGTTCGGCAAGCTGGGGATCCGGGTGAACTGCATCGCCAGCGGGGGCGTGGCCACCGGGATGATGATCGACGCCATGCGCGACCACATCGCCCAGGTCACACCACTCGGCCGGGTCGGCGATCCCGAGGAGGTGGCCCGGGTCGCGCTGTTCCTGGCCTCGGCCGATTCGTCGTTCGTGAACGGGGCGGTCATCACTGTCGACGGCGGGCGTTCGGGGCTGACCGCCGGAACCGTGTGACGGCACGCCGGGGACGTCCCGCCTCCGGGACGGGCGCCGGCCGACCCTCCATCCGGCGTGACCGCCGGAGCTCGACCCGGCACGCCGTTTTGCTGCCGCGTGTGATGGCCGTCCAGTGGTGACCATGGACCCTGGCGACCACGCTGCCGCCAGCACAAGGTGGCAGGGCGCGGGAGGAGAACGACATGCGATTCAAGGACCGGACCGATGCGGGGCGTCGGCTGAGCAGCCGCCTGCATGATCTGCAGGGTGAGGCAGCGGTCGTCCTCGGCCTGCCCCGCGGCGGCGTGCCCGTGGCCGCCGAGGTGGCGCGGGCGCTCGGTGCCCCGCTGGACGTGATCCTGGTCCGCAAACTCGGCGTGCCGTTCCAGCCGGAGCTCGGCATGGGTGCGATCGGCGAGGACGGGGTCCGCGTCGTCAACGACGAGGTGGTGCGGGCCGCCGGAGTCGAGGGAGCCGAGCTGGCCGCCGTCGAGGCCCGGGAGCGAGCCGAGCTCGAACGCCGCGCCGGACGGTTCCGGCGGGGTCGGCCCCGGCTCGACCTGACGGGGAGGACGGCGGTGATCGTGGACGACGGCCTCGCCACCGGATCCACGGCGCGGGCCGCATGCATGGTGGCGAGGGCGCACGGCGCGGCGCGCGTGGTGCTGGCCGTGCCGGTGGCACCGCCTGGATGGGAGGCCCGCATCGGGCCGGTGGCCGACGAATTCGTCAGCCTGGAGACGCCCGGGCAGTTCTTCGCCATCGGCCAGTTCTACGAGGACTTCACCCAGGTCGACGAGGACGAGGTGGTGGCCCTCCTGGAGGCGGCCGGCATCGAGCGCCCCCCCGTGGCCATGACCGCGGACAGCAGGGGCGCAGGCGGGCGGGACGGTGCGGACGACCCGCCGGCGATCGACGAGGACATCGTGGTGATGGCCGGCCCGGTCCGGCTGGGAGGGCACCTGAGCGTGCCGGAGACCGCCACCGGGATCGTCCTCTTCGCCCACGGCAGCGGCAGCAGCCGGCACAGCCCGCGCAACCGATACGTCGCGGCCGTACTCAACGACGCCGGCCTGGGGACACTCCTCTTCGACCTCCTCACGGTGGACGAGGAGCTCGACCGGGCCAACGTGTTCGACATCGAGCTGCTGGGACGCCGGCTGGCCGACGCCACCGCGTGGCTACGCGCCCAGCCGGAGGCGAGCGGCCTCCCCATCGGCTACTTCGGCGCCAGCACGGGGGCCGGGGCGGCGCTGTGGGCCGCCGCCGAACAGGGCGCGGAGGTGGCCGCCGTCGTCTCCAGGGGCGGGCGCCCCGACCTGGCCGGCCCCAGGTTGGCCGACGTCACCGCTCCGACCCTGCTCATCGTGGGCGGCCACGACGATCTGGTCCTGGAGCTGAACAGGTCCGCACAGGCCCAGATGCACTGCGAGACCCAGCTCCTGGTCGTACCCGGCGCCACCCACCTGTTCGAGGAGGCGGGCACCCTCGACAAAGCGGCCGCCGCCGCCCGAGACTGGTTCAGCACCCATCTGGCCCCGACGACGCACCTGGTGGGCTGATCCGGCACGTCCGCGGTCGCGGACTCGAACGCATCTCGAAGGGAGCACCGATGCAGACCGACACCCGAGCGCTGCTGCACGGCGGCGAGAGCGAAGACGAGTTGGAGGACCCGGAAGCGGGTGCCGTGTTCGAGGTCGACCTCGACGACGTCGAGCTCGAAGAAGCCGACGAGGCGCTCGACGAGGAACAGGACGAGGAGGCGGCCGAGCTCGCCATCGAGGAGGAGGAGCTGGACGAGGAGGCGCTCGCCGAGGAGGAGGGCGAGGAGGGCCAGCCGGCCGTCACAGTGGCCCGGGTCGCCGCCGGCGACGAGGACGAGGACGAGGATGAGGCCGAGGAGACGGAGGCCGACCTCGACGTGATCCTCCGGGAACGGATGGGTGGCGGGCCGGCCGCGGAGGGCGAGGAGGTCGAGGAGGAGGAGCCCGAAGAGGACGAGGCGCCCACCCTCCTGGCCACGGCCACCGAGGAGTACCGGCCACGGGGCGCCGACGAGTTCGTCTGCCGCTCCTGCTTCCTCGTGAAGGACCGCCGCCAGCTGGCCGATCCTGTCAACGTGCTCTGCATCGACTGCGCCAACGGGAGCTGACGGAACCGGGCGTGGTATCCGTGGTGCCCCTGGTGGCAGGGGCGCTCACCCGCCGACAGGGGCGAGGCCGGTGCACGCCGCCCCACCGGGACAGCCGGCCATGGCGTGCCGGTGCGCCAGCCACATCCTGACCAGCCCACCCTCCACGTCCCGGGCGTCGAGACCGGCCTCGTCTGACAGTCGAGTGATCGCCCCCAACGGGTCCCGTCCCGCCGCCGCGGTGTACAGGCGGAGGTGGCGGGCGATCTCCTCTGCGCGGGTGTCGAGGGGCGGGCTGGCCCCCAGCCAGACGGTGCGCAGCTCCCGGAGGAACAGGCCGACCGTGACCGGCCCCCATCCCGGCAGGTCGTCGAGCGCGTCACGTAGCTCCGGGTAGGAGGTGTGGCGGGAGCCGAACGTGGCCACCGACCCTCCTGCCCACTCGGTGACGGCGGCGGCCAGAGCATGGAGCCGGGAGGCCGTCTTGAAGTCGTAGCGGGCGTAGCCGCCCGCGTCGAGGAGGGCCACCAGGTCATCCCACGAGAACTGCGCCGCGTCGGCGATACGCCGGAGCCCGGCGCTGTCGAGGACACCGAACGCCCGCTCGGCCAGCGTTGCCGAGATCCGGGTGCCGAAGAGAGTGGCGGCCAGGAACCACCGCTCGACCTCGGCGTCGCCAGCGTCGACGTCGATGCCCAGCTCGGTCGAGAACCGGCCTCCGAACCGCCTTGTGACCCGCCTGGCCACGGCGGCGGCCGGAACCGGCACGGTCCGGCGTCGGGCCCGGCCCCGTGGTGGTTCCGGACGGACCATCGTGGCGGCCCCGCGATGACGCCCCATGGCCGCCTCCTCTCGAACGCCTCGCCCTCCAACACCCCCGGCAACGAGCGTGCTCCCCGCCGACCCGATCCGGCAGGGTCGATCGTCCCGCCACCGCGGCGGGAGGCGGAGGGTCCGGCGCCCGGTGGGTTCAGATGACGTAGGCGGCCAGCCGCTCCTCGTCGAGCTCGATGCCGATCCCCGGCCGGTCGTCGATGATCAGGTCGCCGTCCTCCCAGCGGAACGGCTCCTTCACGATCTCGTCGAAGAAGCCGTGGGAGGTGTGGATGCTCTCCTGGATGAGGAAGTTCGGCGTCGCCGCGTCGAGCTGGAGGGCGGCGGCGGTGATGACCGGCCCACCCCAGACGTGGGGGGCCATCAGCACGTAGTAGGCCTCGGCCATGCCGGCGATCTGCTTGGCCGCGGTGATCCCACCACACGAGCCGAGATCGGGCTGGGCGAACGCGCACGCGCCGGCCGCGAACAGCTTCTGGAAGTCGTGCACGTAGGCCAGGCGCTCCCCGGTGGCGATGGGGATGGAGGTCGACCGGGCGATCCTCCCCATCTCCTCGAAGTTCTCCGGCGGGCAGGGCTCCTCCAGCCACAGCGGGTCGTACTTCTCCAGGCGCCGGGCCAGGCGCCTTGCCACCGACGGCGTCGTCTGGCCGTGAGTGCCGATGCAGATGTCGGCCTCGGTGCCGATGGCGGTGCGGATGGCCTCGATGCACCTCTCGGCCCGGTCGTACTGGGCCGGGGGGATCTCCCACGGCTGGAGGGGGACCGAACCGGGGGGGAGGTAGTCGAGCGGGTCCAGCTTCAGCCCGGTGAACCCCTGGTCGACGAGCATGCGGGCGAGCTCGGCCAACCGTGCCGGATTGCCCACCCAGTTGGCGATGGAGCCGAGGAGGCCGTGCTCGTGCTCCAGGTCGTAGATGTAGGTGTAGGTGCGGATGCGCTCGCGGTGGCGGCCACCGAGGAGGTCGGCCACCGGCACGCCGAACGCCTTGCCGCAGATGTCCCACATGGCGATGTCGAAGGCGCTGATGATCCCGGCTGCGATGTAGTCGTTGTGGTGGTACGAGAGGCCGGCGTACATCTGCTTGTTGAGCGGGTCGCGGTTCATCGGGTCCCTACCCACCAGGTACCGGTTGAACATGCTGCCGATGAGTTCGTGGAAGGCGCGCTCGTGACCCATGAGGGCGGTGAGCACCGCCGTCTCCCCCCAACCGACGAGGCCGGAGTCCGTCTCCAGGCGGACGAAGTACCAGGCGAACCCGCCGTGGTGGGGCGGGGGCACGGCGATGGCGTACGACGTGGCCTTGACCAGCTTCATGGGGCGCATCCTCTCGCTGTGCCCGGCCGGCGCAACCGCCCGGGTCCCGATCGCATACCGGCCGCACGGGCCGGCGGCTGAAGCCCGGGGCCCGGGAGCCTGCGTGACCGCCCGGCGGCGGACGCCACCTCCCGATCCCCTCCGGCCATGTCCGCAGGGTACTACTTAGTAATCACTCAGTCACTTTCTTCCACGTGCGGGCGGCGACGCCCCCACCTCGATCAGGCGGCGCAGGACCCGCAGGGTGTCGGCCACCTCGCCGGGGTCGGGTCGCACCATCTGGTTCAGGCGCAGCCCCTGCAGGCACAGGATGGCCACCCCGGCCAACGCCTCGAACGACTCCCCGGCCAGCTCCAGGCCGGTACCCGCCCCTACCGACCGGGCCAGCTCGACCAGCCGGTCGATGTGGGCCGACATGACCGGTTCGAGCGCGGCCCGCAGGTCCGGGTCGGTCCAGGCGGCACCGTAGAGGTCGTACGCGGCGCCCAGGCGTTCGTCGAGCATCTGCGCCCACAGGAGGTCGAGCGCCCGTGCCACCGTCCGCTCGCCGGCGGGGACCGACTCGAAGGCGGCCGAGAAGTTCGACCGCAGGCCGTCGAAGAGGTGCTCGATCGTCGCTGCCAGGAGCGCGGACTTCGACGGGAAGTGCTTGAACACCGAGCCCTGGCTGGTCCCCGCCCGGTTGGCGACCTCGGTCGTGGTGAAGCGGGCGTAGCCCCGGTCCATGAGGGACGACAGTGCGGCGTCGAGCAGCGCCGCCCGGGTCGCCGCCTTCCGTTCCTGCTGGGTGCGGCGGCCCGGTTCCGGCATCGCGGTCATCGTACCGACCGTGCAGGGAGGGGCACTGGAGGAACGCGATGAGGTAGTCAACCACTGTTCCCGGAGGATGGGGCATGAGGCGGCAGGGAGACACAACGGCTCCGGGGGGCGCCGACCCATGGCCGCCGCCGGTCCCTACCCTGGGGGTGATGCCACCACCCCACCGGCCCGCCAGCCGGCCGGCACGCCGTCGTGCCCGCTCCACCCTCGTCGCCCTGGTGGCCCCGACTCTCGTCGCTGTGGCCGTCGTCGCTTCCGGATGTGCCACCACCGTCGCCGCCACCGCGCCCGTCCGCCGGATCGGGCCGGGTCCCGCCCGGCCCGCGGCACCCAACGGCCGGCCGGCGGGGGCGGCGGGGACGGCTCCTGCCGGGACGAGCCCCGCATCGCACGGCACCGGTGCCCAGGGAAGCGCCATCCCGGGCCCGAACGCACCCCTGGCACCACCGGCCCCGCTGGCGCCGTTCGGCTCCTCCACCCCCGGCCAGGGCACCTGGCAGCCGGCCGGACGGCTGGTGGGCGGGGTCCCGGCCGTCTACGAGACGACGCTCGTGCCCCCGGGCGGCTCGCAGCCGGCCGGGGTCGCATGGATGGACACCCGCCTGCTCTCCGCCCGCCTCTACTCGGGATCGCGCAGCCCGGGCGGCGGCCCCTACCGCTACAGCGCACCCATCCAGCCCGCCCAGGCGGCGTCGCTGGTGGCCGCGTTCAACGGCGGGTTCATGATGAACGTGGCCGGGGGCGGCTACTACACCGACGGTCGAACCGTGGTTCCCCTCCAGCAGGGCGCGGCGTCCCTCGTCATCACGACGGGGGGGAACGTGAACGTGGGCGCCTGGGGGACCGACGTGACCATGGCCCCCGACGTCGTCAGCGTCCGCCAGAACCTGGTGCCCCTCGTCGCCAGCGGCCAACCGACCGCCCAGGCCGCCGGTCCCGACTGGCTCTCGTGGGGCGCGACCTGTGGAGCGACGTCGTGCGCGTCATCGGTGCCGGGGATCGAGAACCAGTGGCGTTCGGGCGTCGGGGTCACGGCAGACGGTGCGCTGGTGTACGCGGCGGGTCCCGCCCTCTCCCCGCTCCAGCTGGCCCAGCTCCTCGCACGGGCGGGCGTGGTGCGGGGGATGCAGCTCGACATCAACCCCGATTGGCCAGACTTCGCCACCTACGACCCGCCGCCGGGCGGTCTGGCCTCACCGTCGAACGGGACCAAGCTGCTGGCGACCACCGTCCAGGGACCCTGGACGTTCTTCGAGTCATGGTGGGCTCGCGACTTCGTCACCATGTCGGCCCGCCCGACACTCGCCGGCTGAAGTTGACAGCTGGTGGCGCTGCCGGCGGGCGGCGGTGCCGGACCTGGCGGCATCAGCGCGGCACCGGCCACGGCTGGCAAGGTAGGGCCGATGCGCCACGACTTCGCCAGCGACAACACGGTGGGATGGTGCCCGGAGGCCCGTGCCGCCATCGACGCAGCTCAGGCCGGCGCCACCCCCTCCTACGGCGAGGACCCGTGGACGGCCGGGGCGGCCGATGCCATCCGGGACCTGTTCGGCACCGACTGCGACGTGTACTTCGTGTTCAACGGGACAGCGGCCAACTCCCTGGCCCTGGCCGCCCTGTGCCAGCCATACCACAGCGTCGTCTGCCACGAGCTGGCCCACATCGAGACGGACGAGTGCGGCGCGCCGGAGTTCTTCTCCAACGGCGCCAAGCTGTGGCTGGCGGGAGGGGAGGACGGCCGCCTCGATCCGGAGGCCGTGCGGGTCCTCGCCACCAGACGCTCGGACATCCACTTCCCCACCCCGCGCGTGCTGTCCGTCACCCAGGCCACCGAGGTGGGCACCCTGTACCGGGCGGAGGACCTCACCGCCCTGTCGGGCGTCGCGTCCTCCCTCGGGATGCACGTGCACATGGACGGCGCACGCTTCGCCAACGCGGTGGCCGGCCTCGGGTGCGACCCGGCCGACATCACCTGGCGCGCCGGGGTCGACGTGCTCAGCCTGGGCGGGACCAAGAACGGGATGGGCATGGGCGAAGCCGTGGTGTTCTTCGACCGCACGTTGTCTACCGAGTTCGCCTACCGCTGCAAGCAGGGCGGGCAACTGGCGTCGAAGATGCGGTTCCTGGCTGCACCGTGGCAGGCCATGCTGGCCGACGGCAGCTGGCTCACCCGCGCCGCGCACGCCAATGCCATGGCCGCCCTGCTGGCCGACGGGCTCCGGGCACGGGGCGTCGAGCTCGCGCACCCGGTGGAGGCGAACGGCGTGTTCGCCCGCTTCTCCAGCGGCGACGTGCGAGCCCTCTTCGAGCGCGGGTGGGTCCTCCACGAGGTCGTGAACGGCGTGACCCGGCTCATGTGCTCGTGGGCCACCACCGCCGACGACGTGGCCACGCTCCTCGGTGACCTCGACGACGTCTCTGAACTCAGCACCTGAAGCCGCCACCGCTGCCGGGGGCGCGAGGAGGCCAGCGGGACCGGCGGCGCCTGCACGTTCGCGGCCCGGTCCGTCCCGCTGGCCCCATGTCAATCCAAACGGCGAGATCCTGCGAGAAGGCCTCCCACCAGCCGGTACCTCGACCGGACCGAGGTTCTGAACTGCAGTACATGGCTTGCTGACAGAAGTTTCGTGAGCAGTTCATGGACCAGTCAGGTGCATGTGACGGGCCGGTCATCACCCCTCCATATGGTTCCAAGCGAGGCACGGGTGACCGCCACCCGAGTCATTCGACGGTCCCGACCGGAGCGACTCACCGCGAGTCGGTCTGGCTTGGAGAACGCCTCTCCGGTAGGAGGAGTTGATGGCATCGATCGCACTGCGCGGCCTTTCGAAATGCTATGGAAAGAGCACCGAAGCCGCCGTGGACGGCGTGGATCTCGACATCGCCGAAGGCGAATTCGTCGTGCTGCTCGGGCCGTCGGGATGCGGAAAGACGACCACCCTCCGCCTCGTCGCCGGGCTGGAGCAAGTGTCCGACGGCGAGGTCCGCTTCGACGACAAGGTGGTGAACGACGTACCGCCGGACCGCCGGAACGTGGGCATGGTGTTCCAGAATTACGCCCTCTACCCACATATGACCGTGTTCAGGAACCTCGCGTTCGGGATGCAGGCCCAACGGACCTCGAAGTCCGAGGTCGTTCGACGCGTCAACGACATCGCTGAGCTGCTCGGATTGGCCGACCTCCTCGACCGGCGCCCAAAGGAGCTCTCCGGCGGCCAGCGGCAGCGCGTCGCCCTGGGCAGGGCCCTCGTGCGGGAACCGTCGGTCTTCCTGATGGACGAACCGCTCTCCAATCTCGATGCGAACCTCCGCGAGCAGACCCGCCTCGAGCTCGCTCGCCTTCACCGCGAGCTGAAGATCACCACCCTCTACGTCACCCACGACCAAGGCGAAGCGCTCACGCTGGCCGACCGGGTGGTCGTCATGAACGGTGGCCGGGTGGCACAGGACGGTACACCCGCCGACATCTACCGGTGGCCGGCCGACACGTTTGTAGCTGGGTTCATCGGTTCACCTGGCATGAACCTCTGGACCCTCCCCTGGGAGGACCAGGGCGAGGCGGTCTGTCTCGGTGGGGCGGTACGCCTTCCCCGCTCCTATCTCCCGCTCCTCGAACGCACCGGCCCAACGGTCACGGTCGGCGTCAGGCCCGAGCACCTCGCCACCGCCGCCCATCGGGCCGGTAAGGGACAACCGGCAGGGGGATCCGAGCTCCTGCTGACTTGCCGGGCGGAGCTCAGCGAGCATCTCGGAAGTCACGTCCAACTGCATGCACGGCTCGAGGACGGCGCAAGGGTTGGACAGCGAGTGATAGCCCGCCTCGACGCGTCATATGAGACCGAGCCGGGTGACCCAGTCCAGTTGACAGCCCCGCTATGGGCGGTACACCTCTTCGATGCGAACTCCGCTGCTCGCATCGCTACCGTCGATGTAGCCGGCAGCGGGCAGGACGCTCGCCGGGCGCCCGAGGGCATCGAGAGCGACCATTCGGGACGTCGGTGGGGTCCGGCGCAAGCGGCAACTCCGACCTGGACGATGCCGCCCAAGGTCACATCTGACGCACTCGCAGCGGCTCAAGGATTCGCCACATCGGAGGCCATGCGGTGACGGCCGTCTCCGCTGCCGACGTCGACGCCGCGCCGCGGACGGTCTCGGCTGAGGGCGCCCCTTCTCGTGCCGGTAGGGAACGCCCGAAGCGAAGCCTCCTCCCCCCTCGCTTTCGACGTCTGCAGGACCGACTGACCGCCTATGGCCTGATGCTGCCGGTGACGGCCATCTTCATCGTGTTCTTCTACGTGCCGGCCGCCTATCTCTTCTACATCGCCTTCTTCCACTGGGGCATCCTCTCGTCGGCGACGAGGTTTGTCGGCCTGCACAACTTCCGCGTCCTCTTCGCCCAACCCCTCTTCGTCCGCTCGCTCGTCACCTCCGCCTACTACACCCTGGTGATGATCCCGGCCACGGTGCTGCTGGCGCTGGGCATCGCGCTGCTGTTGAAGGACGGGCTGGCCCGGCGAGGTGGTGGGATCTGGCGAGGTGCGGTCTTTCTCCCGCACGTCACCCCCGTGGTGGCCACGGCCATCATCTGGGTCTGGATCTTCAATCCCCGTTTCGGGTTGGCCAACTTCGTCCTCACGAGCGTGGGGCTGCCGGCGCTCGGGTGGCTGCAGAGCGTCCACTGGGCGTTGCCCGCCGTGATGATCGACAGCCTCTGGCACTCGCTCGGCCTCTACGTGATCATCTTCCTGGCCGGGCTGGCGAGCGTCCCTCGAGAGCTCGTCGAGGTGGCCCGGCTCGACGGTGCCCGGCGCCACCAGATCTTCTCCCGGATCATCTGGCCCCTCATCTCGCCGACGACGTTCTTTGTCGTGGTGCTGTCGACCGTCAACACGTGGCAGGCGTTCTCGCAGATCTACACGATGACCGGCGGACCGCACGGCGGAGCGGGAGGGCCGGCGTTCGCCACAACGACCGACGCGCTGCTCGTGTACCAGACGGCGTTCGTCTACGGGCACTTCAGCTTGGCTGCCGCCATGAGCCTCATCCTGTTCGCCATCATCATGACCCTCACGCTGATCCAGCGGTGGATCTCGAATCGCGTCGTCTTCTACCGGTGAGCGGCCGACCTGTGCGCCTCTCCCGGATCGCCCACCAGGTGGCCCTGTTCCTCGTGGCCGCCGCCTTCTCCTTCCCTCTCTACTGGGTCGTGGTGACGGCGTTCAACACGCACGGCGGCGTCTACTCGATCCCGCCACGCTTCGTCCCAAGCCTGCACACCGGGGCCTTCACCTACGTCGTCTCCCACACGGACTGGCTGCGGGCGATGGCGAACACGATCCTCGTCTCGGGTTCGACGGTGCTGCTCGTCCTCGTCACGTCAGCCATGGCGGGGTACGCGCTGGCCGAGCTCAATTTCCGGGGGAACAACTTGCTCTTCCTCATGACCATTGGCGTCATGATGCTCCCCGGCCAGGCACTCCTCGTCCCCCAGTACTCGGTGGCGCTCCACCTCCACCTGCTGAACACCTACGCCATCCAGATCCTGCCCTTCGCTGCCAGCACGTTCGGCGTCTTCCTCTTCCGCCAGTTCTTCAAGGGTCTCCCACGTGAGTACTGGGAGGCCGCCCGCCTCGAGGGAGTCGGCCACCTCCGTTACATCCGGCGAGTCGCCGTCCCACTGGCCAGGCCGGCCGTCGTGACAGTCACCCTCCTCACGTTCATCACGTCGTGGAACCAATTCCAGTGGCCGCTCATCATGACGACGTCGCACTCGGTGCAACCCATCGAGGTGGCGCTCAGCCACTACATGCAAACCTTCGAGGCGAACTGGCGGAAGCTCACCTCGGCGGTCCTGCTCGCCCTCGTCCCCATCGTCATCGTCTTCCTGGCGCTCCAACGTCACATCGTCAACGGGGTCGCCGGGCGTGACAGCGGAGTCAACCGTTGATCCCCGAGAACACGGACCGGTCGACGAACGACCAACGGGTTCGCCGAGCATCGGCGAGCAGAGCCCTTCATACCCCAGTCCACCCATCACCATTCCCAACAGGAGGAGACAGGCACATGATGAGCATGCAGGGCGTCACCGGGCCCGACCGCCCGCTTGAGGTGCACAGCCACTGCACCGGGCGCGCACGGCGAGCCGATGGGACGCTACGGCAAGGACGCCTCCGTTGGACGGCGGTACTGGTCGCCGCCGGTGGCATGGCTCTGGCGGCGTGCGGGTCAAGCGCACCGTCAGCTTCGAAGTCGGCTTCGAGTGCGCAGGTGACGACCGTCAGCTTGTGGGAGTCCCACAACGGCGGTCCCGTCGGTGACGCGGTCAGCGCGCTGGTCGCCGAGTTCAACGCCTCCCACCCGAGCATCCGGGTCGACGTCACGGTAACCAAAGCGTCGAAGAAGCTGCTCGCGGCAACGGCCGCCGGTGACCCCCCCGTCCTCGCGGAGATCAGCCACTACGACGGTCAGTATGTGAAAGCCCACGCGCTCGTGTCGTGGAACACCTTCATGGCAAACAGCTCGGTCGTCGACAAGGCCAACGTCCTCCCTGCCGTGTGGAAGAACGGCGAGGTACATGGCCAGCACTTCCGGCTCCAGGCCGATACGAAGGTATCGATCGTCGACTACAACCAGACGCTCTTCGCCAAGGCCGGCATCACGACCCCACCTGCGACCTGGACGGCGCTCGCAGCCGACGCGGCGAAGTTGAAGGCCATCGGGGTCATCCCCATCGGTTGGAAGGACTCGTCGGCCCATATTCTCCCGGCATTCATGAGCAACGGCGGGACGATGTTGAAGGGCGGCAACACCACCGGGACCGCCGTCGACTTCAACACACCCGCTGGCATCAGCACCTTCTCGTACTTCCACACGCTGTATGCGGACGGCGACCTCGTCTTCGGTCACGGGACCTCTCTCCGTGAAGACCTGGCTGCCGGCAAAATGGCCATGATCGACGGGACGTCCGCCGGATACCAGAAGACCCTGGACGCCGTCGGTGGCAAATTCCCCGTGGGTGCCTTCGTCGAGCCAGCCGGTTCGACCGGCAGCGCCTACAACGTGGCCCAGGGGCTCGGCTTCGTCCTCCCCAAGGGCCACACGCACACCCAGGACCAGGCGGCGTGGACCTTCGTCCAGTGGTGGTTCGAACCATCGCAGCAGGTCTACTGGGCCGAGCACACCGGCTTCCCGCCCGAGACGAAGGCCGGTGTGGCCGCCATGCCCTCATCATTCCTGGCAAGTCACCCCGGCGAGTCGGCAACCATCACGGCCACCGAGTCACCGGACACGTACCCCCGCCCGATCAGCGACCGCTACAAGGAAGTACAGTCGTCCCTCGACGCGACCTTTCTCGAGGTCGTCGAGGGCAAGCAGGGCGTCGCCACCGGGCTCCACACCCTCGACCAGCAGGGCAACTCCTACATGAGCGGCGCCAGCGCGCTGTAGGGAAAGATGGACAACGACGGTCGGTCCTGCGACCGACCCCCTCTGTCCGAGCGCGGCACGAACGTCCTCGTCGTCGAAGACGACGAGGCGCTCGCGTGCGCCCTCGAGCGCCATCTCACCGAGGAGGGGTTCGACGTGACGACGGTGCCCGACGGCGAGTCGGCGCTGTCGATGCTCGGCGCCTCCGTGTTCGGTGCCGTCTTGCTCGACCTCATGCTCCCCGGCATCAGCGGAATCGAGCTGTGTGTTCGCATCCGCCGGGAGCAGCATGCGGTCCCCGTCATCATGACCACTGCGCTCGCCGCGCTCGACGAGCGGATGGCCGGATTCGATGCCGGAGCTGACGACTACCTTGTGAAGCCCTTCGACCTCGGGGAGCTCGTCGCCAGGTTGCGCGCCGTCCTGCGCCGGGATCGACGCCCCGATTCGTTCTATCTCGTCGTCGGCGATCTCCGCCTCGACCTACTCAGCCGCAGGGCCTGGCGTGGGTTCGCCGAGTTGGAGCTCACCAAGCGAGAATTCGAGGTACTCGAGCTCTTCCTCAGGCACCCCGGCGTGGTCCTCACCAGGAGGACGATCATGGGTGCCGTCTGGGAACGGAGCTCGACCGTCTCCGACAACGTCGTGGACCAGTACGTGGCCCGCCTGCGACGCAAGATCGACCGACCGTTCGGCTGCTCGGATCTCCAGACCCTCCACAGGGTGGGATGGCGGCTGCACGTGGAAGGGGCTCGTTAGGTGCCGATCCGCTTGCGCCTTGCCCTCGTCGTATGTGTCTTCACGACTGCCTTGGTGGCCATCGGCGGTTTGCTGTTCACGACGAACATGGGCCACGACCTTCGAGCGACGCTCGCCCGATCGCTCGAACGGCGCGCCGGGCGGGTGGATGCCCAGCTGGCAGCGAAGATGCTCCCGCTCTCGTCGGGCCGGCAGCCACCATCACCTGCGCCCGACCAGAGCCTCGTCCAGATCGTCGACACGA
>JAJZBS010000099.1 GCA_021851885.1 Actinomycetes bacterium | reverse complement strand
TTCCGATCTGCAGCGGGAGGCACGCTCGGGCCCGCGATCGCCTGGCACGACGTCCGGGCGACCGGCGAGCACGAGGCGTACCGGCGTGACCTAGGCACGGATGCCATCGGCCGGTGCACAGGTCTCGGGACGTCCCAGATCCCGACCATCGCGACCCTGCGCTGGCTCGCGCGCAACGTGGTGGAGACTCGACGAGCGGTGCGCGCTCTCAGCGTCGCGGAGTGGATCGCCTACCGTCTCGGCGGCGAGCAGGCCGCGGAAGCGTCGCTCGCGTCACGGACGGGCGCGCTCGCGGTCGCGGGACGCGCATGGTGGAGCGACGCGCTCGAGTGGGCAAGCGTTCCGTCCACGCTCTTTCCGCCCGTTCGCCAGGCCGGGACGCCGTTCGGCCGGATCCACGAGGCGCCCCCTGGCTGCGAGAGGCTGCGAGGCGCCGTCGTCACCGTGGCAGGCCACGACCACCTCTGTGGCTCCGTCGGGATCGGAGCCGTCGACTCGTCGCAGGTGACGGACTCGTGTGGCACCGCCGAAGCACTCGTGCGCGCCGTGCCGGCGTCGCCGGACCGGGACCTCTCGGAGGGACTCGACCGCGGCCTCGAGATCGGCTGGCACGTGCTTGCGGACCACTACGCGGTCATCGGCGGGCTCTCGCTCGGGCTCAACCTCACGGCGGTGCTCGGCCGCCTCCGCGTCGTGAGCGAGCACGGGTCGACCTCGCTCGACCAAGGAGCGCTCGCTCTCGGCTCCGGCAACCTCTCGCGCCGTGACGCCCCGCGCTCGCCGGTCGCGTCGCTGCGCGAGAGGGTCGACGTGAGCGAGATCGAACGCCTCGGCGACGGCTCGCCCGAGGCAACCTGGCGCGCCGCGCTCGAGTCCGCTGTCGCGGGTGCGCGCGAGCTGCTCGACGGCTTCGAGGCGCTCGGCGGCCCGGTGGCGGAGGTGCGGATCAGCGGTGGCTGGTCACGCAACCCCGTGCTCGTCGCGTTGAAGAGGTCGTGCTTCCCGGCACCCACCTACCCGCGCGTCGAGGAGGCGGGCATCCGGGGTGCGGCGTTGCTCGCAGGTCTGGCGGCGGGGCTCTTCGCGAGCGTGGACGAGCTCCCGCCCCCGCCCGTCGGGGACGCGTCTGTCGCGCGAGCTGCCGCGGCGTCGGGCGGGTTCGAATGAGCCCGGCAGGCGCAGGGAGCCCGGTGGCGCAGCGACACCTCGGATCGGTCGCGCTCGTCACCGGCGGCGCAAGCGGGATCGGGGCGGCGGTCGCCGAGCGGCTCGGTGCCGAAGGGGCGACGGTCGTGGTGGTCGACCGCGACGCGGCCGGGCTCGGCACGACGACGGAGCGCGTCGGCAGCGCAGGCGGGCGGGCGTCCTCGGCCGTCGCCGACGTCGCCGACCTCGACGCGATGGTGGGTATCGCACGCCATGTGCGCGAGGAGCACGGCGGGTGCGACATCCTCGTCACGAGTGCCGGGATACAGCGCTACGGCGACGTTGTCGAGACGACGATGCAGACCTGGGACGAGGTGCTGAGGGTCAACCTGACCGGGGTGTTCGTCGCGGCGAAGGCAACCCTGCCGCTGCTGCGCGCCAGCTCGCGCGGTGCGGTCGTGGTGGTCTCCTCCGTGCAGGCCGACGCGTGCCAGACGGGGGTGGCCGCCTACGCCGCGAGCAAGGGGGCGCTCGGCGCGCTCGCGCGCGCGATGGCGCTCGACGAGGCCGCCTACGGCGTGCGCGTCAACACCGTCTCACCTGGATCGGTCGACACGCCGATGCTGCGCCGATCGGCGGAGTTGTTCGCTTCGGCGGGCGAGGACCCGGCGGCGCTCATGCGTCGCTGGGGTCTCGCACACCCGCTCGGCAGGCTCGCCCGCCCCGACGAGATCGCGGCAGTCGTCAGCTTCCTCGCGAGCCCGGAGGCGTCATTCGTGACAGGCGAGGACGTCCGCGCCGACGGTGGCCTGCTCGCCGGGATCCCCGTCAGCCTGCCGGGCCAGGGTTCCTCGTGACGCATCCGCGCGCCGCCGCGTCCGGGAAAGATCGCCGCTCCATGCGTGTCGCCCTCGGCCATGTCGAGCACTTCGACGAGTCGATAGCCACCTTCGCCCGCCAGCTGGGGCTGACCGGGGTGCAGCTCCATACGCCGTCGAACCTCACCGGCGACGGCGGACGGTGGTCCCTCGCCGAGCTGGTGGCGCTCCGCGAGGAGGTCGAGCGCTACGGGCTCGTGCTCGAGGGCCTGGAGAACGTCCCACGCGCGCACTTCGACCAGATCCAGCGCGGGGGTCCACGGCGGGACGAGCAGATCGAAGGCTTCCAGGCGACGGTGCGCAACGTGGCCGCAGCCGGGATCCCCGTCCTCGGCTACAACTTCATAGCCACCTACGTCTGGCGGACCGACGTCGACGCGGCCGGCCGCGGTGGTGCGCGGGTGACGGCCTTCGACCTCGCGAGGGCGGCGGAGGGGAACGCGCTCCGGGGTTACAAGCTCTCCCCCGACGAGAGCCTCACGGAGCCCGTCACCGCCGAGCAGCTCTGGGCGAACTACGGGTACTTCCTCGACGCGGTGCTGCCCGTCGCGGAGGAGGTGGGCCTGCGGCTCGCGCTCCATCCCGACGACCCGCCCGTGGGCGTGCCCCTCGGGGGCGCAGAGCGGATCTTCGTCTCCCCGGAGTCCCTCGTCCGCGCGATGGACATGGCCGGCGGCAGCCCCGTGTGGGGTCTCGACCTGTGCCTCGGGACCGTCTCGGAGATGGGCGGCGAGGGCGCGGTCCACGACGTGGTAGACGCTCTCGGCCCGAAGGGCCAGATCTTCTACGTGCACTTCCGCGACGTGCAGGGGAGCGTCCCTGCATTTCGCGAGTGCTTTCTCGGTGAAGGCAACTACAAGCCGGCCGAGGTGATGCGCCGGCTCGCGCGCGTGGGCTTCGACGGCTTCGTCATCGACGACCACGTGCCCGCGATGATCTTCGACGAGGACACGTGGGTGGGTGTCGGCACCGGCTCGTACTGCAGCCGGGGCAGGGCCCACGCGATCGGCTACCTCCAGGGAGCCCTCGACTCGCTCGGATGAGCACGAGAGCTCGGGATGCCGCCTGCGACGGATCGTCGTGGTGGTCGAAGCGCTCACACGCGAGGGGGCACGTGCACCCTCCTGGCAAGATACCGGAGAGCTAGAGATGCTGGCTTTGAATGCTCGGACATTGACGCTCTTGGGCTCTCGCGTGGCCGTCCCGAGCTTCGACCGCTCCGCGGTGAGCGCCGGGATCGTGCACATCGGCGTAGGCGGGTTCCACCGCTCCCACGAAGCCGTGTACCTGGACCAACTGATGAACCGAGGATCGGCCATGGACTGGGGAGTCTGCGGGGCGAGCGTGCTGGGCTCCGGGCGTGCCATGCGCGATGTCCTCGTCGCGCAGGACGGCCTGTACACCGTCGTGGTCAAGCACGCAGACGGGAGATGGGAGCCTCGAGTGGTCGGCTCGATCGTCGACTACCTGCTCCTCGCTGACGACCCTCAGCGACTTGTGGAAAGGCTCGCGTCGCCGGCGATCCGGATCGTGTCGCTCACGATCACCGAGGGCGGGTACAACATCGACCCGTCTACCGACTCCTTCGACGAGACCAATCCTGAGGTGCTGGGGGACCTTGCACATGCGACGGCCCCGTCGACGGTCTTCGGCGTGGTCGTCGAGGCGCTCGCGCGACGACGTGAGCGGAGAGTCCCAGCGTTCACCGTCGTGTCGTGCGACAACATCCAGGCCAACGGTGCCGTTGCCCGCGAGGCCTTTGCGAGCTTCGCACACCTGCGTGACCGGGAGCTCGGTAGCTGGGTTGCCGACGAAGTGCGCTTCCCGAGCTCCATGGTGGATCGGATCACACCGCAGACGACCGACGCTGACCGCCTCGAGGTAAGCAGGCGCTTCGGCGTCGACGACCGGTGGCCCGTGCTGTGCGAACCGTTCAGCCAGTGGGTCCTCGAGGACAGCTTCGGCGACGGTCGCCCGCCATTCGAGGATGCCGGCGTGCACCTGGTCCCCGACGTCGAGCCCTACGAGCTGATGAAGCTAAGAATGTTGAACGCTGGCCACCAGGCACTTTGCTACGCGGGATATCTCGCCGGTCATCGCCTCGTCCACGAGGTGGCCCAGGACCCGTTGTTTGCCAAGTTTCTCTGGGACTATATGACAGGCGAGGCCATTCCGACCCTTCGCCCCGTACCAGGCATCGATCTCGACAGCTACGCGCGGAGCCTCATCGAGCGCTTTTCGAACGCGGCCGTCTGCGACACCGTTGCTCGGCTGTGCAGGGACACCTCCGACCGCATACCCAAGTTCCTCCTTCCGGTCATCCGGCACCAGATCGGCGTTGGCGGGCCCGTCACGCGAGCGACCGCGGTGGTGGCAAGCTGGGCTCGCTATGCCGACGGAGTGGACGAAGGGGGCGAGCCGATCGACGTCGAAGATCGGATCAGGGGGAGGCTCATGGCGGCCGCCCGTAGACAGCGCCACGAGCCGCTCGCATTTCTCGACGCCAATCGTGAGATGTTCGGCGACCTCGCCGACTCTCCGAGGTTCACGGGTCTCTACGAGTCGATCCTCGGCTCGATCTACGAGCGAGGGGTACGCGGGACTCTCGAGCAGCTCGACCAGATCGCAGATCGTCCGGGGACGAGCTGACTCGTGCGGCGTCAGGTGTCTCTGGACCCCATCGACCATCGAACACAGGAGGAGCAGAGATGACAACCATGCGACGGGTCGTCGTGCGCCGTGACCGGATCGACGTGGAGGCCGCAGACGTGCCCGTCCCGCGGGCGGGCGAGGTGCTCGTGAAAAGCGTCGTCGTCGGCGTCTGCGGGTCCGACACCCATGCCGCGCACGGCACCCACCCCTTCGTCCCGCCTCCGTACTTCCCCGGTCACGAGGTGGTCGGCGTCGTCGAGTCGGTCGACGCCTCGGTCGAGGGCATTCGGCCCGGACAGCGGGTGACGGTGGAGCCGGACCTGCCGTGCTGGCACTGCAAGATGTGCACGTCGGGCAGGCAGAACCTCTGCGAAGGGCTCCAGTTCTTCGGGTGTGGGTACGGCCAGGGCGGCATGGCCACCTACTTCACCCTGCCCGCCGACCGCTTGCACGTCGTGCCTGACGACATCGACGACCGCACCGCTGTCCTGATCGAGCCTCTTGCGACGCCTGTGCATGCGGTCCGGACCGCGGGCGACGTCACCGGCAGGACAGTCGCGATCCTCGGAGCGGGGACGATCGGCCTGCTCGTCCTCGCGGTCTGCCTAGCGCACGGTGCAGCGCGGATCGTCGTGACCGACGTCGTCGGGTCGAAGCGCGCCCGGGCCGTCGCGCTGGGGGCCGACGCCTCGGTGGACGCCATGGCCCCGGACGTCGTCGGCGAGGTCCGAGCTGCCCTCGGCGAGAGCGCGGACGTCGTCTTCGACTGCGTGGCCGTCGAGAGCACCGTGAGCGAGGCGATCGCGATGGCCGACAAGGGTGGGACCGTGGTCATCGTCGGCGTGCCGGCCCGGGCGGTGACCGTCCCCCTCCCGCTGGTCCAGGACCACCAGATCCGGATCCAGGGGAGCGCGACCTACCTGCCCGAGGACTTCGCCGAGTCGATCGACCTCCTGCGCCGCGGCGCCGTGCGGGCCGCGGACATCGTCACGGCGACCCGTCCCATGGATCTCGTCGCCGAGGCCTTCGCGCTCTCCGCTTCGGGGGAGCACGTCAAGGTGCTCGTCGCCATCTAGGCCGTCGTCTGAAGATCGTCGGGGGCACCGTTGGCCGGGAGGCTCCGGGGCAAGGGCGGGCGCCGCCATCCCCGGTCACGTGATGGCGCGAGCGGCCAGAGCTCCTTCGAGGACCGTGCGGTAGCGGAGCCCGACTGCAGGCCAGAGCAAGGGTATGGCGGCGCGCCGGGCGGCCGTGGCCATGGCACGTGCCACGGCCGGTTGGTAGAGGACCCGGTCGATCGCCTCGCTCATCCCGACGACGTCCCCCTGGTCGACGAGGATGCCCGCCCCGCCGCCCAACAGCTCGACGGCATGGGGAAAGCGGGTTGCGACGACCGGCTTCCCGGAGGCGAGCGCCTCGGCGAGCACGCCCGAGCTGACCTGCTCGCGCGAGTCGTACGCGAGCAGGACGACATCGGCGCTCCGCACGAGCGCGCGGAGCGATGTCCAGTCCCGGTAGCTGTCGTCGAAGCGCACCCGGTCAGCGGCTCCGAGGTCGCGGGCGAGGCGGACGAGGCTGTCGCGATAGACCTCGCCGTGCGCTGCGAGGACCTTCGGGTGGGTCTGCCCCGCCACGACGAAGGTCGGAGGCGGCCGTCGCCGGCCGAGCCTGGCGACGGCTGCGATGCCGTGCTCGATCCCCTTGCCCGGGCTCAGCAGACCCCAGCTGAGCACTGCAGGATGGGGCACGTCCTCGAGCACCGGACCGGCGAAGTTCTCGGCGGCACCGTGTGGCACGACGACCACCCTCGAGAGCTCGCTGCCGTAGATCGCTGCGAGGTGCCGGCGCGCCGCATCGCTCTGGACGATCACGGCCGCCGCGGCACCAATCAGGTGGTCGAGGATCCGACGCTGACGAGGGCTCGGCTCGAGCAGCGCCGTGTGCAGGACGACCACCAGTGGGGGCCGCATCTCGTCGACGAGGTCCAGCACGGCGATACCGTCGTCGGGGCCGAACAGTCCGTACTCGTGCTGGACGACCACGATGTCGGACGACGCGAGTGCATCGCGGGCGCGATCGAGCGACGTCCGATCTCCCGGGACCCATTGCGCGACCACTTCCGCGGCCGGTACCGGCTCCGGGTGGTCGAGCACGCGGACGACGCGTACGTCCCAGTCCGCGTTGGATGCCTTGAGCGCGTCGCGCACGTTGCCGGTGAACGTGGCGAGACCGCACATCGTCGGCGGATAGGTCCCGACGATGGTGACCGATCTCCGCGTGCCTGACGCTGGTGTCGCTCCACCCGTGCCGTCCAGCTGGCTTGCGCAATCCGGTCCTGCGCAGTCCGGTCCTGCGCAGTCCGGGCTCGCCGGGCTCGCCCCGGACCGACGCGTCCCGGTCGCTGTCCTCCCCTCGTGGCCCCGAGGCCGCGCGACCTCCGGGGAACCGACCGTGACCAGCAACTTCGGCATCACAGACGACGCTAGGAGCGCGAGGATCTGGGGTCCAGGGTCAAAAGTCACATACGCCCCGTTCGTGCTCGTGTGCTAGACGGGACCATGCCTCACACGGGGACGGGCTCCTGCGCCGAGGGCCTCGAGAGCGCGGAGTCGAGGGGAAGTCGGAGACGCCCCGCCTGGAGCGGTCTCGCGCTTCTGGTCGCAGGAGCGTTCTTCATGGAGAACCTCGACGGCACGATCATCGCTACTGCTGCGCCACGCATGGCCCAGTCGTTCCACGTGCCATCTGGCGAGCTCAACGTCGTGATAGCGGCCTACCTGCTCGCTCTCGGCGTCTTCATCCCCGTCAGTGGGTGGCTGGCAGACCGCTTCGGCGCGCGGAAGGTGCTCTCGGGAGCGATCACCGTGTTCACGTTGGCGTCGGCCCTGTGCGCGCTGAGCACGAGCCTCGCGGAGCTGACGGCGACGCGCCTGCTCCAGGGTATTGGCGGAGCCATGATGGTGCCTGTCGGTCGACTGGTCGTGCTGAGGGTCGCGCGCAAGGCGGACATCATTCGCGTCATCGCGTACCTGACATGGCCCGCGCTCGTCGCCCCGGTGGTCGCGCCGGCACTCGGTGGAGTGCTCGTGACCTATGCCTCCTGGCGCTGGATCTTCGTCGTCAACCTCCCGCTCGGTCTCGTCGCGCTGCTCGTCGCGTCGCGGATCGTGCCCGACGTGAGGCCCAGCGGGCCTGCCCGCCTCGACTGGCGCGGGTTCGTGCTGGCAGGGGCCGGGCTGGGCGCGTGCGTCTACGGTCTCGAGCTCGTGGACGACGGCAACTCCTCGTGGACGGTGGTCGGAGCGTGCGTCGGCGTCGGGGTGCTCCTCGTGTGGCGAGCCGTCGTGCATTTCCGCCGGAGCGAGCATCCACTGATCGACCTCGACATCCTGCGGATCCCGACGTTCCGGGCGGCGAGCGCCGGTGGGTCGCTGTTCCGGATGGCGGTAGGGGCGGCACCGTTCCTATTGCCGCTGCAGTTCCAGGACGGCTTCGGCTGGAGCCCGCTCAAGTCGGGAGCGCTCGTGGTGGCGGTGTTCGCCGGCAACATCGCCGTCAAGCCGTTCACTACTCCGCTCTTGCGGTGGCTCGGCTTCAAGCGAGTGCTCGTGATCTCGGCAGGGGCGGCCGGCGCCACCCTCGCCCTCTGTGCGGCCTTCACGGAAGGGACCCCTCTCGCGCTCGTCGTGCTGGTCCTCGTCGTGAGCGGGGTCTTCCGATCCACTGGTTTCACCGCCTACAACACGGTCGTCTTCGCCGACGTACCGCTCGAAGGCATGGGAAACGCCAACACGCTCTCGAGCACGATCCAGCAGCTGACTATGGGGATAGGGGTGACCGTAGGGGCGCTCGCGCTGCACGTCGGTGGGTGGGCCGACAGGGTCGTCGGTGTGGCGAGCTCGGCTCGATCACCATTCGTGGTGGCCTTCGGCTTGCTCGCCATCGTGGCATTCGCGGCAGCTGCCGAGGCGGCTGTGCTGTCCCCCGAAGCCGGGTCGGCCCTCGCCGCACGCGGCTGACTCGCACTCGTCAGGGCGCTCGAGATGCTCGTTACAGGGGCTCGCCGGCGCGCATGGCGCGCGTCGCCTAGCATGAGGGGCTCCGGAAGGACACCGGTGTCGTGAGCTGGCCTGCGGCGGTGCATGCCGCATCGCAGGTCGACGTGACAAACGGTGTGCCCGGAGGCGTTGCACGGGCGCTTGGCTCAGGTGGTTAGAGCGCAGCCTTCACACGGCTGAGGTCGGGGGTTCGAGTCCCTCAGCGCCCACGGCAAATGCGCAGGTCAGGGCCGGTTGCCGGGCCAGCATCGATCCCACTAGATGTCCAGCGTGCGCGAGTGACGGGCGAAGGTACGCCCCGACCCGTTCGGCAGCCTCCCGGTCGGCAGCCTTTGTCGACCGGGCGTAGATGTCGAGGGTGACTGAGGCAGAGGAGTGCCCGAGACGCCGTTGCGCGGTCTTGACGTTCGTTCCCGTGGCAACGAGGGCGGTCGCGGACAGCGACCGGAGGTCGTGCAGCCGCAGGCCGGGAAGGCCGGCGCGCTCGCACGCAGGCCCCCAGACGCGCCGTCGCCAGTTCGTGTAGTGAAGGGGAGCACCTTCGGGCGAGACGAAGACGAACGCGTTGCCGTCGTCGCCGGTGAGGCCCCGGCGAGCACGCAGTGCCCCGAGCTCGGTGACGAGCCAGGACGGGCACGCGAGCGTCCGGCGCCCGGCCGCCGACTTCGGCCTCGAGAGCACCCCGTCGCGCCCGAGCTGACGGTCCACGGTGACCGTCTCGCTCGTCAGGTCGACGCGGTCGACGGTAAGTCCCGCGCACTCTGCGAAGCGCAATCCGAGCACGGCCGCACACCACATCATGACCGCATAGTCCTTCCCGAGCTCCTCGCCGAGGCGCGTGAGCTCGTCTGTGCTGAGCTCGGGTCGTTCGACGATCGGAACCTGGGGAAGTCGGATGCGCCGGCACGGGGTACGTACGATGCGCTCGCTGTCGACCGCGAAGGAGAACATCGCCGCGGTGGCTGTGTACTGACGCGCCACAGTCGAGGGTGCCTGGCGCAAAGTCCAGGTGTTGACGAGGGCGATGATGTCGACCGGAGTGACGCTCGAGACCTTCTTTTTGCCGAGCATCGGCAGGACGCGCAGGCGCAAGATGGTCTCGTCCCGCGCTCGAGTGCTCGAGCGTTTGACCGCGCCCGCCTCGAGCCAGAGGGCCGCGAGCTCGTCGACTGTGAGCCGACCACCGTCTGGATCTGCCCACTGGCCTCTCCGGATCTCGGTCTCGACGAGAGACAGGTGCGCATGCGCGTCGGCCTTGGACTTAGAGGCCGCGCGGATTGGCAAAATAGCCTCTGACCTGGTCATTTAGTGCGTCAGAGGTGACCATCCACCAGTTGCCGGCTGATACCGACTTACATGTCGGGTGCAGACAGATCCGACAACTGGAGGAGGTCCCCACCATCATGCGCGCGCTTGACCCGGAAGTGATAGAGGTGATCTGGACAGCGATCGAGCCGCTCATCCCGGCCCGGGTCGACACCCATCCACTTCGCTGTCATCGGCGACGCCTTCCCGATCGGGACTGCTTCGAGGTGATGGTCGTTCGCCTCGCGACCGGGTGCTCATGGCAAGACGCAGAGCAGCTGTGCGGGGGGAAGGTCTCCGACACGACGGTGCGGTCACGACGCGACGAGTGGATCACTGCGGGGTTGCTTGACGAGCTCGTCGAGGAGGCGCTCGATAGCTACGACAAGATGATCGGGCTCGACCTCTCCGACGTGGCGCTCGACGGCTCGTTGCACAAAAGTCCTGGTGGAGGCGAAGGGACGGGCAAGAACCCGACGGATCGAGCAAAGCTCGGATGGAAGTGGTCGATCGTGACGGACAGAAACGGCATCCCCTTCGGCTTCGCGGCCGACGGTGCGAACCGCAACGACTCCGCCATGCTCGCGCCGACGCTCGACGACGCGCAGAGCCACCTGCTCCTCGGTGAGATCGAGACGATCTGGCTGGATCGCGGCTACGACTCGACAGCGACGCGCGAGCGGCTCGCCGAGCGCTTCCTCACCGACGCAGTGATCGCGAAAAAGCGGAAGCGGGGATCGACAGCGCCGAAGACGAACCAGCCGATGGGGCTCCGCTGGCCGGTCGAGCGGACCAACTCGTGGCTCTCGAATTTTGGCCAACTTCGCCGAAACACCGATAGAAGGACCATCCACCGCCTCGCCCAGCTCAGTCTGGCGGTCGTGTTCCTCATCACGGCGAAGCTGATCGACTGGAGAAACCGCTGGTCACCGGCGTCGCGGCCTGGTGAGTAGCCGGGGGGAATCTCACCCCCCGGCGCTCGCAGAACCGGACGTGAACCTCTCAGCTCATCCGGCTCCCACAAGTCGGCTTCAGGTCGACGAGATCATGTGCCAGTGGGCGAAGAGCTGGGGCGAAGACTGTTTCGCAGCCTTCAACCGAGCCCAGACGAGCGCTGGCTTGTTCCGCCATCGTTTGAACTTCTGCATCGCCCACCGAACCAAGTGCTGGTCGATGCGCTCAGCGAGGGAGTACAACTCGGAGCGGTAGAAGGCCCCATAATAATTTATCCAGCCTCGCACCTGGGGATTGATCTCCTGGGCGAGGCTGGACAAGTCCGATCCACTGCGTCGGTTGAGGTGCCAGTCCCTGATCTTCTTGCCGACCGCCTTTTTCGCCGTCGCGCTCATAGCCGGAGAGAAGCTCACGAAGTAGCCCCTCGGGCCTTTTGCCCGACGGCCCCGGAAGGTATAGCCAAGAAAGTCAAAGCTGGTGTGCTCAGACGTTCTTCGGCGGCTCGCGTCTTTGCAGTACACGATCTTCGTCTTCTCGGGATGCAGCTCGAGCCCAAAGGACCCGAGCCGTTCAGCGAGTGCGGCCCACAGATCTCGGGCCTGTTCCTCGGTGTCACAGTGGATGACCGCGTCATCCGCATAGCGCTCGAATGGCTGTTCCGGGAACTCCCGATCCATCCATTTGTCGAACGCATAGTGCATGAAGAGGTTCGCCAATAACGGACTGATCGGGGACCCCTGCGGGGTGCCCTTTTCCCGTGCGACGAGGGTCCCGTCCGACATCTGCATCGGGGCAGTAAGCCACCGTTCGATGTAGAGCAGGACCCACCGCTCGTCGGTGTGGTGAGCGACCGCTTTC
>JAJZBS010000098.1 GCA_021851885.1 Actinomycetes bacterium | reverse complement strand
CCGGGGTCACGGTCGTCTCGCCGACCGAGGTCACCGCGACGGTCCCTCCAGCGTCGGTGCTGGGCACGGTCCAAGTCACCGTGACGACTGCGGGAGGCACGTCCAACGGCGTCGGCTTCGTCTACGTGACGCCGGCAATCCTCTACACCCCGCTGACCCCGTACCGGATCCTCGACACGCGCTGCGCCGCGACGCCCGAGCCTTTGTACTGCACGTTGGAGAACCTGCCGGCTGCGAACGCGGGGATCGGCTCGCTCACGGCGAACACGCCGGTGACGGTCCAGGTGGCAGGCGTCGGACCGCCCTCGGGGCGGATCCCCGCGGCTGCGCAGGCCGTGGTGGCGAACGTGACGGTGGTCGCGCCGCCCGACGCCCCGCCGGGGTTCCTCGCCGTCTATCCCGCCGGCACGCAGGTCCCGACGTCGTCGAACTTGAACTTCCGCGCCGGCGAGGCGGTTCCCAACGTCGCGACGGTGACGCTCGGGACCGGAGGCGCGATCGACGTCGTCTCCAGTGTCAGCGGCGTCGACGTGATCGTCGACGCCGCTGGCTACGACGAGCCAGCGGCACCCGCGGGTGACCTGTACTCACCGCTGGTTCCCTCCCGGATCCTCGACACGCGCTGCGCCACGAAGCCGGCTCCGGCATACTGCGCTCCGGAGAACATCCCCCAGCAGAACGCGGCGATCCAGCCCGTGCAGTCGGGTACGTCTGCGGCTGTCAGCGTCAAGGTGGCGGGCATCGGGGGGGTGGTGCCGGCTGGTGCGACGGCGGTCGTGTTGAACGTCACTGTGGCAGACCCGTCGCGCCACGGGTACCTGACGGCGTGGCCGGCGGGAGTCAGCAAGCCCGTCGTCTCGAACGTCAACTTCGTTCGTTCCACTGCGAGTGGGAACCGCGTCGTGGTCGCCGTCGGGGCGGCTGGGGCGGTCAGCATCTTCATCTCCAACGGGATCAGCCAGGTGATCGTCGACGTCGACGGCTACTTCTCGACCTCCGGCCTGGGGCTCACCCCGAGCGCCCCGGTGCGCATCTGCGACACGCGGCCCGCGTCGATCACCGGGTATTCGACGGAATGCTCGGGCAAGACGATCGCTGCCGGTACGACGCTGGGCGTCCAGGTGTCCGGTGTCGGGGGGGTGCCGGCCGGAGCCGGAGCGGTGGTCGTCAACGTCACAGTCATCTCTGCCGCCGCCGGCACGGGCTACTTGACGCTGTGGCCCGACGGGCAGGCGAAACCGGCGACGTCGGATGTGAACTGGTCGGGCTCGATCGGAACCGTGGCCGCCAACATGGACATCGTCCAGCTCTCGCCGTCCGGCGTCCTCGACGTGCTCGCGGCATCGAGTGCCGACGTGGTCGTCGACGTCGTCGGCTGGTACTCCTAAGCGGCCGAGCTGCCGCGAGCGGTGCGTCAGCGGGCGGGCTGCCGGCGGACCCAGCTCGGGTCGAGATCGGAGAGCGAGGCCGCACCGAGCAACGCCATCGTGCGCACCATCTCGTCGTGCAGGATCGACAGGACCTGTTCCACGCCGGCCTGTCCGGCGGCGCTGAGCGCGTAGAGGAACGGCCGCCCGACGAGCACCGCCCGCGCGCCCAGTGCGATAGCGATGACGACGTCGCTTCCCCTTCGGATCCCACCGTCGACGAGGACTGCGGCAGACGGGTCTTGCTGGCGGACGGCGGCGACGATCTCGGGGAGGACGCCGAGGGTCCCAGGAGTGCGATCAAGCTGGCGACCCCCGTGGTTAGAGACGATGACGCCGTCGGCACCGGCGTCCACGGCGCGCAGAGCATCGTCGGACGACAGAACTCCTTTGACCAGGAGCGGGCGCTGCCACCGGGACCGGAGCCACGACACGTCCTCCCAGCTAAACGGGGATGCACCCATGGCGACCGCTCCCGCCCGCGTCGTCGCCGGGCGCCCGCCGCTGCGGCGTGCGCGGGCAATCTTGACGCCGTCTTTGATGGCGCGCGCGGTCCAGGCCGGGCGCGCGAGCACCTGGGCACCGAGGTGGAGGGCGTTGCGCCCGCTCAGGCGTAGGGGTGGGGTGACGCCGTGGCGCCGGTCCCGCTCTCGGTTGCCGAGGACAGGCGTGTCGACGGTCACCACGAGGGCCTGGGCCCCGGCCGCCTGCGCGCGGGAGACGAGGTTCTCCGCCTCGTCGCGCCCGCCGGCCGCGTAGAGCTGGAACCAGACGCTGCCCGGGGCGGCCGCGCAGACCTCCTCGACGGCATTGCCCGCAACGGTGCTGAGAACGGACACGGTGCCTTGGTTCTTGGCGGCGCGGGCGACGCCGGGCCCCCCGGCAGGGTGCATCGCCCGGACGAGCCCGCATGGAGCCAGCAAGACGGGAAGGCTGAGATCACACCCGGCGAGGTCGGTTGACACGTCGGGGTGGACCGATCCACGGGCCATACGCGGGACGAGGGCGTAGTCCGAGAACGCTTCTCGGTTTGCCCGCATCGTGTGCTCGTCGTCCGCCGCGCCGTCGATGTAGTCAAAGACGACGTGCGGCAGGACGCGCTTTGCCGCCGTGCGTGCGTCGTCCAGGTTGACGAAGCGGTTAGCTCGCATCGGTGTCCCTTCCCCGGCCGTCGTCGCGCCGGCAGCCGCCCGCAAGTCTGTGCTCGGATCGGCACCGCCGAGAGCCGGGCGCGTGCGCTGGGCGACAGGGGAAGAGTATCGTCGGCGTCGTCGTATGTCCCGAACGGGGGGCGGCGGATCGCGAGGGGTGGAATGAGATATCTCGGTCTTGGCGGGTTGGGATTCGGTCCTGCCGGACGGTGTCCGGCGCCCGTGGCGGCGGTGCGGGGGCGGCGTGGCCGGGCTATCAGCGTCGCGGCCCTTGCCGTGTTTCTGGTCTCGGGGATCATGGTGGGAGCGATGGCCGGAAGTGCGTCGGCCTCACCGCGCTTAGGCGTTACCGCCGCCGTCCGAGCATCGACGACGGGGACGTTCACGACCCAGGAGAACTATCCGCCACCGATCGTGCCCTCCGGCATCTCCTGCCCGTCGACGAGTGAGTGCGTCGGTGTCGGCACCAACGCGACGCAACAGGACGCGGAGGTGTTCACGACCAGCGACGGAGGAGGGACGTGGGTTCGCCAGGCGGCACCGCCCAAGGTCACCGGGTTCACGAGTGTCGCGTGCACGTCGACGACGAACTGCACGGCTGTCGGATTGGATTCGGCGGTGGGTGGCGTGATCTACGGAACGACCGACGGGGGCGTGGGATGGACCGGAGAGGCCGTCCCCGCCGGGGTGTACGACTTCTCCGCCATCGCCTGCCCGGCGGCGGCGACCTGCTTCGCCGTCGGGTCCAGTGCCGCGAGTAACGGGCAAGGGGTCATCGACGCCACCACCGACGGAGGACGGAACTGGATTGCGCAGACCATGCCGGCGTCGGTCGCCGCCGTCAACGCGATCGGGTGCTTCTCGGGCTCAGACTGCGTCGCGACCGCCACGTTGGCAGCCGGCGGGGGGTACGTGTCCCTCGGAACGGTGAACGGTGGATTGCTGTGGACGAGCCAGGTGGCTCCGTCGGGGCTCCCGGCGGGCGGGACCGTCACGGGCCTGTCCGGCGTCGCATGCACGACGGTGGCCACCTGCTTCATGGTGGGCACGATCACAGTCACCACGCAGTCGTCGCCGCCGTCGTCAACTGCGTCCGCGGGGATCTTCATGACGACCGACGGAGGGGTGGCGTGGACGACCGTCTGGCAGGGCGCGAGCAACGGGGCGACGGTCTACGCAGACGCCCTGACCGCGATCGCCTGCACGGGAGCGACCACGTGCCAGGCCGGGGGCAATGGCACGGGGACGTCCACCGGGTTCACCACCCTTGCCGGGGGCGTCATCGTTGGGACGAGCGACGGGACGACGTGGACAGGGGAGACGAACTCGCCTTTGACCCAGGTCACCAACGTGACCGCGATCTCCTGCGCGAGCGCGACGACATGTGAATCGGTGGGCCCGAGCTCGACATCGAGCACGGGGAGCGTCTTCGGCACGACCAACGGCACCGCCTGGTCCGCACAGACGATGCCGCCGGGTGTCGCGGCGATCGAAGGGGTGAGCTGCCCGACGCCGACCGACTGTTTCGCCGCCGGCTCCGGAACCACGGGTGGGCTCATCCTGTCCACGTCTGACGGCGGCACCACCTGGACATACGGCACGCCCACGTACTCCCCGGCGAGCCAAGCAGCGCCGGGAGGGTACTCGGCGATCGCCTGCCCGACGGTGACGAACTGCATCGCGGCCACCAGCTTCCAGTCATTCTCGGGAAGTGCCACGCCTCTGATCTCTTCCACCCAAGACGGCGGGGCGTCGTGGGTGGTGGGCATGTCGGTGTCACCCTTCTCGACGACGTTCCCGGTGGTCTCGGCGCTCACCTGCGCAGGGTCGAGCTGTTGGGCCGTCGGCCAGATCTACACGGCCGGGAGCCAGACGAGCGTCGCCGGGATTTGGGTGAGCACCGACGGTGGCACGAAGTGGGCTGCGCAGGTTGTCCCGAGCGGCGTCGGGAGCCTCTCGGCCATCTCGTGCCCGACGGCGAACGTCTGTGTCGCGGGAGGGATGACGATGGCGTCGACGGGGAGCGCGACGCCGACGGCGGTCGGGACGACCGACGGGGGGACGACGTGGACGCAGCTGACGCTCCCCACCAGTTTGCTGTCGATCAGCGATGTCGGGTGCATGACCGCGACGAGGTGCGTCATCACCGGTATCAGCATGGCCGGGCAGGCGATCCTCGTGACGACCGACGGGGGGACGACGTGGACACAGGCGACGGCGATCCTGGATGTCACGTCGATAGTGGAGATGGCCTGCCCGGCGGCGGGGACGTGTTTTGGTGTCGGCCAAGGTATGGATTCGACAGGGAAGGCGACTGCCGACGTTGTCTTCACGATCGACGGAGGGACGTCGTGGGAGGTCGCGGATGCCGCCCTGTTGGGGTCATCCCTCGATTCGATCTCGTGTGCGACGGGGACGAGCGTCTGTGCGGAAACGGGGGCAAATGGGAACGGTGGGGGCCTCATCGTCAGCGGCCCGGGTCCAGGGTTCCTCCCACCTGAGGTGACGGCCATCTCGCCGACGACGGGACCGGCTGAAGGCGGCACGCAGGTGACGATCACGGGTGTGAACTTCGCATCCGGCGATACCGTGGCCTTTGGCGGTCGGCCCGTGGGCAGTGCGACCGTCGTATCGTCGTCCGAGATCCAGGTCTTGTCGGCGCCTGGCACCGGCACCGTCGACGTCACAGTCACCGGGCCGGCCGGGACCTCCCCGACGTCGAGCGCTGACCAGTTCACGTACATCACGTCGGGCACTGCGGCGACAGTGACCGCGCTCTCGCCAGTATCGGGCCCGGCGGCGGGTGGCACGACCGTGACGGTCACCGGGACCGGCTTCTCCTCGGGCGATCTCGTCTACTTCGGCCCGAACCCGGGGACCGGTGTGACGGCCGCGTCCTCCACTCAGCTGACGGTCGTGTCCCCGGCCGGTTCCGGGACCGTGGACGTGGTCGTCGCGAACTCCGCCGGGCCGTCGGCGACGTCAAAGGCCGACAAGTTCGTCTACGTCTCGGGTTCCATCGACGGCTACCACCCTCTTGCGCCGTCACGGATCTGTGACACGAGAGCAGGCCAACCGACCAATCAGTGCTCAGTGAAAACTCTCGGGGCAGGTGGGATCGACGTCGTGACGGTTGCGGGACAAGGCGGGGTGCCGTCGAGCGGGGCGACGGCCGCGGTCCTCAACGTCACGGCGACGAACACGACCGCGCGCAGCTACTTCACCGTCTACCCGGACGGCCAGGTACGCCCGACTGCATCGAGTTTGAACTTCCTCGCCGGCCAGAACGTCCCGAACCTCGTGACGGTCGCCCTCCCGACAGACGGCCAGATCGACGTGTACAACGCCTTCGGCTCGGCAGACCTGATCATCGACGTCCAGGGCTACTACGGGCCGGAGGACCGGGCCGGGGCCGGCCTCTACAACGCGCTCCCGCCGTCGCGCATCTGCGACACGCGCTCGTCACAGCCGCAGAACCCATGCACGGGTCAGGCGCCGGCCGCCGGGAGCTCCTTGAACGTCCAGGTGACCGGGTTGGGGCAAGTGCCGGCCGCGGGCGTGGCAGCCGTCGTGCTGAACGTGACCGCGATCCAGTCGTCTCATCCGGGATACCTGACCGTCTACCCGCAAGGCGGCACAGCTCCGACTGCCTCCAACGTCAACTACCGCGCGGGTGAGATCGTGCCGAACCGGGTCATGGTCCCCGTCTCGTCGACGGGGCAGATCTCGATCTACTCCGGCAACGGATCCCCAGAGATTGCCGTCGACGTGAGCGGCTACTTCACGGACTCGTCGAACCCGTCGGCGACCGGGGAGACGTTCACGCCGGCACCCAACCCGGTCCGCATATGTGACACACGCGCCTCGCAGATCGTCAACCAGTGCACCGGCCAAACGCTGACGACAGGCGCAAGCGACGTCGTCGCCGCAGCAGGGGAGACGGGTGTCCCCGCAAGTGCAGCTGCCGTGGTCCTGAACGTCACGGCGGCGGACGAGTCGAGCCACGGGTACTTGACGGTGTACCCGTCGGGGATCACCGTGCCGGTTGCGAGCGACCTGAACTTCACGGCCAACGACGCCGTTGCGAACATGACGGTTGCGACTTTGGGATCCAAAGGCGAGTTCGACGTCTTCAACTCGAACGGATCGGCAGCACTGATCGTGGACCTGGTTGGCTGGTACTCCTAACGGTGAGGGTCGCCGCTCTGGCCAAGCAGGTCCCTGTCGTCGAGGCGATGGAGCTCGGGCCCGACGGGAGGATCACCCGGCAGGGCGCGGATGTGGAGATGAACGCCTACTGCCGCCGGGCAGTCGCCATGGGGGTCGAGCTTGCGCGGACAACCGGCGGGCGGTGCACCGTGCTGACGCTCGGGCCTCCGGCTGCAGAGGACGTCCTCCGGGAAGCGGTCGCCTGGGGGGCTGACGGAGGCGTCCATCTCTGCGACGTGGCGTTCGCGGGATCGGACACGCTGGCGAGCGCACGGGCGATCGCCGCGGCACTCGTCCGGTTGGGTGGCTTCGACCTCGTCCTGTGCGGGCGGAACACCCTCGACGGCGACACCGGCCAGGTCGGGCCAGAGGTGGCGCAACTCCTCGGGCTGCCGTTCGCCACGGGGGCCAAGTCTCTCAAGGTGGACGGCGGCGCGCTGTGCCTCCACTGCGAGCTCGACGACGGCTGGGAGGACGTCACGGTCAGCCTGCCTGCGGTCGTGTCGGTCGCCGAGCGCCTGTGTGCTCCCGCGAAGATGCCGCCCGAGGCGCGCGCCGCGGTGCCGCCCGAGCGCCTTAGGGTGATGGCGGCGTCCGACGTCGGGACCGGGCCATGGGGAGACAGGGGGAGCGCGACACGCGTCGGCGCCGTTCGGGCCATGGGGAGGAAGCGGGACCGGATCGTCCTGGCCGGCCCGGTGGACGCCCAGGCCGCCGACGTCGTCGCGGGGCTCGAGAGCCGGGGCGTCCTTATGCACGGCGGGCCGGGCCCGTCCGCTGCAACTGTTCCGGAGTGGGCGGGGCAGATGGGCACAGCCGGAGCCGCGCGCGGGACAGCTCCGGTTGCGGTGCTGCTCGAAGCGGGGCGGCCCCGCCTTGCGGCAGAGCTTCTCGGGGCCGCTGCCGGCATCGCGGCCCAAATCGGCGGGTGGGTCGTCGCCCTCTGCCCTCCTGGGAGCGCGCCGGACGCCCCGAGAAGCCTCGGTGCGGACGAGGTTGTCGACCTCGACGGCGTTCCGATCGCCGAGGACGTCGCGGCCGCCGTGGCGGCCTGGGCCGGGTCGGCAGCCCCTTGGGTCCTCCTCGCCCCGAGCACGTCGTTCGGCCGGGAGGTTGCCGGGCGTGTTGCAGCGGCACTCGGCTGTGGCCTCGCCGGCGACGCGCTGGGGCTCCATGTCGCCTCAGGACGCCTCGTCGCGGCGAAGCCGGCGTTCTCGGGGGCTCTGGTGGCCGACGTCATCTGCACGTCGGAGCTGCAGATGGTCACCGTGCGCCCAGGTGTGCTTCCCGTGTTGCGGCCCCGCGGCGACGGGCCGGTCGCGCGAAGCGCACACGCAGTGGTTGCGGCCGGGCGCGTGCGCGTCCTGGGGCACGCCAGGGACGACGACGTGGAGGTGCTCGCGACCGCACGGGCGGTCGTGGCCGTGGGCGCCGGTGTCGACCCCGGCGACTACGAGGTTTTGGACGCGCTGGTGGCGGTGCTCGGCGCCGAGCGAGCCGCATCGCGCAAGGTGACCGACAAGGGCTGGATGCCACGGGCCCGCCAGGTGGGGATCACCGGTCGGAGCATCGCACCGCGGCTGTACGTGACCGTGGGTATCTCGGGCAAGTTCAACCACATGGCCGGCGCCCGGTCTGCCGAGTGCGTGTTGGCGGTCAACAGTGACGAGGGCGCGCCGGTGTTCGGACTGTGCGACATCGGGATGGTCGCCGACTACCGCCAAGCGGTCCCGGCACTCGCGCGAGCGCTGCGCGGGGCGGGGGAGCTGGTCAGCGGTCGAGCTTGAGGATGCGGCGCGCGTTGCCTCCGGCAATCAGCTCGCGCTCGGCCGTGTCGATGTGGCCCATCATCTCGGAGATGACCTTGCGCGAATACGGCCAGTCGTTGCCGTGATGGGGGTAGTCGCTCGACCAGAGCATGTTCTCGACGCCGACGCCATGGCGGGTCGCGATCCCGGCCCGGTCGCCGATGAAGGTGGCGGCCATGTTCCGGTGCCAGTAGAACGACGGCGGCTCCGCGATCGGGATCTCACCCCAGGACCGGTTGCGCCAGTACCGGTCGTCCATCTGCTCGAGGAAGTGGGCGATCCATCCGACTCCGGTCTCGACCATGAGGACGAACAGGTCGGGAAAGCGCTCGAAGGTCCCGGTGAAGATGAGCTGCGCGATCGTGCTCGGGACCGTCGAGAAGACGCCGGCGAGGCCGCCGACGGCCTTGGCGTTGGCGCGGGCCGAACGCCCGCCGTAGACGGCGGTCTTGCGTTTGGACGCCGAGGCCTCGATGGCCTTGCGGGTCGCCTGGCGCGCCCGGCGCGAGATCATGTTGATGTGGATGGCCACGGTCAGCCCGGCCTCGGAGGCGGCCGCCCAGAAAGGGTCGTCTGCTTCGGAGATCGAGTCGCCCCCAGACGGCCAGCAGGAGATGACGACGCCGCGCGTGCCGTTTGCCGCCGCCTTGCGGACGTAGTCGGCGGCGTCGTCGATGCCGGTCGACGGTATCTGGGCGAGCCCGATCAGGCGGTCGGGGTCCGGAGCGCAGAACTGCTCGGTCAAGAAGTTGTTGTATGCGTCGACGCCGGCAAGGACGAAGGCGTCGTCCTCGTCGCCGAGAAAGTGACCGATCGTCCTCTGCGGTGCGAAGACGAGGGCGGCGGCCACGCCGTCAGCGTCCATGTCGCCGAGGCGCGCGGCACCGTCGTAGCAACCCTTGCGGGCCTCGTCGTAGGTCACGCCGGTCCAGCGGAACTGGTCGTAGGGCTTGCCCGGGGTGGCGACGAGGCCGATCGGATCCGGCCCCGCGGCCCCGGCGAACAGCCAGGCGTCGCCGCCCTCGTCGTCTTTGACGAGGCGCGGGGCTTTGTCGAGGAAGGCGGCCCGCAGCCAGGTCTGCCAGATGTCGGGAGGTTCGAGGATGTGGGTGTCGGCGTCGACGATGTCCTGGGCGACCATGGATGACCTCCTGAACTGCCATGGGCTGGGTTTGCTCGGGGCACCGCAGTGGTGTGTCCCCCGTGCGAGCACGGCGGCGGGGCCGCCCAGGTCAATACCTGACGCTCGTGTCAGTCAAGCGTAACATCCGGTCATGGACCTGCGGTTCACCGACGACCAGGAGGAGCTGAGGCGCTCCGTCCGGGCGTTCCTCGGAAAGGAGTGCCCGGTCTCGCTTGTGCGCGCGCAGGCCGAGGGGAGCGGTGGCCCCGAGGCCCGCCGGCTCTGGGAGAAGATGGTGGCGGCGGACTGGCCGGGATTGGCTATCGCGAGGGACGACGGGGGGGTCGGGCTGGGCTTCGCCGAGCTCGCAGTCCTTGCCGAAGAGGCCGGAGCGGCCCTCGTGCCCGGCCCCCTCGTTGCGACCACCGGCCTATTCGTCCCCACGGTGGCGGAGGTGGCCGATCCCGCACGCCGCCACGAGCTGCTCACCCGCGTCGCCACCGGGGGGGCGACGGGCACGCTGGCGGTCGCCGAAGGAACGCGCGGCGCCGGCATCGGGACCATTGCGGCCACAGCGACCCCGGTCGCAGGGGGCTTCGCCCTCGACGGCACGAAGCGCTTTGTCCTCAGCGCCCGAGAGGCAGAGTGGATCGCCGTCGTCGCCCGCCTTGCCGCCCCGGCCGCCGGCGCCGCCGCCGGAGACCTTGCCGTGCTGGTCGTCCAGCGCAGCGCGCTGCAGACGACGCCGTTGCACGCCTACGACCCGACACGGTCGCTGTGCTCGGTCGACCTCGGCGGGTGCGCGGTTGCTGGGTCCTCCCTGCTCGGCGCGGGCCCGCAGGCGGCCGGCGGGTTGCGCCGGGCGATGGAAGAAGGGGCGTGCGTCCTCGCCCTGGAGACGCTCGGGGCCTGCCGGGAGATGTTCGCGGCCGTTCTCGCCTACGCGCAGAGCCGCCGGCAGTTCGGTGCCGCCATCGGTTCGTTCCAGGCCGTCAAGCACAAGCTGGTGGACATGTTCGTCTCGCTCGAGAAGGCCCGGGCTCTCGCCTACTACGCCGTCGCGGCGATCTGCGAGGATGCACCGGATCGCGCGCAGGCGGTCGCGATGGCCAAGGCGGCCACCGACGACTGCCAGAGGCACATCGGCCAAGAGTCGATCCAGACCTTCGGCGGGATCGGCTTTACGTGGGAGAACGATCTCCAGCTGTTCGTCAAGCGGGCCAAGACCACCGGGGCTCTCCTCGGCGACGCGCACGACCATCGGCGGCATCTCGCGGCGACGATGGGCCTCGGCGCCGCCGCGTCATGACCGGGCGGGAGCGCGGCGTCGAGGCGAAGAAGGCGCGCGGCATCCAATGACGCGTGGGGAACGGTCAGTCGGTTGCGGCCGCCGCCACCGGTGCACCGACGGGCGTGAAGACCGGGATGGTGTACTCCGCGCTGATCGGGCGAAACCGCACGAACAGCCGCATCCCAACGGCAAGGTCCTCGAAGGCGCAGTCGACGACATTCGTCATCAAGCGCGGCCCTTCGTCGAGGTCGACGACGGCGGCGACATAGGGGACGCGTTCGTTGAAGGGGGGCAGGTCGTTCATGTGGACGACGGACCAGCTGTAGAGGGTGGCCCGCCCGGAGGCGTCTTCCCAGGCGACATCTTCGGACCAGCAGTGCGGGCAGAAGGGGCGGGGGTAGAAGTGCGCCTTGGCACAGGCGGCACAGCGCTTGACGACGAGGCGCTCGGAACGGGCCGCCTCCCAGAACGGGACCGTGTCCTGTTCTGGTGTCGGGAGGTCGAATCGAGGTGCGGTCATCGTCGTCGGTGCCCCTGAGATCGGGCGCGCCCGCCTGCGGAGCACGGCCTGGATGCCATGGTTGCCGAGGGCTCCAGTATCGTCAAGCCCGCGACAAGAGGCGGCCGCGTTCGCAACGGGCGCGGCCTAGGGGGAGACGGGTGGACACGACGGCGATCCAGGCAGATCAGTTGCGGGCGATGGCCGAGGCCTATCCCGACGCCCCTGGGTACCGGATCGTCGACGGCCCGGTGTTGACCTTCGGCGCCTGGGAGCGCGCGGCGAACGCGCTGGCCCGCGCGCTCGCCGCCGCGGGCGTTCGCCGCGGAGACAGGGTCGCCATCCATGTCTCCCAAGAGCTTGCCCTGCGATGGCTCGTCGCCTATACCGCCATCCACCGTG
>JAJZBS010000009.1 GCA_021851885.1 Actinomycetes bacterium | reverse complement strand
GTCCCAGACGGCCAACCAGTGCACCGGCAAGACCCTGGCCGCAGGAGGGAAACTGGACGTCACCGCCACCGGCGCCAACAGCGTCCCGGCGAACGCGACAGCCGTCGTCCTCAACGTCACCGCAGCCGATGAGACCTCGAACGGCTACCTGACGGTCTTCCCGACCGGGGCGACCATGCCGGTCGCCTCCGATCTCAACTTCGTCCCGCATGTGGCCATCGCCAACATGACGGTCGCCACCTTGGGATCGGCTGGCGCCTTCAGCGTCTACAACTCGGCCGGCTCGACGGACCTCATCGTCGACCTGGTGGGCTGGTACTCCTGAGCCAGTCGTGCGCCGGCTGACCGGCGAGCGATGGATACGGCAGACGGGTTCTCCGGTCGTGCGGCTCCGGCCGTGGTGAGTGGAGGCTAGGTAGGATGCCGGCGCGCCTAGGGATGTCGGTGCCGCTGGAAGGCGTCGCACTTGGCGATCTGACGGCTTGGGCGCGGGAGCTGGCGGCACTGGGGTACACGGACGCGTGGTCAAGCGAGGCGTCTGGGTTCGACGCATTCGTCCCGCTGGCGGTGACCGCGGCCGCTGCCCCCGAGCTTCGCTTGGGGACGGCGATCGTGCCGGTGTACACGCGTGGGCCGGCGACGTTGGCGATGTCCGCGGCAGCGCTTGCGTCGCTGGCCCCGGGCCGCTTCACATTGGGGGTGGGGACGTCATCGGACGTCATCGTCGAGCGGTGGAACGGGATCCCATTCACCGAGCCGTATAAACGAGCGCGGGACACGCTGCGCTTCCTGCGGGAGGCTCTGGCGGGGGAGAAGGTTGACCGGGCCTTCGAGACGTTTTCCGTGCACGGGTTTCGGCTCGACAGGGTCCCCGAGGTGGCACCGAGGCTGGTGCTGGCTGCTCTACGGCCGGGAATGCTCCGGCTCGCCGGGCGAGAAGCGGATGGCGTGGTGATCAACTGGCTGAGCGCTGGGGATGTCCCGAAGATCGTGGTCGAGGTCGTGCATGGCGCGCTCACAAGGCAGCGCCGGCAAGGTGGCGCCGGCGGGCAGGGCGAACCGGACGGCCTGCGGGGCGAGCCGGAGGTCGTTTGCCGGATCTACTGCTGCCCGTCCGAGGACACGGAGTCGGTGCGGACCCTCGGCCGAAAGCTCATCGCCGCGTACCTCAATGTGGATGTGTACGCGCGCTTCCAAGAGTGGCTTGGGAGAGGAGAGGTGCTCCGTCCGATGTGGGAGGCATGGTCGGTGGGCGATCGGGCCGCTGCAACGGCTGCGATCCCCGACGAGGTAGTCGACGAGTTGATCGTGCACGGCACGCCGGAAGCATGCCGAGAGCACATCGGGCGCTATGTGGAGAACGGTGTGACGACACCGGTGATCGCTTTGCTTCCGTGGGGGATCGACCAACGCCAAGCGATCCGCGACCTGGCCCCGACGGCGGGCTGAGGGTCGCAGTCGCCTGCGCCCTGCCAGGCAAGCGGGGGTCAGGCGCCGTTGTGCGCGGAGCGGACTTGAGTGTCTTGAGAGCGGACCTTGTCGGCCTGCTGTGCGCGGTGCTCGGTGAGCTTGGCGGCTATCTGATCGTCAGAGAGGGCGAGAATACGGCTCGCGAGGAGGCCGGCGTTCAATGCGGCGTTGACGCCGACCGTCGCGACGGGCACCCCCTTGGGCATCTGCACGATCGAAAGGAGGGAGTCGAGGCCGTCGAGGTGGGCGAGCGCTATTGGAACACCGATGACGGGGAGATCGGTCATGGCGGCAATGACGCCGGGCAGGTGCGCTGCGCCGCCGGCGCCGGCAATCAGGATGCGGATGCCTCGCTGCGCTGCGCCTCGGGCGTAGGCGGCGGTGTCGTCGGGAGTGCGATGCGCCGAAAGGACGCGCATCTCGGACGGGACGCCGAGCTTTCTGAGTTGGTCCGCTGCGGCCGACATGATCGGTGCGTCGGATGAGCTCCCCATGACGATGCCCACCATGGGCGTGGTGGGTGCTTGCGTGCCGTCGGCGGGCTGTGTGCCACTATCGGTCGTTGTCATGGTCCTGCCTTGTCAGTCGTGCCTCGAGGTGGAGCTGCAGTGGTTGGCCGACCGCCGCCATCTCGAGGCGCTCCGACATGACGTCGCCGCAGACCTCCCATACTCGGCGGACCGCTGTGACGTCCTTCGCAGTGGACGTCCGTGCCACGGTAGTCGACGTGAGGACGATGCTTTCGCAAGATGTCCCGTCCTTGAGGGCTCGGGCGAGGACCCCCTCGTCGACCTCGACGATGCCCGTGGGTTGGGCGACCACGAGCTGGACGCGCCAGCCCGTACCGGTACGGGAGGTGCGCAGGTAGCCGGTCTCGGCGTGCAGGGGCCGGTTGTCCGCCAACGACCATGTGCGCTGCATGTAGGAGAGGAAGGGGGCACCCGTGTGAGCCATGGTGATCTGCTCCCCGTAGGCGAAGTCGGCGATGGTGGGGTAGGCGCCGTCGCCCGTGCCGGCCCAGGTGCCAAGGAGGAAGGTGAGCGGCTCCAGGTCAGGGTGGAGTGCCGGAGACACGGTGCGACTGTAGCGTGGGAGCCATGCGATACGGGGCAATGATGGACGGGTCACGGCCGCTGGACGAGGTGGTCGGCCAGGTGGCGTCTTTCCAGCAGGCAGGTTTCGAGGCGGCGTGGTCATCGCAGATCTTCGGTTTCGACGCCCTCACCCTGCTCGCCATCGTCGGGCGGGAGGTTCCCGGCATCGGTCTCGGGACTGCCGTCGTGCCGATCTACCCTCGTCACCCGATCACCTTGGCGGGTCAGGCCTTGACGGTCCAGGCCGCGACCAACGGCCGGTTGAACCTCGGCATCGGGCTTTCCCACCAAGTCGTCATCGAGGGCATGTACGGATACTCCTTCGATCGCCCAGTCCGCAGGATGCGGGAGTACCTCTCGATCCTCGAGCCCCTCCTGCATGGCGAGCAGGTCAACATTCACGGGGAGACCGTCACTGCCGTCACCGTGCGGCGGCTCGATGTCGACGCTCCCGCCCCCCCGGTGCTGCTCGCTGCCTTGGCACCGGCGATGCTCCGACTTGCCGGGACTGCCGCTGACGGAACCATCACATGGATGACCGGGCCGAAGACGGTGAAGGAGCACATCGTCCCGTCGATCAACGAGGCGGCAGCGGGTGCAGGGCGGCCTGTTCCGCGCGTCGTGTGTGCATTGCCGGTGTGCGTTACCGCAGACCCGGACGCGGCGCGTGACGCCGCGGGCCGCACGTTTGCCATCTACGGTCAGCTTCCCTCATACCAAGCGATGCTCGCGCGCGAAGGGGCTCAGGGCCCCGCGGACGTCGCGCTTGTCGGGTCGGGCCGGCAGGTTGCGGAAGCTATCGACAAGGTCGAGGAGGCGGGCGCAACGGAGTTCGTCTCGATCCTCTATGGCTCCCGGGAAGACCAAGCCCGGACGCTCGACTTCCTCGCTGAGCGCGTCCGTTCGTAAGACCGGGGTCTCAGTGCGCGGCCCTGGCGGTGCCCCGCGGCTGCATCAGTGCCTGCGAGTCAGCGAGGTATCGACGTGTGCTTGATCTCGTTGAGCTCCGGATGCCCGGCCACCACGTCAAGGACGTCCTCGATCGTCTTGCGCGCAAAGGCGGCATCGCCGTTCGGGCGTGTCATGATGCGGACGAAGGCCACCTGGTCGCCGACGACGAAGGTCGGGACCCCGAAGACACTATGGTCGTCGACCGCGGACTCATGGGCGTCGCGGAATAGCTTCCGGACCGCACCATCGTGGACGGCGTCCAGGACTTCCTCTGGGTCGACGCGACAAGTCGCGAGGACCGCGCGCACGACGGACTCGTCACGGAGATCTCGCGCCTCGTCGTGGCGCGCCGCGAAGAACGCTCGATGCACGGAGAAGAAAGCCTCGGGAAACCGATCGCGTACGACCAGGGCCGCCTCCATTGCCATCAATGACGGCGCCTCGCCGGGGTCATCCCAGACGGAAGTGCCCCCCTCTTCGACGTGCACCTGCCCGAGGGAGAAGGGAACGAACGACACGTCCCAGTCGGCCCCCCCTTCGAGGGCGGTCACGACATGCTCGTTGGCGTTGCGGGCGAAAGGGCACCTGTAGTCCCAGTTGATCGAGAATGATGTCGTGCTCACTGTGGCGAAAGCCTCCGAAGTATCGCTCTAATGCCGAGACCGAGAACGACGCCGATCACCGCTCCTCCGACGACGTCCGACGCGTGGTGCATCCGCACGTAGACCCGGCTGATGCCGATCAGCGTAGCGAGGGAAAGGTACGTCGCAAACGCCGGCCATCGGTCGTGCCGGGCGAACACAGTCGCCGCGCAAAAGGCGGCGAGGGTGTGACCGCTCGGGAAGCTTCCCGAGGTCGGGACACGGATCGGCAGCGGGTGCTCGCCTTGGAACGCAGGCCGAGGGCGCTCGATACGAGCCTTGAGGGCTCGGTTGACGACGGCGGAGGCGACCCCCGATGCTGCGAGCATGCGCACCGTGCGGGCACGGCGAGCCGGCGCGCGAGCGGCTTGTGTCGCCGCGATCACGGCCCAGATCATGCCGCGGTCGCCCAGGGCCGACACCGTATAGAACAGCGCATCCGCCCCACGGGAGCCGCGTAGCCGTTCGACGGCCCTGTCGACGGCCGCGTCGAAAGCGCTGGTTGTGCCCGTTCCCACGGGTTTGAGGATACCGCTCAGACGGTCACGATCCCGTTGCGCGCGGTGTCCCCAGCGCGCCAGGTGCCTTCCCCGTCTGCGAGAGCCCCATCGGTGCCGTCGTCCCGACCCTGCCGTCCGGCGGATGCGTCCGGTGCCCGCCCGGCGTCCGGAGATCGTGGCGGAAAGCCGCTCCCCGTGTCGTCGCGGCCCCGAGAGCCCGCGGCCCCCTGGCTGCCTCCATCCGAGCTTTCGTCCATCTCGTCCATACCGATCGGCCCACGCGAGCGGCCCTCGATGAACTGCTGGATGACGGGATCGTCGGATTGCTGCATTTCGAGCGTGGGCCCGAAGCGGACGAGATGTGACCGGAAGAGGACGCCGAAGAAGTCTGCGGTCCGCATGACGGACGGGATGTTGTGCGTGATGATGAAGAAGGTTGCCCCGGTCTCGCGCTGGGCTGTCACGACGAGCTCGTCCAAGTAGGCGACGCGTACCGGGTCGAGGCCGGAGTCGGGCTCGTCGAAGAGGATGATCTCCGGCGCGGTGACCATTGCGCGAGCGAGCCCCGCTCTCTTCTTCATCCCGCCTGATACCTCGCCCGGGAGCTTCTTGAGATGGTCGAGGAGCCCGACCATCTCCGCATTGGCGAGAACCCGGTCGCGGATCGCGCGCTCGGTCATGCGGGTGTGCTCGCGTAGAGGGAAAGCGATGTTGTCGAACAGGTTCATCGAGCCGAAGAGCGCTCCGTCTTGGAACAGGACGCCGAACTTCCGACGGACCCGATAGATGTCCCGCTCGCGCATCCCGACGATCTGCTCGCCGTCGACCCAAATCTCTCCCGCGTCGGGATGGAGCAGGCCGATGATGTTCTTGAGCAAGACGGACTTACCGGTTCCCGAGGGGCCGAGGATCGCCGTTGTGCGTCCCCTCGGGACGTCGAAGCTCACACCTCCGAGGACCGTGTTGTCGCCAAAGGACATGGTGAGCGAACGCACCGAGATGGCGGCGTCTGCGTCAGCCCCCCCGTGGCTGGTCGCCCGGCCATCCCCGTTAGCTGTGGACTTGTCGTCTGTTCCGTCGGACCCCATATCCGGGTAACGGTGGAGTAGCGGGTGACTTTCGGTCGAGGCACGAACACCCCAACGGCGTAACGGTGAGCCGGCTGCCGTCAGGTTCCGGTCGGGGCCACGATGCCGCCGACTGCCGTCACGGTGGTTCCGGCCGTGCTGAGGACGCCTTCAACCCCGCTGGTGGCACTGCCGAAGCCGTTGAGAAGGCTCCCGGTGCCCGACGGTCCGCTGCCGGTGCCGCCGGACGATTGCCCGGTCCCGTTGACGACGGCACCCACGGAGTTGAGCGTGGGCCCGACCGTGCCGACGATGCCGCCGGCCGTGTTCAGTGTCGTCCCAGCTGCATCGACCGTGTCGGTCGCACCCGCGGCCGCGTGTTGGATGTCGACGGGAAGCGGCGCGCCGACAGCCCCCATCGCCGCGGTCGCGCCAGCCGGCGCCGCGCCCGGTGACGGCGCAGTGGTGGTGGCGGTCACCGGTGATCGAGCTCCGCCGGCCGCCCTGGTGCCACCTCTTGCCCCTGGAGTGGGCGCGTTGGGCGCCGGCCGGCCGTGGGCGCGCGCGACGCCGCCCGCGGTCGGTGTGCGCGATATGCCGACAGCCGCCGGGCCCCCTGCCCCGAATCCGGCGGCCGACACGGCCCCGGCGACCACGACCAAGGAGACCGCGGCTGCGCGGAGGGGATTGGCCGGTCCCGCCGAGGCAACCGGAGCCATCGTGCGCGTGCGCCAGGAGAGCTTGCGCAGGACCCGGCTGATCGCCACGAGCGCAATGCCGATAGCGCCCTTGGTTCTCGACAGCTCGGAGTACTCGCGCCGCAGCGCCTGACGAGCTCGCCACAGGAGTGTCTCGATGGTCGTGACCCCGACGCCTTCGTGATCGGCGATGCGCTGATAGGACCACCCGGATCCCTCGCGCATCGCAAGAACGTGACGGTGGCGTTCCGAAAGCCGGCCAAGCGCGGCGACTGCGATCTCGGACTCCTCGCCGGCAAGGGCAAGGTCCTCGCTGCTCTCGACCGCCACTGCCGAACTGTGTTGGCGCATCGCGAGATCCATGTCGGCGATCGGAACCGCTCGAGCGCGTCGGCGCACCGTATCGGTGCACAGATTCGCGGCGATGACACTGAGCCAAGGGTAGAAGCGCCGCTCCCCGGCGAAGCGGGGAAGCGCGCGCCAAGCTCGTGCGAAGGCTTCTTGCGTCGTGTCTTCGGCCTCGTGCGGATCCCGCAATCGCCGGAGACAGAAACGGTAGAGGCGGTCGCGATAGCGGGAATAGAGCTCGTCGAAGGCCGTCGCGTCGCCCTCTTGACATCGCTCGACGAGGTGACGATCCCTCTGTGGATCGACGTCGTCGAATCGAGTGGCCTCGTTTGCGTCGTGAAGAATCATCTGCCCCCCTCGCCAGGTGCCCGCGCGGCTACCCGGTAGGTCACTTCTTCCTTTCTCCACGCTACGGTCGGCCCGACGCAACGTCTGTTGTCAATACGAGGATATGCGCTCGCCGGTCCTCTGTAAACACTCCGGTTGCGCCGGCGCCGGTTGTGCAAGGTCCTTCGCAAGTCGACGACGGGTGGCACGTTTCCCTGGGTGGCTGGTGTGATGCGCCGGTCTGCGACGCATCGTGGGAAACGCCAGCCGCTGTCCAGCCCCAGACCGTGGGGGAACTCGGTCATGGTGTCCGTCGGCCCCCCAAGGAGGCCATGGACCGAGTTTCCCCCCGGGGCTGCCGCGCGCCCCGTCTCGGCTACAAGCGCTTGGCTGATCTTGCGCGCCCTGTCCCTGGTGGCAACGCCCGGCCCACTCCAACCACCCGGATCGCGCTGCTCACCTGACCCACTCGGTGCAGGGGCAGTGGCGGCCTCCGGCGCCGGCGCTCGGGCGTTGTGAAGTCGACCACAAGTTCGGATGACCCACTGCGTTTACAGGGCACGAGGCGGTGGTGGGGCAGTCGCCCACCACGGGAGAACGAGGGGGGCGCCGGATGCAATATCCGGAGCTGGGGGACAAGAGGCAAGGGGCCAAAGCCAAAGGTGGCGAGGCCGAGCACGGCGCGATCGCACGGGGAATGCCCGGCGGTCGGCCGGCGCCGGGCACCGTAGCGATGGCTGCGCCTTCCCTAGTCCTCGGAGCCTCAGCGGAGGCCGGCGCACCCCAACTGATCGGCCCGGCGATCGCTCGGCCGGGTGCATCGGATATTGCGGACGGCACGCGCGTCGCCCGGTCGCGCGCGGCCACCATGACCAACGGCAACGGCAACGGCAAGGTGCTGTCCGGCGTGCGCGAGACGGGACGGATGGTAAGCCTCGCGCTTGAATCGCTCCGGCAGCTCGCCGTCAAAGGACTGCCGGTCGGCGAGTTCCTCGACCAGTGCTGGTTCCTTGCGCGTGTCACGACCGTGCCGCTCATCCTCGTCTCGATCCCCTTCGGCATGGTGATCGCGCTCGAAGTCGGCTCTCTGCTTCAACAGATCGGTGCCCAGTCGCAGCTGGGCGCCGCGATGGTCCTTGCCGTCGTGCGCGAGCAGGCACCGGTCGCAACGGCGCTACTGATCGCCGGCGCGGGGGGATCGGCGATGTGCGCGGATCTGGGCGCGCGCCGCATACGTGACGAGATCTCCGCGATGGAGGTCATGGGCGTCAACCCGCTGCACCGCTTGGTCCTTCCCCGGCTACTTGCTGCGACTGTCGTGGCCGTGTTGCTCGACGCGGTCGTCAGTGTCGCGGGAATCGCCGGGGGATGGTATTTCGGCACCCACTCGATCCATGTCACGTCCAGCAGCTTCTTCGCGACCTTCTCGGAGCTGAGCCAACTTGCCGACCTTGCGATCGCACTCCTCAAGGCGGCCGTGTTCGGCTTCATCGCCGCGATGGTCGCCTGCTACAAGGGCATGTACGCCAAAGGCGGGCCGAAGGGGGTGGGGGACGCGGTCAACCAGGCCGTGGTGATCACGTTCATCTTGGCTTTCTTCGTCAACTTCGTCCTGACGGTCCTGTACTTCAACTTCGTCCCGCAGAAGAGCATCTAGGTCGTGCGCACCCCGACGACTCCCGTGACGCAACAGGCGGCCGTGAGCAAGCCGAACGGAACGAGCACGAGCGCGGTCGCGCTTGGCCTGCCATCCGGGCGCCCTGGGCAGGGGGGCCCCAGGGAGAACCTCGCGGCCGTCGCGCGGCGGGCCTCGGCCGGATGCACCGGCGCCCTCGACCTGCTCTACGACCACGCGTCGTTCTACGGGCGCACGATCCGTGCGATGCCAAGGGCCCTGCGGCACCCTCGCGAGATCGTCGTGCTCATCGCGGACATCACCGTCGGTCCGGGAGCGCTCATCATCGGTGGCGGGATGCTGTTCGTTGTCACAAGCATCGCCTTCTTCACGGGGACGGAAGTCGGGCTCGAGGGGTTCACCGGCCTCCATCAGATCGGGGCTCAAGCATTCGTCGGAGTGATCTCGTCGCTTGCGAACACTCGTGAGATCACCCCGCTCGTCGCCGGCGTTGCGCTCGCAGCGCAGGTCGGTGCCGGGTACACGGCCCAGATTGGAGCGATGCGCGTCTCCGAGGAGATCGATGCCCTCGAGGTCATGGCCGTGGACAGCGTCGCGTACCTCGTGGCAACACGGGTGTGGGCAGCGATGATCACGATGATCCCCCTGTACCTCGCCGCCCTGTTCTCCAGCTACTTCGCGACGGAGCTGGTGGTCACCAAGTTCTTCTCGTTGTCTGTCGGGACCTACCTGCACTACTTCAAGCTGTTCCTCCCCCCGATCGACATCTTCGACTCGTTCGTCAAGGCGATGGTCTTTGCCCTGGTCGTGACCCTCGTCCACTGCTACTACGGCTACCGCGCGAAAGGGGGACCGGCAGGGGTCGGCATCGCGGCGGGACGAGCAATCCGGTTGTCGATCATCGCGATCGTGGTCATGAACCTGCTCCTTTCGCTCGTGATGTTCGGCGGCACGACGACGACGGCGAGGCTTGTCGGATGAGCCCGTCACGTCGGCACGTCATGGCGCACTGGGCTGTTGCGCTGGGAATGTGCATGGTCCTGTGCGCGGCTGCCGTGACGGCAATCGCGTTGTCGAACGGTGACTTCTCTGGCTACTACCAGCTGTCCGGTGTGTTCCCCCGTGCCGGTGAGGGGCTCCATGCCGGCTCCGAGGTCGACTACCGCGGGGTACAGGTGGGGAGGGTGACGTTGCTCACCTTGGACGGCATCCACGCGCGCGTCACCGTCGCGATCGCCCCGTCGGTGCACCTGCCCGCCGATGCGACCGCCACGATCGAGCCGCAGAACCTCTTTGGCGCCGAAGAAGTCAACGTCACCGCCCCCGGGGGTGGCCCCGCGCTGCTGCCGGGCGGCGTTTTCGCCCATACGTCCACGTCGGACAACCTCGGGCAGCTGTTCGCGGCAGCAGCACCGTTGCTTCAGTCCGTCAACACGGCAAACGTGGCGACGATCGTCACCGAGGTCGGTCAAGCGAGTGCCGGTGCCGGACCCGAGATCGCTCGCTCGATCGGCCTCGGGGCTCAGCTCGCGTCGGAGCTTGACAGCACCCTGCAGTCCCAGCTCGTCATGCTGAGCTCCATGACGTCCTTCACGGCCGTTCTTGCGCAATCCGCACCGTCACTCAACGGGATCGCGACCCAGGAGAACCGCCTCCTGCCGTCGTTCAACCATGCCGTGGCCGAATATCAAAGGCTGCTCGACAACCTCGCGCCGTTTGCCCAGGACGTCGCGACTCTCATACAGGATTACAGGCCCAACATCGAAACCTTGTTGAACGATGGGGCGAACGTGTCCCGGGTCCTCGTCGCCCACCGGTCGGACGTGGCCGCGCTCATCCACGGTCTCTACACCTATGTCGACACCTTTGCCCATGGCGTGAACCCGGAGGTGCTCCCCAACGGGACAAGGTTTGGCGACTTCTCGATCTTCGTCATGTTCTCCGACGTCAATGCACTCGTGTGCAATCTGATCGCGCCGGCTCAGGCAGGGCTTTCGTACCTGGAGCCGCTTCAGCAAGCGCTGGTTGGATCCGGGACGCCGTTCAACTGCTCGTCGCAGATCGCGCGCTTCGACGCGCTGCAAGCCCAGGTGGCCGGAGCGGCGATCCAAGCGCCCGCGCCTCCAAGCCTGGCGGCCTCCCGGGCCGCCGGCCAGCAGCTCGTCAACAACGCGTATGCGGCGATTGGATCGCCGTCGACTCCGCAGGGCACGAGCCTCAGTGGGTATCTGGGGATGCTCGTGGGGGGACAACCATGAACGTCGCAACGAGGAAGGTGCCGAGACGGGGCGCTCCCTGGAGAGGCCGCCTGCCCTCTTCGGCTTGGAAGTTCACCGCTTTCGCCACCGTCTGCCTCGTCCTTCTTGTCGGCCTCGCGATCAAGGTGGGCAATCTCAGCTTCTTCCAGGCGCGCCACGTCGTCTACGCGCAGCTCCCCGATGTCACCGGGCTCAACTCCGGCGACTCCGTGAAGATCGCCGGCGTCACCGTCGGCCGGGTGGGAAGTATCGCCCTGCAGCGCGGTCATGCGCTCATCGCCCTCGATCTTGACAACGAGGTGCTCCTCCGTCGTGGCACCGAGGTCGGCCTGCACTGGAGGAATGTTCTCGGCCAGAAGGACGTCTACCTGTACCCGGCCTCGACCGGCTCGGTCATCCGGGCGGGAGGCACCATCCCACTCGCCGACAGTGTCAGCGAGGCAAGTGTAAACGCGCTCCTCAACTCCCTCGGGCCTGTCCTCGACGCGATCAACCCGACTGAGGCCAATGCGTTCGTTCGCAGCGTCGCGGGGACTCTCGACAGCCAGGGCGCGCAGATCGACCAGCTGATCAACAGCGGCGCTGTCGTCTCGCAGACCATCGGCTCCCTCGACCAAGAAGAGGGGACCGTCATCGACAGCCTTGATCAGGTCCTGACGGCCTTTGCGGCGCACCGGTCAGACCTGGCGTCGGTGATCACCAATCTCGAGAATGTCGCCTCCGCTCTCGCATCACGGAACAGCCTGCTCGACGGCGTCGTGACGAACCTCGGGCAAGTGGCCGGAGAGTTCGCGTCACTCGTCGGAACCAACCGCAACGCCCTCGATGGCGCGATCCAGGGCCTCGGCACGGTCGCACAGACAATCGCGGCGAATCGCCAATCGCTCGAAAAGGGTCTCGCGACGCTTGGAGCCGGGCTCGCGCCGTACACGCTCATCTCCGCCTACGGCCAGTGGTTCCAGATCCAGACGGTCTACAACTGCCTCGCCGGTGAAGCTGCGTGCTCCTACTACATGCCATCGGAGCCGCCGGCCGGCACCGGGCCCGGGGGCACCCCACCGACCGGGCGTGCTCCGGGGGTGAGCTCGCAACAGGCACCGCAGAGCGTGGCTCCGACCGTGACGGGGATGCTCAAGGCCGTCTCGGGAGCGCGCGGGTCATGAAGGCGTTCACCGACCGTGACCCGCGCAAGATCGGCTTCGTGGCCCTCCTTGTCATGACGGGCATCGTCGGCGCGGTCCTCTTGCTGAACAGGAGCGTCTTCTCGTCGACGTATCCGATCCGCGCGCGCTTCGCCGACGCGGCCGGTATCGGGCCGGGTGCCAAGGTCCTCGTCGCCGGTGTACCCGTCGGCTCGGTGGGAGCGGTGACGCTCGACGGCAACGGGGTCGTCATGGACCTGAACATCGACCATGGGGTCGTCTTGCCCGCACAGACGAGCGCAGCGGTGAAGGTCGAGACTCTTCTCGGCGTCGTCGACGTGACACTGCAACCGATGAGCGGTTGGCACCACCCACTGCATCCGGGAGCCCTCATCACCACGACGGCGGTGCCCGTCCAGGTCTACCAGCTCCAGAACACGGCGGGGAAGCTTGCAAACGAGAGCGACGTCGCCGCGCTCAACTCCGTCGTCGTGAACCTTGCGGCTGTGACAAAGGGCAAGCAAGACGAGGTGGGCAAGATCATCGACGGTCTCGCCAAGCTGACGACGACGGTCGACGTGCGACGGGGCGAAGTCGGCCAGCTGCTCCAGTCGGCGGATTCGCTCTCGTCGACGCTGCAATCGCGCGAGACGGACTTGAGCTCGATGATCGCGAACCTGTCCACCGTTGTGGACGGGCTTGCGCAGCACAGTGGCGACTTGGGCGCGCTGATCGACAACACCGAAGCGGTCGCCGCGCAGACCTCGTCGTTGATCGGCGGGAACCAGCCACAACTCGACAGCCTGCTCAAGAACCTGCACGTCGCCCTCAACGTGCTGGCCGCTCATCAGCTCGACCTTGCCCAGGGCGTGGCCTACCTCGCAAGCGGAGTCCGGGGGTTCTCGTCGATCGGGTACTCGGGCCCGGCGGACACGCCGAACTCGTGGGCCAACATCTTCACGAACCCGGTTGGACTGTCCGGTGGCTACGGAGCTCTCGGTCCGTGTGGCGCATTCGACCAGGCGCTCAACGTTGCACTCGGGCCGGACCCCCTCGCCTGTAACCAGCAGACAGGCCCGCTTCCCGGTGCAAGCGCACCGCCGGCGTCAAGCGCCCCGGCGCAGGGCGTCGCCGGTGGGGGATCGAGCGGGGGGAGCCCGAACGCGCCGGTCGGAGGAGCCGGCGCCGCGAGCTCGGCACCCGACGACGGTGTCGACGGTCTCGCGTCGCTGTTCGGTGCCGTTGCCGGAGGGGCGCCGTGACGGCGGTGCACGCCCTGGCAGATCGCCGCGGCCGCTGGGCGACCCGCCGGCGGCGACCGGCGCCGGGCGCAATGGGCGAGACCCGCCGGAGAAGCACCGTGCGGCAGCACGTGCGGGTCGTGATCGCCGTCGCAGTGGCCGCCGGAGCGCTCGCCGCCGTCTCGGCGACAGTCGCCAGTCCGGGCGGCTCCTACCGTCTCAGCGCCGTCTTCGCACAGGCCCCCGGCCTGTTTCCCGGAGCCGCTGTCGATGTTCTGGGTGTGCCGGTCGGCACCGTCACCTCGGTCAACGAGGGGATCGGCGGCGTCGTCGTGGGGATGGAAGTGTCCCGGTCCGTCCGCCTCCCGGTCCATGTGCACGCGGCACTCGTCGCGCCGCAGCTGCTCGGCGAGCCCAACGTCCAGCTCTCGCCCGGCTTCTCGGGCGGGCCGCACCTTGCGAGCGGCGCTCGGATACCCGAAGGGCACACCTCTGTGCCCGTGTCGACATCGCAACTGCTCAAGGACCTCGAGCGGCGCTTGCGCCAGCTCGACCCGCATGCCGTCGGGGACCTCGTGACGAACCTCGCACAGGACCTCAGCGGTCAGGGCGAGGCGCTCAACAATCTCATCCACGGGGCGGCGGGCACGCTCGCACTTCTCGCACGCAACGGCAACACCCTCGGCCAGCTCGAAGGCTCCCTGGCGGCCATCACGGGAACCTTGCGGGCACGGACGGCGCAGATCAGCGATCTCATCGTCAACTACGACACGGTCTCGCAGGTGCTCGCGTCCCACGGTGCCCAGCTCGGCCAGGCGGTGACCCAGCTCGCGTCGGCGAGCACCCAGTTGGCCCAGCTGCTCTCGCCGAACCTCACGCCACTGGAACAGGACGTGGGGACGATCACGACGGCCGGCCGAACCCTGGATCGCAACGTCGCCAACGTCGACGAGCTCCTCGCTTCGGCAGAGGCCCTGTTCTCCGCCGCCCAGCACGCCTACGACCCGTCGCACAACTGGATCAACCTCAACAACCAGCTCCCACCGGGTGTGACGGGTGCATACGTTGCGGGCCTCGTCCGGGATCGCCTCGCCGGTGTGTGCCGGAGGATCCTGGCCCACCACGCGACCGGGTTGTCGGCGAACCAGCTCCAGACCTTGCAGACCTGCGGAAATCCGTCGTCGGGGTTCTTCGACCCCATCATGGGGGTCATTCCCACGGTCCTCGACGGCCTCGCCGGCGCGGCGGCATCGCCGCCTTCGACACCGGCCCAGGCCAGTCCGCCCCCGGGGTCCGCCGCGCCGCCGCCGACGGCCCAGTCAATGCTCAACCAGGGGCTTGCGGAGATCCCCGGGCTCGCGGCGGGCGCAGGTGCGCCGCCGGCCAACTCGGCCCAGGGCAGCGCCCCCGGCGCGCCCGGACAGGGTGGCTCGCCGCCGGCGAGCACGGGCGGCGGCGGGCTGGTTGGCGGGCTGGTTGGCGGGCTCCAGGCTCACGACACCTCTGCGGTCACCTCGCCGTCGCTGACAGCGCCGGCCGCCTTGTTCCTCGGGCCGATGCCGCACTTGGGCGCAGGGGGCGCCTCGACGGGCTCCCGGCCCTCGGCCCGGGGCTTCCTCGGCGGGATCGCCCATGCCCTTGGCGTGGCCGCCCACGCCATCTGGAGCTGGCTGTGAGACGGCAGCACCAGCCGGCGGCACGGGGCGCTGCGCAGCGCCGACGGGCGCGACGACGTCTGCGGGCCATGGGTGCTGCCCTCGTGGCGACCGCCGCCGTGCTCGCCGGTTGCGGCGTCACGGGCGGAAGCGGAGGGACCGAGTCGGTATCCGCCGTCTTCGCCGACGTCGGCGGCCTCGTCTCGGGTGCGCCTGTCCAGATGGCCGACATCCAGATCGGCAACGTGACCTCCATCGCCCTCGACGGGACCCGCGCCCGGGTCACGATGACGATCCGACGCAGCGCGCGGGTCCCCGTCCATGTCATCGCCGAGCTGAAGCGCACGACGATCCTCGGCCAGAAGTACATCGCGCTGATCCCTTCGTCGGGCCATGGACCGTCCTTGCGCAACGGCGCGACCATCGCCCGGACCGAAGTGGTGCCGGGGATCCAGCAGCTCGTCTCCGCCGGGGCCGAGGTCTTCGGTGCCATCAACGCATCGTCGTTCGCATCGATCATCGATGCCGGGGGTCAGGGCTTCGGTGGACAGGCACCTGCCTTGCGATCGTTGATCGGCGAGCTCGACGCGGTGGTGACCGGGTACGCGAACCACACCCAGGAGATCCGCAGCCTCATCGGGAACCTCGCCACGCTGGGCACAACAATGGCGCCGGCCTCCCGCTCCGACGCCCAGTCGCTCGCTCTGCTCGCGCAAACCACCGCAACCCTGTCGCGCGAATCGGGCAGGTTCACGTCGCTGCTCCAGGCTCTCGACAACCTGTCGGTGCAAGGGCGCGCGATCCTCGAGTCGTCATTTCCCGAGATCACCAGCTCGATCCACGGCCTGGCCGTGGTCGTCGACGAGGTTGCGGCGCGCCAGCAGGACCTGGCCGGCCTACTCCGGTGGCTACCCGCAAACAACACGTCGCTGGCGAGCACGACCGTGAACGGGTACCTGCAGATACTGAACAACCTGGTTGTCTGCGGCATCCCCGGTGGCGGGTCAAGCCCTTCTGATGCCGCAACGACGTGTGCGCCAGGAGCTCCGCCGGCCGCGGCGGGAGGAGGTGGCGGATGATCTCGAGGCGCATCGTCGCGAACGTGGTCGCTTTTCTCGTCGTGAGCATCGTGCTCGTGACCTTCGGCGTCTTGAACCTGCTCGGGAACCCTTTTGCCACGCCGACCCGGCTGTCGGCGATCTTCCCGGATGCGTCCGGGGTGTTCCCGAACTTCGACGTCCGGCTGAACGGCGTCGACGTTGGGTCAGTCACCTCGGTGCGGCTGGCACGCCGCGGGGTTCGCATTGCAATGTCGATCGACCCTGGGGTCCGTGTCCCCGCCGATGCCCAAGCCAGCATCGGTATCGCCAACGATCTCGGCGAACAGGTCGTCGACCTCACCCCGGTGGGCAAGCCAACCCGCCGCATCATGCACTCGGGCGCAGTTGTTCCCGTCGCGCCCGGCGGCCTGCCCGTCCAGGTGGCGCAAGTCGTCGCCACGGCGACGCATCTCCTCGACGCGATCCGACCCGGCGAGCTCAACAAGCTCCTGGCGGAGCTCGCCACGGCTGTACGCGGTCGCGCAGGTGACATGCGCACGATCGTCTCCGCTTCGGCCCAGTTCTCGGCGGAGTTCCTGCACTACCAGCGCCAGTTCGAGCAGCTTCTCTCCAACGCCCCGCCAGTCCTCGACGCGGTGAGCTCTTCAGGCCGACAGCTCGAACAGGCTCTGGCCAACACCCAGGTCCTCCTCAACGTTCTCGCCGCCCATCGCGGTGACCTTGTCCGGCTGCTTGCCGAGGGGGCCGACGCGACGAGCCTGGGGAGACAGCTCGTCGCGTCCCAGGGTCCCAACCTCGCGTGCCTCATCTACGACTCCGCCCGGATCACGGCCAACCTCGACCAGCCGGCGAACCTCGCGAACCTGGCGAGCGGTCTCGCCAACGAGAACGACTTCTTCGGCCCGGTCGCGGCGATCGCCCCGGTCGGGCCGAGCAGGCAGCTGACGGCGAGCCAGCCCGCCGCCTCGCAGGTCGAGTGGCTGCGCATGCGCCTGCTGTTCCCACCGCAGCAGCCGTCGTCGATCTCCTACGCCCGGCCGCGAGGCTTGCCTCCGACGCTTCCCGGGGCCGGTTGCTCAACCGAGCTCGGCAACGGCGTGGGGCCCGCAACCCAGCCGGGTTTCCGGCCCTCCGGTCCGGGCTCCCGGGTCGAGCCGGCCCCGGCGTCGGCATCGGTCGTGCGTGGGCGGGGCTCGCCGGCACCCCCCGGGGCCCCCGGGGGCCTGCAGACCGGCGACGTCCGCAGTCCGCTTCCGGACCCCTGGTCCCCTTCGGTGCCTGCTGCGGGTGTGGTCCTGGTCTGCGCCGGGGCCGGGTGGTCCCGCCGGCGGCACTACAGGCGCTGAAGGCCAAGGTGGCCGGCCCGGCGTTCTCGACCGCCAGGATTCGCCCGGCCCGGCGTTCCCCAAACGAAGACGGAGACACAAGGAGGGGCCATGAGCACTCGGGGGGCACAGGGCGTCCAGGTGGTGGGCGACGGTACGGATCGGGAGCGCGTGCGAGCCGCCACGCAGCCCGCGAAGCGGCGCCGGTCCGGAGGCGGGCACAGAGATGGCGAACCGGCTGGTGCGCAAGCCGCCCGCGTGGCGGTCGCCGATCGGGATGCCGGGATGGAAGAAGGAGCCGACGCGACGGCGGCGGGCCGCGGTGCGCACGACGGCCGGGAGAGGGCCGCCGCAGCCACCACAGGCGCGCCCGGCCTGGCGGCTCCGGCCGGTCGAGGGGAGGGTGCACGCGTCCCCCGTCTTGCCCGCTTGCGGCGGCGGGCCGTCACTGCCGTCGCAGTTGCCGGTGTGGTGACCTCCATCGTCTTCGGGAGTGCCTGGTCGTCGCTCAACGCACGCCAGGCCGCCGCAGGCCAAGCGCGCGCGTCGGCGCGCTCTTTCCTGCTCGCCCTCACGAACTTCGACGCGAAGTCCGTGGACGCGGACTTCGCCCGCATCGAAGATCAGGCGACGGGGAGTTTCGCCCAGCAGGCGAAGCAGTTCTTCGGCTCTTCCATCCGCCAGCAGCTCGAAGCAAACCTCGCCTCGTCGCGGGGCCAGGTGCGTTCCCTGTTCGTCCAGACGGCAGACGGTTCGTCGGCGTCCGTCTACGGAGTGGTCGACCAGACCTACGTCAACGCCAAGATGTCCACTCCATCTGCGGACGTCCTGCGCGTGGTGCTCGACCTGGCCGACGGTCGGAGCGGGTGGAAGGTGTCCGAGGTGACCGTCCTCGAAGGTCCTTCTCCGACGTCGCCCGGCCCGGCTGCAGCGAGCGGTTCCAGCGCACCGACAGGGACCGGGGCGCCGTCAGGTGGGTGACGGCCCCCCGGTGCAATCGAAGCGGCGTCAGAGGTCGCTGCGGTGCCGGGCGACGTCGGCACGGCCGGGCAGCGGGTCAGAGGCCGATCGTTCCTGCGCCCGCCGCAGCACGAGCCATCGCGGGGTCGCCGCCGAAGGCGGGGCAGAAGGCCTTGAAGTTGCACCATCCGCAAAGAGCCGACGGCCGCGGGCGGAAGTCGTCGTTCTGGCACGCTCGTTCGATGGCCGACCATATGGCGAGGGTCTTCTTCTCGACGCTCGCCAGTGTCTGCTCGGATATGTCGGCGGTGATCGCGACGCCGTCGCGCAGGTAGAGAAGCTGCACCTTGGCGGGCGCACGCCCGAGGACCTGAGCGCACAGGTAGGCGTAGATCTGGACGCCGTCGAGCCGTGCCTGCTGGTAGGACTGGGACGGGGAACGCCCGGTCTTGTAGTCGGTGACGAAGAGATCTCCCGATGGGGTCACCTCGAGCCGGTCGATGATCCCGCGCAACAGGACCGGCCCGATGTCTGCCTCCAGGACGAGCTCCAAGCCGAGGGGCCGCACGCTGTCGGGTTCTTCGACGTCGAAGTACCGCAAGACGAGGGCTTCCGCGTCGGTGAGGAACGCCGACGCCTCCTCCTCCGAGAGGTCGAGTGCCACCATCTCAGGGTCGTCGGCCAGGTCGTGCCACGCCTGGCGGAGGTCGGCGATGGCGTCGTCGCGGGTGCGGCGGCCAGGATCGCGAGACCAGTAGAAGAGCTCGAGCGCCCGGTGGACGAGCGTTCCTTTGACGGCGTGTGGGGAGGGCGGCTCCGGGAGCTTGTCGATCACCGAGAAGCGGAAGGCCAAAGGGCAGCTCTTGAAAGCCGAGACTTTCGACGGGGACAACGAGGACGGGAGCGCAAGCGCCATGGACGCAGGCTACGACGTCGCTGTGACAGCCATGTCGATCACACCGACCGGGCATTGCCGGTCAGCTGGGCGCGCACCGACGCCGCCACGGCGGCGGGCGCTTCCATCGGCCCGAAGTGCCCGAGGCCACTCAGGACGGTGACGGTTGCCTGGCCGAGGCGCGCCGCATCGAGCGCAAGCAGGTCCGGCCCGAAGGAGTCGGTGTCGCCCCCGCAGGCCAGCGCAACCGGGCACAGGACGCGGCCCAGCCCGGCGAAGGCATCGTGTGCGAAGCCGTGCGCGTAGATCGTGGCCTCGTCGCTTCGCCGGCACTTCAGCCGGACCGTGCCTTCGGGCGTCGGGGCGAACCCGTGCTCGACGTAGGCGTCGAGCACCCTGGGGTCGAAGCGGTCGAACGGGGCTTTGCTCGCGAAGTTGGCGCGCGCATCCTCGGCCGAAGGGAACTCCTCCCGCCTGCGCAGCGCACCAGCGGACAGCGGGTTCGTGTGCTGCGGGGCGAGGGGGCCGATCTGGGGGAGCATGACCGGCTCGAAGCAGTACAGGGCGTCGAACGCGCCTGGAGCTCTCTCCTCGGCGAGGAGGAGCGAGGTGGCGCCCATCGAGTGCCCGAAGCCGAAAAGCGGGTGCGGGAAGCCGAGTCGATCGACCACGTCGAGGACGTCCTGGCCGAACGCCTGCCAATCGAGGCTGCCGGTGGCCGGCCGGCCGGAGTCGCCGTGGGCACGCTGGTCGAGCCCGAAGCAGTGGAAGGCGCCGATCAGCTCACGGGCCATCGGAGCGAGGACGTGCGCGTGGAACCCGGTCGCGTGGACGAGGAGGAGCGTCGCTCCTTCGCCGCCGAAGTCGTACACGGCGAGCTCGGTTCCGTCACCGGCGATGAGACGAGTCACGGTGAGAACGTAGTTGAGCATCGGCATCGGCATCGGCATCGGTGCGCGCCGCGACCGGTCGCCGGCGTGCCGGCCGCCCGCACCGTGGACCTCACGCAGGCCGACGGCCCCGTCGTGGCATCGCGCGTGTTATCGCAACGTGATATCATCGCTGCGGTGGCTTCGGCGGTCGCAGCGGGAGGGCCCAGTGGAGGGCCCAGTGGAGTCCCCAGGGGAGGGCCCAGCGGGGGCGGGCGCCCCGACTGGGGATCGCCAGATCCGTTGTCCGTGGCGCGCGCACGGTCGGCAGCCCACGGCTACGGGCTTCTCCTCGGCCATGGGACCGACGGGCCGGTCTTCGCTCCTGCGGAGATCTCCTGCCTGGTATGCGGGCCGCCGCGGGGCGGGAAGTCGACATGCCTCGTGGTGCCGAACATCCTGTCCGCGATGGGCCCCGTCGTGACGACCTCGACGAAGACCGACGTCCTCGAGATCACCGTCGCCGCTCGACGGCGCGCCGGACGGTGCTGGCTCTTCGACCCGTCGGGGACCGTCCCCTGCCCGCCGGAGGCCGACGTGCTGCGCTGGTCGCCGATCGCTTCGGCCGGCTCATGGGACGATGCCGTGATCGCATCCAAGGCGATGATCAGGGCGTCGGTCATCGGCGACCACCAGCGGGGGAGCGATGCGCACTGGGTTGCGCAGTCGTCCCTCCTGCTCGCTCCCTTGTTGCATGCCACCGCCCTGTCGGGAGGTGGCGTCCAGGACCTTCGCCAAGCGGTGAGCACGCAGGAGATCGCCGAGCCGCTCGCAGTGTTGGAGCGCGCGCGGGCCACGGCGGCCGCCTCGGACCTCGCGGGCGTGGCCGCACGTTCGGGCCCGGAGCGCTCCGGGATCTTCTCGACGGCCGCCGACGTTCTCGAGGCGTACCGGTCCGACGCGGCGGTATCACGGGCGAGCGACGCCAACTTCGACCCCCACGACTTCGTGCGATCGGGCGAGACCGTCTACATCTGCGCACCCGCACAGCAGCAGGCGGCCTTGGCACCGGTCGTCGTCGCCTTCCTCGACGTCTTGGTCCGCGCCACCTACGCCCGCGCGGCGGTCGAGGCTCGTCGAGGGCCACCGGTCGTGTTCGTGCTCGACGAGGTCGCCAACATCGCGCCCATCCCGGACCTGCCTTCGATCGTCTCGGAAGGGGGGAGCCAGGGGGCACTCGTCCTCGCGTGCTTCCAGGACCTCTCCCAGGCGCGGGCGCGCTGGGGCGCGCAGGCCGACGGCTTTGCCACCCTGTTCGGCGCGAACATCGTCTTGCCCGGTATCCGGGACCGGCGCACCCTCGATCTGTACGCGGAGCTCGCGGGCGACGAGGACGTCGTCGTGCGGTCCCACACGGCGCAGCAGTGGCGTTGGTGGTACAGGCTGCTCGGCCGGCGCTTCGCGCCGCCGACGGTCACGACGTCGCTGCGGCGCCAGCGCCGGCTCCCTGTCGCGGCCCTGTCGCGTGGCCGCCCGCAGGCGTCGGTCCTCTTCCAGGGAGCTGCCCCGCCCGTGTGGATCCGCCTTGCCTACTGGCGGGACGACCCCGTGATGTCCCGGCTGGGCACGCCGCCGCGCTGAGCGGACCGACCGCCGCCGCGCTGAGCGGACCGACCGCCGCCGCGCTGAGCGGACCGACCGCCGCCGCGCGCACCGTGCCCGGCGCGGCTCACCCGGTCACAGTCCGGCCGTGCTCCTCTGGTGCCGCATCCGCCGAAGGATCGGCGGGTGCAACCGACGTCCAGCCGAGGCCGGGCTGCCAGCGACGGAGGATGCGGGCCGGCACGCCGGCGACGATGCACCGGTCCGGGACGTCACCGGTGACGACGGCACCGGCGGCGACGACGACGTTGCGGCCGATGTCGGCGCCCGGGAGGATCGTTGCCCCCGTGCCGATCCAGCTCCCCGACCCGATGCGGACAGGCCGGTCCTCGGGCCACTGCGTGCCGATCGGCGCCTCGGGATCCTCATAGCCGTGGTTCTGGTCGGTGACGTAGACGTAGGGGCCGAACATGACGTCGTCGCCGATGTCGATGGCGAGGTGGCCGACGATGTGGCTCCCCCAGCCGATCGTGCAGCGTTCGCCGATGCGCACGACTGGATCGGTGATCATGGCTTGGCCGGGCACCATCCCCGCTGACAGCGACACGTGGGGGCCGATCATCGTGTTCGCGCCGATGTGGATCCAGCGCTCGCCGAAGGAGTTGCCCGGAGGGAAGGCGATGCACGCCCCCTCCCCGAATGCACCGAAGCGACGGGCCCGGGCGTCGCCCGGCCCCGTCGCCGCCACGGTGCGCAGGCGGTCCCAAGCGCCGTTGAGCAGCGCCGAGGTCGCCCGGCGGGCGGTCGCGCGCACTCCCCACGGATCAGCCACGACGGCAACGGTATCCCAGCTTCGCCGCAGGCCGGCCCGCCCGCTCCGCTAAGGTCCGCTGCGATGCCGAGGGCCTATGACGTGAAGGCCGTCGAGCGCAAGTGGCAGATGCGCTGGCTCGACGAGCGGGACTACGAAGTGGACGTGGACGACCGGCGGCCCCGCTACTACGTCCTGTGCATGTACCCGTACCCGAGCGGCCCCGCCCACCAGGGCCACGTCCGGAACTACACCTTCGGGGACCTGATCGTCCGGCACCGGACGATGAACGGCTTTGCCGTCCTGTCGCCGATCGGCTTCGACTCCTTCGGGCTGCCCGCCGAGAATGCAGCGATGGCGACGGGCGTGCACCCGCGCACCTTCACGGATCAGCGGATCCGGGAGCTGAAGGAGAGCCTGATCTCCATCGGCGCGGTCTACGACTGGCGGCGCGAGATCCGTAGCCACGACCCCGCGTACATCAAGTGGAACCAGGTCATCTTCAACCGGTTCCTCGAAGCGGGGCTCGCCTACCGCGCCAAGGCTCCGGTCAACTGGTGCCCCGGGTGCCAGACGGTCCTCGCCAACGAGCAGGTCCTTGCCGACGGGACGTGTGAGCGCTCCGGTGACGTCGTCGAGCACCGCGACCTCGAACAGTGGTTCCTGCGCATCACGCGCTACGCCGAGGAGCTTCTGGGGGGCCTCGACGATCTCGACTGGCCGGCGCGGGTCAAGACGATGCAGCGCAACTGGATCGGCCGCTCCGAAGGGGCCGAGTTCGAACTGGAGGTCCTCGGAGACACCTCGCGAGCCGATAAGCGCGTTGTGAAGGTGTTCACGACGCGTCCGGACACCAGCTTCGGGATGACCTACGTCGTGCTCGCTCCTGAGCACCCGCTGGTCGACGAGCTGACGACCCCGGACCAAGCTGCGGTCGTGGCCGAGCTGCGCGCGCGGGCCGCGCGGGCGTCGGAGATCGAGAGGACTGCCAACGAGGGTGAGCTGGCGAAGCGGGGTGCCTTCACGGGCAGCTTGGCGCGCAACCCCTTCAACGGGCAGCCCGTGCCCATCTGGATCGCGGACTACGTCCTCATGGGCTACGGAACGGGCGCGATCATGGCCGTGCCCGCAGAGGACGAGCGGGACTGGGACTTCGCGGCCGTCCACGGCCTCCCCGTCGTGCGGACCACCCAGCCGCCAGAGGGCTTCTCCGGAGGTGCCTGGACCGGCGACGGTGTCAAGATCAACAGCGCCTTCCTCGACGGTCTCCCCCTCGCCGAGGCGAAAGACCGCGCCATCGCCTGGATCGAGGAACAGGGCATAGGCCGGCGCACGGTCAACTACCGCCTGCGCGACTGGCTCGTCAGCCGCCAGCGCTACTGGGGCTGCCCGATCCCGGTCGTCTACTGCGCGGCCTGCGGGATCGTGCCGGTTCCCGACGACGACCTGCCGGTGCTCTTGCCCGACGATGTCGAGCTGCGGCCGACGGGGGAGTCGCCGCTGGCGCGCCACGAAGCGTTCCGCTCCACGCCGTGCCCGCGTTGCGGTGGGGACGCGCGGCGCGAGAGCGACACGATGGACACCTTCGTCGACTCGTCGTGGTACTTCTTGCGCTTTTGCGACCCCTGGGCCCAGGACCGGCCTTTCGACCCGGAGATCGCCGCACGATGGATGCCGGTTGACCAGTACATCGGCGGGGTGGAGCACGCCATCTTGCACCTGATGTACGCGCGCTTCTTCACGCGGGCCCTCGGGGACGTGGGGATCGCCCCGGAGGGGTTGCGTGAGCCGTTCCAGCGCCTGTTCACCCAAGGCATGATCCGCCTCGGCGGATCGAAGATGTCGAAGTCGAAAGGCAATCTGGTCGCCCCGTCGCGCTACGTCGACGACGTCGGGGCGGACGCTTTGCGCCTCTACCACCTCTTTGTCGGCCCGCCCGCCGACGACGTCGACTGGTCACGGCAGACCGACGAGGTCATCGAGGGGTGCGGCCGCTTCCTCGACCGGGTCTGGCGGCTCGCGGTGGGACAGGAGGGGCAGCCTTCCGCAAAGGCGCACGCTTCGGCCGACGGGCGGCCTCCCGCGGCGGGGCAGCCACCCACCGGGGAGCTGCGGCCGGCCGACCTTGCCCAGCGCCGGGCGACGCACCGGTTGATCGCCAAGGTGACCGAGGACTTCGCCCGATGGTCGTACAACACGGCGGTCGCCGCATGCATGGCCTTCGTCAACGAGCTCGCCCGCTACGCGCACGATCCGCACGGTGGGCGACCCGACGTCCTCGACGAGGCGCTCGACGCGTTGCTCCTGTGCATGGCGCCGATGACCCCGCACGTGACGGCAGAGCTGTGGGAGGCACGCCATCCCGGCGAGAAGGTCCACGCCCAAGCCTGGCCCGTCGCCGACGCCGACCTGGCCCGCTCGGAGCGGTCGACGCTGGTCGTTCAAGTCAACGGCAAGGTCCGCGACCGCGTCGACGTCGACCCGGGCATCGGCGAGGACGAGGCCTTGCGCATCGCCTTGGCCTCCGAGCGCGTCGTCGCAGAGCTCGCCGGGCGGCAGCCGGCCCGGTTGATCGCGAAGCCGCCGCGTCTCGTGAACATCGTCGTCTGAAGACCCACCGATCAAGGGTGGCCCCGTTCGACCTCTCGGCGCCTCGAGGGCAGTCCGTAGCGAGAGGTTGGGGAGTTGCCTACGGGCGCTCGCCGAGGGCGTGGAACCCGGCGACGATCGCCTTCCAGCTCTTGCTGTCGGCCATGGCCGGCGTGTACGCCGTGAACCGGTCGACGATGTCGCCGAAGCGCTCGACGACCCGGGCGGGGACTTCGCCGGGTTCGCAGACGACGGCGAAGGTATGGAGGATCTCGTCGTCGATGAGGCGGCCCATCTCGACCCACTCGCCGCGCTTGGACAGGCTGTTGAGCTCGGCCTGGAGATCTCCCCAACCGTGGAGGTCGAGGACGACCTTGTAGGCCGGAGTCGACCCGTAGAAGGCGATCTGGGCCTTGACGGCGTCGGTCGTCGCCTGGACCTGTTCTGGGGTCTCCCCGGTGACGACGAAGCCGGGAAGAGAGATCTGCACGTCGGAGCGGGTGCGACCGCTGAGGGCAAGACCCCGTTCGAGTGCCGGGAGCGTGACCTCGCGCAGGTAGCGCTCGGTCGTGAAGCCGTGGACGATCAGGCCGTCGGCGACCTCGCCGGCCACCTCGGTCATGCGCGATCCGACGGCGGCGAGCAGGACCTTGGGCGTCCCGTGCGGGTTGGGACCCGGGTCGAAGAAGGGCGACATCAACGTGTGGGTGTAGAAGTCGCCGCGGAACGCGAGGGGCGTCCTTTCGTTCCACGCCTCCCAGATGGCGCGCATCGCGAGGATGTACTCCCGCATGCGCGCTGCCGGGTGCGACCAGGTCATCGAGAACCGCTTCTCGATGTGGGGCTTGATCTGGGAGCCGAGCCCGAGCAGGAAGCGGCCCTTGGAATAGATCTGGAGGTCGTTGGCGAGCATGGCCATGCTCATCGGGTTGCGTGCGAACGCGACGGCGATCCCCGTGCCGAGCTCGATGCGATCTGTCTGGGCGGCCGCCAGGGCGAGGGCGACGAACGGGTCGTGACCCGTCTCGGCGACCCAGAGGCCGTCGTATCCGGCCTGCTCGGCCTCTCGCGCGAAGGACCCCGCTCCGCTCGCATCGAACAGCGATCCTGTGTCGACCTTCATGGCGTCCATCTGCGCAATCTACCGGCTCCCGGCCCGCGGGTCCCAGGCCGCCCGTCCCGGCGCGGCGCGGCTGCTGCGCCCAGCGCGTGAGGCAGTCGCCGACGCGGTCCGGCAGTAGCCGTCAGGGCCTGGTCAGGCGCCAGAGCAGCGAGGGGGAGCCGACAGGGCGGGCCGTCGCCACCGCCACGCTCACCCGTTGGGTGCCCACGGTGACGGTGAGGTCGCCTGTCGGGTCACCGTTGCCCGGGAGGGGACCGGCCGCCAGGCGCGCGCCCGCCGGCGGCGGGGAACCGTGGGGGCCAAGGGAGATCGACGCGTGCACCTGCACGCGCAGGCCCGGCCAGGCGAGGAGTCGTGCGGGGGCGCGCACCGTGACCGGTATGCGCTGCCCGGAGGCCAGGACGACCGAGGCCACCACCTCCCCGGCGGGAACAGCCGTGATCTCGCGCACGGTGCGCGCGGCTGCGTCCGCGAGAAGTTGACCCGCGTGGAGAGCCGTGTCGAGATCGCTTCGGCCCCGTTGCCCGAGTACGACGCCCACGATGTGGAGGAGTCTGCCGCCCACCGTCAGGGTGGTGACGAAGGTGAAGCAGCCACCGGCTTGCGACGTGTACCCGGTCTTGACGCCGATGAACTGATCGTGGCCGACAAGGGCGTTGTCGTTGTAGACGAGACCGGCGACGGGGAGGACGACTTGGGGCTCGGCGACGATCTGGGCGAAGGTCGGGTTCGCCATGGCCTGCTCGGCGAGCAGCACCAGGTCGTGCGCGTCGGAGACCGTCGCTGGGTCGACGCCGCTCACGTCGGCGTAGTGCGTCCCCGTCATGTGCAGGGCCTGTGCCTGCGCGTTCATCTTGGCGACGAAGGCGCTCACGCTCCCGGCGTCCCAGACGGCCAGGATGGCGGCGATGTTGTTCGCCGACGGCACAAGCAACGCCTCGAGAGCCTGCCGCTCGGTCAGCGTCTCTCCCGCCGCGACGCGCGCGACGGACTGGCCGCCCAGGGCTTCGAAGAAGGCGGTGGTGACGTCTGTGCGCGATACGGTCAACACCGGCCCGTCGGACGGAGCGCCGCCCCCGCTTCCAGGCGCCGCCAGCGGTGCGAGCGGGTGGTCCGTGAGCACGATGAGAGCTGTCATCATCTTCGTCAGGCTGGCGATCGGGACAGGCGTCGTCGCATGAAGCGCGCCGAGCATGCCGATGCCTTGGACGTCGACCTCCGCCTCTCCGGAGGCCGGCCAGGGGAGCACGGGACGGGTGCCGGCGACGACGTGGGTCCCTGCAAGAGCGCCGGTGATCTTTGGTGCGGCGTAGGGGCGTGCGAGCTGGACCGCCGTCAAGGCCCCCAGCGCGACGACGGCGATCGCGAGCGCCGCCGTCGCCCACAAGGCCGGACGGTGGCCCCTTCCCCCTCCGGTCGGGCGTGCCGCGTTGCGCGCGCTTTGCGCCCTGGTTGCCCTGTGTGCCGGCGTGGCGCGCCGAAACCGGAACCCGCGAGACGTCGCGCTCTCGCCACCGTCGGCGGAGAGGAGGCCGCTCCCGCCTGCGGGCTGTGGCTCGTCGTGATCGGTCACAGTCCCTGCGGGCGGCCGCCCATGCCCGGGGGCCCGTCCGGGTCCGCCGGGCCCCCGCCGTGGCCCCCGCCGTGGCCGCCGCGATCGCGCCCGCCGTCGGTCTCGTTGGCCTCCGGGTTCGGCCCGCCCTCGGTCCGGAGATATCGCTCGAGCTCACTCGCGATCTCGTCGCCCGTGGGCATCTGAGCCAGGTCGAGGGTGTTGCCTTCGGCCGCGTCGATCCGCTGCTCGAGCTGGCGGACCATCGCCTCGTGATCCGAGCTTTGCGCGATCAGTTCGTCGACGCGCCGGAGCGAGGCATCGGCCTGGGTGCGCAACTGGGCTGTGTCGAGAGAGAGGTTGCCAACGAGGTTGAGCCCGTCGATGAGCGCTGCGCTCGCAGCGGGGAACGGCATCGCCGCGACGTAGTGGGGGACGCGCGCCCACAGCCCGATGACGGGGATGCCTGCTTCGGCGAAGGCGACTTCGAGAGCCGCTTGGATCCCAGCCGGCACCTCGAGGGTCCCCTGGACAAATCCGATGCGGTGCGCCATGTCCGGCGCGTTCCCGGTTGTCGCAAGCCGGACCGCCCGTGTATGGGGCACCGGGGCGGGGAAGCCGCCGAGACCGACTGCGAGACGGACGTCGAGCTCCCGGGCGAGTGCCACGACGTCCGCAGAGAAGGCCTTCCACCGGAAGTCGGGCTCGGGGCCCACGAGCGCGGCGACGCCCGCGCCGTTGCGGTCGGTCCCGACGCGCAGCTCGATGGCCGGCCAGGTCAGCCCGGTGGTGAGGCCGTCGGTGATCTCGACGACCGGCCGGCGTGCCCGGTGGTCGAGGAGCTCGTCGGTGTCGAAGGTCGCCACCACCTGGGGGACGACCGAGGGCACGAGGGAGCCGACGGCGCCGGACGCGGCCATGCCGGCGTCGATCCAGCCATCCATGCTGACGACCAGGACGGGCCGCGGTGGCGATGCTTCGCTCCGGCGACTGAACAGGGGCACGTCTCTCCTCTTATCCCGGTTCCACGCTAAGCGTCGCCTCGGCGCGGGCGGCAAGCCAGGCGATCTTGCCCTGGATATCGTCCATTCCCGTTCGGTCCCCGCCAGCCGCGCCACTCAAGAATCGGGCCACGACGCCCTGGAGGATGCAGGCGAGCTTCCAGTACCCGAAGGCGACGTAGTACGACAGGTCGCCGACGGCCCTGCCGGTCCTCTCCCCGTAGCGCGCAACGAGCTCGGCGCGGGTGGCGAAACCCTCGACGGTGGTCGGGGCATCTGCCAGAGGGCTCTCCTCTCCGGGCTCCGTCCAGTACACGAGCAACAGGCCGACGTCGGCGAGCGGGTCCCCGAGCGTGCAGATCTCCCAGTCGATGACGGCGCGTACCTCGCCGTCATCGCCGAGGATCGTGTTGTCGAGCCGGTAGTCGCCGTGGACGATCGTCGCCGGGCCCTGGCCCGGCATCCGGGCTGCGAGCTCTGCGTGGACGGTGTCGATGGCCGGGACCGTCGCGAGGCCGTCTGCGGTCGACTGGCTGTACTGGCCGTGCCAGCGGCGGAGCTGGCGGGCGATGTATCCCTCGCGCCTGCCGAGGTCGCCGAGGCCGACGGCGTCGGGGTCGACGGCGTGGAGGTCGGCGAGGACGTCGACGAGTGCCTCGCCGGCATGCCGCCGTGCGCCGTCCCCAAGGAGCCGCGCGGCGGCCCCATCGCGCACAACGTGGCCGTCGACGAACCCCATGACGTAGAAGGGGCTCCCGTTGACGCCGGCGTCCTCGCAGTAGCCGAGAGCCGGAGCCACCGGTACGGAGGTCGACGCGAGCGCGGAGATGATCCTGTGCTCTCTGCCCATGTCGTGCGCCGTCGGGAGGACGTGGCTCACGGGGGGCCTGCGCAGGGCGAGGCGCCGGCCGTTGCCGTCCTCGACGGCGAAGGTCAGGTTGGAGCGGCCGCCGGGGATGAGCTCGAAACGGTACGGGGGGGCGGTTCCCGGCACATGGGAGGTGATCCACGCGCCCACGGCTTCTGGGTCGATCCCCTCCACGCCCGCACGCTACCAAGGCACCCGGCCCAGCTGGGCCAACCACCCCGGGCACCGGCGCGGACCGGGCGTCATTTGGCACCCTGGTGCGCTCAAGGCGGTAGGGTCGACAGCGATGGTCGATGTGACCGACGATACGTTCGCGACGGAAGTCCTCGACCGTTCAACGCAGGTTCCCGTCGTCGTGGACCTGTGGGCCCCCTGGTGCTCGCCCTGCCGCATGCTCGGCCCCATCATCGAGAAGGCCGTGGACGAGACGGACGGCGCCGTCGCCCTTGTCAAGGTCAACGTCGACGAGAACCCGCGCATCGCGGCGACATTCGAGGTGCAGTCGATCCCGGCGGTCTACGCGCTCAAGGATCGCAAGGTCGTCGACGGCTTTATCGGCGCCCAAGGGGAGCAGGTCGTCCGGGCATTCATCGACAGGATCACCCCCGGCAACAGCGAGGTGGACGAGCTCGTCGCAGCCGGGGACGAGGCGTCGTTGCGCAAGGCGATCGAGCTTGTCCCGGACCATCCGGGAGCCGTCGTCGCCCTCGCCGAGACGCTCGTCGGCCGGGGCGAGACTGACGAGGCCGTCGGTCTCCTGTCTCGCGTGCCCGAGTCGTCCCAGACACGGCGCGTGTTGGCACTCGCCCGCCTGGGCGCCCAAGCGCCAACGGGGTCGGGCGAGCTCGAGGGCAAGCTTGACCAGCTTCTGGATCGGGTCAAGCAAGACGACGCGGCGCGCCAGGAGTTCCTCGACCTGCTTGCGACCCTCGCCGAGGACGATCCCCGTTCCCTCCGGTACCGGCGCGCCCTCAGTGCCCGGCTCTTCTGAGGGGCCCGCTCCGGCCGGAGAGCGTCTCCTCGCAGCCGAGGTCGCCCCTCGCGTCCGGCTCGGCGACCACCTCTACGATCTGACCCGGCGCGTCCTCGTCATGGGGATCTTGAACAGGACGCCCGACTCCTTCTTCGATCGCGGTGCCTACTTTGCCCTCGACGCCTTCTTCGAGCGTGCCGATGCCCTCGTCGCCGCCGGTGCCGACATCCTGGACGTCGGCGGGGTCAAGGCCGGACCCGGACCGGAGGTTGGCTCCACAGAGGAGATCGAACGGGTCGTCCCCGCGATCGCAGCCCTGCACGAACGATTCGACGTCCCACTATCGGTGGACACCTGGCGCGCGGAGGTCGCGCGCGAGGCCTACGCGGCTGGGGCGCTCGTCGGCAACGACATCAGCGGCTTCGGCGATCCGGGGTACCTGGCCGCCGCCGCGCAAGCGGGGGCAACCGTCGTGGCGACGCACATCCGGCTCGGGCCGAGGATCCCCGACCCCGACCCCCACTACGACGACGTGACTGCCGAGGTCGCGGCGTTCCTCGTCCAACGGGCGACTGCAGCGATCGATGCCGGGATCTCTCCCGACCGGATCGTCGTCGACGCCGGCCTCGACTTGGGCAAGACGTGGAAGCAGTCGGTGACCCTGCTGCGCTCCTCGCGCGCCCTGGCGACGCTCGGCTACCCACTGTTGCTTTCTGCCTCCAACAAGACGTTCCTCGGAGGGCTTCTCGGCCTTGGCATCGACGAGCGACGGGATGCGTCCCTCGCCGCCGCCGCCCTGGGCGTGGCCGGCGGGTGCCGGATCGTCCGGGTGCACGACGTCGCCGGCACGAGGCGGGTCGTCGACACCGTTGCAGCCATCTTGGAGCACGCATGACCCCTCGCCAGGCCGGCACGCGCCGCTCCGGGGCTTCGCCGTCCGGGGCACCGTCGACGCCCCGGGGAGGAGGTGACGCGTCCTTGCGCCGTGACGCGCCGGTCTACCTGGTGCGGGGCGGCGATCCTTCGCTCGTCGACCAGTCGCTCCGTTCCCTCGTCGAGCGACTCGTGGGGGACGACGACCCGGCCCTCGTCGTCGAGGAGCACGGCGCCAACACCGCGGAGGACCTCGACATCGACGCCGTCCTCGACGCTCTCGCCACCCCGGCCTTCCTCGCCGCCCGCCGGATCGTCGTCGTGCGCGGGGCCGGCAGGATCGACGCGCAAGGCGCGCGCCGCATCGTGGAGCACCTGGGTGAGCCCGCGACGACGGTGCTCGTGCTCGCCGCCGGTTCCGGGACGATCCCCCGACCGCTCGTGGCCAAGGTGGACGCCGTCGGTGCGGTCGTCGACGCCGAGGCCGGAACGGGCGGCCGGCGCCGTCAATGGCTCGCCGAACGGCTTTCCTCGGCGCCCGTCCACCTGTCGGCAGACGCCGCCTCCCTAGTCGACAAGCACCTCGGCGGAGATCTCGCCCGCCTCGAGGGGCTCGTTGCCATCCTTGCCAGCGCCTATGGGCAGGGAGCCCGGCTGGGGGCGCCGGAGGTGGCCCCCTTCCTCGGCGGCGCGGGGGAGGTGGCGCCGTGGGTCCTCACCGACGCCGTCGACAAAGGCGAGACGGCAGCTGCCGTCGCCTTCGCTGCCCGCATGGTCGACGCGGGCGGGATGCACGCGCTTCAAGTGATCGCCATCCTCCACCGGCACTTCGAGTCCATGCTCCGCCTCGACGGGCTCACGATCGCAGGGGCGCAGGAGGCGGCAGAGGCTCTCGGCGTCCGCAGCGCGTTCGTCGCCGGCAAGGCGTTGGACCAGAGCCGCCGCCTCGGGTCCGATCGCGTCGCTCAGGCGATCACGCTGTTGGCCCGGGCGGACCTCGACTGCAAAGGGGCGAGCGCCCTCGCTCCCGACGTCGTCCTCGAGGTGCTCGTGGCGCGCCTCAGTCAGTTGGTTCGGTCTGCTCCGAGGTCTCCGGCGCGCCGGAGAGGGCGTTGAGCCGCCGATCCAGCCGTGACTTGCGGTTGGCCGCCTGGTTGCGGTGGATGACCCCTTTGGCGGCGGCCTGGTCGAGCCTCTTCACGGTCAGGCGAAGCGACTCCTCGATATCGGCGGAGCCCTCTTCGGCCGCTTGGATCACCGACTTGACGCGCGTCTTCAGCTCGGAGCGGACGGCCTTGTTCCGCAATCGCCGGCGCTCGTTCTGGCGGTTCCGCTTGATCTGGCTCTTGATGTTCGCCACGGCCCGCAAGACTAGCAGGGCCGATGGGGGGCTCCGTCCGGCACAGCGCTGCGCGGTGCAGCCCCGTTGCGGCGCCGCCTACCGGCGCAGGTGTTCTTGGTTGTGGCGAGCCGCCTGACCGCCCGACAGGAGGGGGTTCGCCTCCCTGTCCTCCTTCTCGCTGTACTCGCGCAACGCCTCGCGGATCTCCACCCCACGCCTGCGCTTGACGGTCCGGCGGTACTTGATGATCAACAGGGTGACGAGGACCAGGAACACGACGAAACCGAGCGCAGCCAGCAGGGCCGTCTCCGCCACGTTGACGGCGTTGTCGATCAGGGCGACGTTGAGGGGCTGGCGATCGAGGCCATTGGGGCGCGGGCCGAAGATGGATGTGAGCTGCGCCGTCGTGTAGTCCGTCGTGATGAACTGCCGGAGCGAGATCTCGATGCCGCTGAAGCTGTAGGGGAACGTCTGCCAGACGATCTTGGCGATGTTCTGGGGCTCGCGATCGACGTTGGCGACGCCGGAGATACGTGCGGACACGTCCGTCGTGATACGGATGATGTCGTTCGGGGCACCTGCGTTGTCCGAGACGAAGTTGACGGACGCGTTGAGGTAGCCGGCGTTGTCGAGGCGCGCCTCCAGCACGTGCGCGTTCGACAGCACGGTGCACGCCGAAGCCATGAAACCGAGCGCGGCGACCAGTGCCAGCGCCGCCAGGCGCGTCGGGTGACGACGTGCAGAACGGGTGATCTCCCCCTTGGCGGGCTGAGCGACTCGACACGCCGTGCGATGCCGGGGCGGGCCTCCCATGGGGAAGTTCTACCATCTGGTGCGCTGCGCTGTGCCGATCTCTCTCCCTGCAACACCCCGGGGAGGCCCTATGTGGAGGTCAGCTTCGGCGCATTGTGCCACTGGAGGCATGCGACCTGACGTGACGACAACCGAGCAAATACGCAACTTCTCGATCATCAGCCATGTCGATCATGGCAAGTCCACGCTCTCGGACCGCATCCTCGAGCTCACCGGCGCCGTCGATCCCCGCCGCATGCGGGAGCAGTACCTCGACTCGATGGACATCGAGCGCGAGCGGGGCATCACGATCAAGGCCCAGAACGTCCGCGTCGCCTGGGCCGACCATGTGCTCCAGCTCATCGACACGCCCGGCCACGTGGACTTCGCCTACGAGGTCTCGCGCTCCCTGGCCGCCTGCGAGGGGGCCGTCCTGCTTGTCGACGCCTCCCAAGGCATCCAGGCGCAGACCCTCGCCACGTGCTACCAGGCCATGGAGCACGATCTCGTGATCGTGGCGGCCTTGAACAAGATCGACCTGCCGGCGGCGGACCCGGTGGGGTGTGCCGAGGAGATCGATCGTGTCCTGGGCATCGAAGCGGCGTCGATCCTGCGGATCTCCGGCAAGACGGGTGAAGGCGTCCCCGAGCTCCTCGACGCCATCGTGGCCCGCATCCCGGCTCCGCTCGGCGATCCCGGCGCTCGCCTGCGAGCCCTCATCTTCGATTCGAACTACGACCAGTACCGCGGGGTCGTGAGCGCCGTGCGCGTGATGGAAGGAAGGCTGGAGCGGGGCGCCAAGATGCGCTTCATGCAAGCCGGGACCGTCCACGAGGCCGAGGAGGTGGGGATCCGCACCCCCGATCCACTGCCGGTGGCCTCCCTCGGTCCCGGGGAGGTCGGGTACCTCGTCGCCGGCGTCAAGAACGTCGGCGAAGCGCGCTCGGGAGAGACGGTGACCGGTGCGGTCAGGCCGGCAGCCGAGCCGCTCGCCGGCTACCGCGAGCCGAAGCCGATGGTGTTCTGCGGCCTCTACCCGATCGACGGGGACGAGCTCCCCGATCTCCGGGAGGCCCTCGAGAAGCTCCGCCTGTCCGATGCGAGCATCACCTTTGAGCCGGAGTCGTCCGGCGCCCTCGGCTTCGGGTTCCGTTGCGGGTTCCTGGGGCTGCTCCACATGGAGATCGTCCGGGAGCGCATCGAGCGCGAGTTCGGCCTCTCCCTGGTGGCGACTGCCCCGTCGGTCGCCTACAGGGCCCACCTGCGCGACGGCACCGTCGTCGAGGTCGACAACCCCTCGGAGATGCCCGATGGTGGCACGCTCGAAGGTATCGAGGAGCCGATGCTCCAGGCGACCGTCATCACCCCAGCGGACGTGCTCGGCCCTGTCATGGACCTGTGCTCCCAGCGGCGCGCCGAGATGCGCAAGATGGCCTACTTGTCTCCGGAGCGGGTCGAGCTCGTGTACCGCATGCCGCTCGCCGAAGTCGTCGTGGACTTCTTCGATCAACTCAAGAGCCGGACCCGCGGCTTTGCCAGCCTCGACTACGAGATGGACGGGTACGCGGCGTCGACCATGGTGCGCGTCGATGTCCTCCTGAACGGCGTGCCGGTCGACGCCTTCGGCACGATCGTGCACCGCTCGAAGGCAGAGGCCTACGGGCGCAGGACGGTCGAGCGCCTGCGCGAGCTCATCCCGCGCCAGCTCTTCGACGTCCCCGTCCAAGCTGCCATCGGGGGGCGGATCATTGCCCGGGAGACGGTCCGGGCCCGCCGCAAGGACGTCATCGCCAAGTGCTACGGCGGCGACGTCACCCGCAAGCGCAAGTTGCTCGAGAAGCAGAAAGAGGGCAAGAAGCGCATGAAGCAGATCGGCCGGGTCGAGGTCCCCCAGGAGGCGTTCATCTCGGCTCTGCGGCTCGGGGGTTGAACGCGCTCTGATCCTTGCCCCGGCCCGTCACGCCGGCGGCCCGTCACGCCGGCGGCCCGTCACGCTCGCCCCGGGGATGCCGAGCGTCGTCGCACCAGGCGGCTGACCCGGTGGCGCGGGCGGCGGGGAAAGCGAGATCACGGGCACGAGCGATCCGAGCCAGCCGGCGCGAGGAGGAGACCCAGGGGACAGCGGAGGGACCTGCGGGCTCGATGACGGAACCGGCGCAACGGAGGGCGTGCCCGGACCGGACGGGGACGGCCGCTGTGCAGTCGACGAGGTCAAGATCCCCGACGTCGCCGCGCCGGCCTGTCGAGGGGTGCCGCCGCGCTCGCCGCCGGCGCCGCTCGCCGGCACGGTGGCGTACGACCCGCTGGCGCCCGGCGTCCCCGTCTGCGCACAACACGACCGCAGACGTGCGCCTTGGGACCCCCGCTGGTCCCCGGCTGCAGAGCGACGGCCCGAGGCGGGGGCAACCGGACGCGCCGCGGCCGGCTCGTTGCGCTGTGGCATGGCGTGCAGCCCGACGGCGATGCCGAGCGCGACGAAAGCCGCCGTTGCAGCGACCCAGGCCGTCCGAGGGCGACGCTCAGCGCCGAGCGTGACCACCTTGGGGCGAGGGGCGCTGGCGGGCCGGGCCCGATCGGGCCTGCGGGCCCGCCGTTCGTAGAGATCGAGGTCGGCTCCCGCCAGGAGTGTGCCCGTCTCGAGCAGCTTGCCGCCTTCTCCTCCCGAGGTCGCAACGCCCCAACTGAACGCTGGAGCTCCGGACGCCGCTGCTTGGGTCATGAGCCCCGGGATCGCCGACGCCGGCGTCTCGGTCAACAAGACGACGAACTCGTCACCCCCGACGCGGAACATCTTCTCCCCGTCGCCCAGCGCGTCCCGGACGGATCGCGCGAGGGCAACGAGCGCACGATCACCGGCTGCGTGGCCTTGACGGTCGTTGATCGCTTTCAAGCCGTCCAGGTCGATCATGACGATCGAGAACTCGTTGCCGCTTGCACGCCGGAGCTCGCTCGCCGCATCCAGGGCCTCGCGCATGGCCCGCCGGTTGCCGACGCCGGTCAAAGCGTCCGTCATCGCCGCGCTCGCCAAGTCCTCGACGTTGAAGCGGACAGCCAGCTCGGTCAGCTTCTTCAGCGCGTTGTGGGCGCTGTTGGCGTCGTTGACGTTGTGGGCGCTGTTGGCGTTGTGGGCGCTGTGGCCGACGTCGCCGGCGATCCGTGGGAGCACCTCGTCGAGGATGCCGAGGCGCTGGATCATCAGCACTGTCGAGGTGTGCGATCCCGCCCAGTGGCGCGCGGCGTCTTCGATCGCCGCGCCTGCTCCGTCTTGTGCTGCCAAGACCGCCGCGACCACGCGTTCGGCCTGCACGTCCGGCCACGCCGACCCGTCGTCGTGGCGAACGCTCCCAGAGAGCCGGCTGCTCTGTGCAACAGGACCGGTCACCTGCATCGCGTCGGGCTGCTCGCGGGGCTGCGCCCGTTCCCGCCAGGCGGCGATGATCGCCGGCGCACGTGCGGCGCGCTCGCTATCGCTGGTTACGTCCGGCCCCATGACAGTCCTCCGTGTTCGAACCCACCGGCGGCGGCCACCGCCACGTTCCATGGTCGAATCAACACTCTCCGCTGTCGGGAACGGGGAGGGAGCGCACATCTTGCGCGGGACTGCCGCCGGCCGGCGCCGGTACCCGGCGCCGTCATCGCCCGCCGCCGCAGCGCCCGCGGTGCATTGGCACTCGGTAGAATTGACTGCTAGATGCTCGACGATCGCAAGAAGGCCATTCTCCATGCCGTCGTGACCCGGTACGTCGCCACGGCCCAGCCCGTCGGGTCGTCCCATATCACCGGCAGCCCGGGGGTCGACGTCTCGCCGGCAACGGTGCGGGCAGAGATGGTGCAGCTCGAGCGCGACGGTTTCCTCGCCCAGCCGCACACGAGCGCCGGCCGGGTCCCGACGGACAAGGGCTACCGGTGTTTCGTCGACGACCTCGGTGGACCGAGCGAGCTGCGTGCCGCGCAGAGCCGACAGGTCCGCGAGTTCTTCGAGAACGTCCACGGCGAGCTCGAACAGATGCTCGATGCAACCTCGAAGCTTCTCTCCCGCCTCACCGGTTTCGCCGCCGTCGTCGTCGAGCCGCCGCACTCCGACGCTGTCGTGCGCTCGATCCAGCTGGTCGCCCTGGGGGGCGGGGTGACGCTCCTCATCGTCGTCTTCTCCGACGGAGCGATCGAGAAACGGGCGATCGAGCAGGGGAGAGCTATGACCGACGCCCAACTCGGCGAGGCGTCGGCCTGGCTCACGGCGTTTGCGCGTGGCCAGACGTTGCGCTCCCTTGCGGCCGTCGGCCTGGACGCAGAAGGCCCGTTCGCCAGAGCAGGGGCCTCCGGCGAGCGGGAACGGGCGGGCGAGGCAGCGCCGGCGGACCGCGAAGTCGGGATCGCCTGCAGCGAGGCTCTACGATCGCTCGGCGCCGGCCACGAGTCGGTGGAGCCCGAGCAGGTGTTCGTCGGCGGGGCAGCGCGCATGGCAGGCGCCTTCGACGGCGTCGAGACGGTGCGATCCGTGCTCGGGTTCCTCGAGCAGCAGTACGCCCTCGTCGGGGTCCTGCGCGGCCTCCTCGACCGCGGCCTGTCCGTCGCGATCGGCAGCGAGCACGGGGTCTCCCAGTTGGCCGGGTGCTCGGTGGTCGTCGCCCCGTTCGCCCTGTGTGGCCAACCCGTCGGTGCCGTCGGGCTGCTCGGGCCGACCCGGATGGACTATCCCCTCGCGATCGCCGCCGTTGCCGCGGTCGGAGAGCAGCTCACCGACCGTTTGGGAGTGGAATGACGATGGCCGAGGACTACTACGCACTGCTTGGCGTCGCTCCGGGCGCCAGCGACGAAGAGATCAAGCGTGCCTATCGCCAGCGAGCGCGTGAGCTCCATCCCGACTCGAGTGGCGACCCGGAGTCAGAGGCCCTGTTCAAGGAGGTGACCAAGGCCTACGACACCTTGCGCGATCCGGAACGCCGCCGCCGCTACGACATGTTCGGGCCCGACAGGGCCGGCGCCTCAGGCATGGGCGGCATGGATCCGAACGCATTCTTCGGCGGGGGCTTCGGCAACCTGTTCGACACGATCTTCCAGGCGACGCAGGGCGGGGCCCGCCGGGGAGGGCCGCCGCACGGCGACGACGCGGAGATCGTCGTCACCCTGTCGTTCGCAGAGTCCGTCTTCGGTGGCCACAAAGAGGTCACGGTCCGTCAGCCTGTGACGTGCACGACCTGCGAGGGGAGCGGTGCTCGCCCGGGCACGTCGCCGACGACCTGCCCGGACTGTCATGGCACGGGAGAGGTCCGGCGGGTGCGCCAATCGATCCTGGGTCAGATGATCACCGCCAGTGCTTGCCCGCGGTGCCGGGCGACCGGCCGCGTCGTCGATGATCCCTGCCGGGACTGCCACGGGGACGGGCGGCGTACCGAGGCCACCACCTTTGCCGTCGACATTCCCGCCGGCGTCGAGGCCGGGACGACCCTCCGGCTCTCCGGGCGCGGACCGGCCGGGCCACGGGGCGGACCTGCCGGGGATCTCTACGTCCACCTGAGCGTCGGCGGCGACGACCGGTTCACGCGCGTCGGCGACGACATCCACTGCGACGTCCACGTCGGGGTCGCCCAGGCGGCCCTGGGTGCCGAGGTCACTGTCGCCACCTTGGAGGGCGACGAGGCGGTCGTCGTTCCCGCCGGAGTCCAGGGCGGGCACCTTTTCCGCCTCAAAGGCCACGGCGTTCCCCACCTCCGGGGCCGGGGCCGCGGCGATCTGATCGCCCGGCTCGTCGTGGACACCCCCACGGACCTGACGGAAAGCCAAGTGCGCCTGCTCCGCGAGCTCGCAGCCGAGCGGGGAGAGGCTGTCGTGGAGTCGCACCAGGGCATCATGTCGAAGATCCGCTCGGCCTTCGGCTGAGCCGCAGCAGGCTCTGCCCCTTCGGCTCGGCGGTGGTGGGCTCTGCCCCCCGTGCGAGGTGCGGGTGCCGGTCGCCGAGCCCGCTTCGCCGTGCTCGGGTCTGGTAGCGACGCCTGGAGGTGATCCATTCACCACTGTGAGTGATATTCCGGCTAGGATGCCTTGTGGCTGCTTTCGCCGGGTGACGGCAGCGAGACGGGCGACAACGGTCCAGGGCACACGGACGCGGTGCGTGACCTGGGGCCGGCCAGGGGCCGGCCAGGGGCCGGAGCTTCGCGGACGCTCGCGGCAACCGTCGACCGGCGGCGCAGCGCGTCGAAGGTTTGGGCCGGTCGACGATGCCAGGAAAGGCTTCGCGCCGGTGGGAAGAGGGAGATCGTCAAGTGGCACACGTGAACGACGAGCACGGTGAACCGGCCTCGCAAGGGAGCGACGGCGAGGGCTACGACGTCATCGAGTACGCGGCGAGCGTGGGCTCGCGACTGCGCGCCGTCCGCAAGCAGATGCGTCTCTCTCTCCAAGCTGTCGAGGCGATGTCGAACCAGGAGTTCAAAGCCTCGGTCCTCGGCGCCTACGAGCGCGGCGAGCGCTCCATCTCCGTGCCCCGCCTGCAGCGGCTCGCCCTCCTCTACGACGTGCCCGTCGACCAGCTCCTGCCTCCGCCGCCGGGAGCCGAAGGAAGCCGCTGGACGGAAACGGCCTCAGAGGAGGCCGGCCGGCCTGGCTCCGGTGGCGTGCCGGCCGCCGGTGATACGCGCGGAGTGATCGACGCATCAGGAAAGATCACCATCGAACTGACCCGCTTGGAAGACGTCCAAGGTCCCGAGCGCGAGGTCCTGCGGAAGTTCTTGAGCATGATCCAGGTCCAGCGCCAGGACTTCAACGGTCGCGTGATCACCATCCGTGCAGACGATCTGCGTGCCATCTCGTTCCTCTCCGGGGTCGCTCCCGAAGCGATGATCCGCCGAATCAAGGAGCTTGGCCTCCATACGTTCGGCTAGCGGCCCGTTCGACCGGATGCCTGCAGGGATGGCGGTGAAACACCATGGCATTGCAGGGAATGATAGAATGTGCGCTGTGGGGGAGACGATCTCGTGGCTGAGCACCAAGGAAGCCTCCGCACTGCTTGGCGTCACCTTGCGCACCCTCTATCGCTTCATCGACGAGGGGGAGGTCGCCGCGTACAAGTTCGGGCGGGTGATCCGGCTGCAGGAAGCTGACGTCCGTCGTTTCATCGACGCCAACCGAATCGAGCCGGGAACCCTCGATCACCTCTACCCGGAGCTGCACGGGCCGCGGCGGGAGATCATCGGGGTTCCAGGTCGAACGGCTGCCGCCGGTGCGCCGGTAGCCGAGGGCCGGTGAAAGACGCCCAGCCCGGCTGCCTGTTCTGCCGGATCGTCCAAGGCGAGGTGCCGAGCGAGAAGGTCCATGCCACCGAGGCCGTCTACGCCTTTCGCGACATCAATCCGGCCGCGCCGGTGCACGTTCTCATCGTCCCGCGGTCCCACATCGACAACGCCCACGTGGTCGAGCGGGGCCACGCGGAAGTCGTCGTCGAGATGCTCCTCGTCGCGCAGGAGATCGCGCGCTCCGAGCAGGTCGACGCGAGCGGGTACCGCCTCGTGTTCAACGTCGGGGACGACGCTCTCAACTCGGTGCCCCATCTCCACCTCCACCTCATCGGCGGGCGGTCGATGGGGTGGCCGCCGGGCTGAGCCGAACAGTGCCCCGGGCCAGGTCGTCGCGGATGGCGCGCCGCTGCACGGATGTGGTGGGTAGCCGTCCTGCTAACGTGCAGTGCAGGCGCACGTGACATCGACGACCCCGGTCACAATCTTCGTCCCCGGCAACCACCTCATGGTGGGCCTGCTCGGCGAGCGCGACGACAACCTGCGCCTGATCGAGAAGGCGTTCTCCGATACGAGCATCGTCGTGCGCGGCAACGAGATCACCGTCGACGGCGCTGACAAAGACAGGGTCGGGCGCCTCTTCAACGAGCTGGTCTTGTTGTTGGAACAAGGCCACGGTCTCGACGCGACGGTCCTCGCGCGCACGGTCGACATGGTCAAAGACGACGTGCGGCCCGCCGAGGTCTTGCGCAGCGAAGTGCTCCGCAGCGCGCGCGGCGCCTCGGTCCGGCCAAAGACAGCGGGCCAGAAGCGCTACAGCGACGCCATCGTGTCCAACACCATCACCTTCGGGATCGGACCTGCCGGAACGGGCAAGTCCTTCCTCGCCGTCGCGCGGGCGATCGCATCTCTCCAGGCGAAGCAGGTATCGCGGATCATCCTCACCCGGCCGGCCGTCGAGGCCGGCGAGCGTCTCGGGTTCCTTCCGGGCGATCTCATGGCCAAGGTGGACCCCTACCTGCGACCCCTCTACGACGCCCTCTACGACCTTCTCGATCTCGAAGCCGTCCAGAGGCTGCTCGAGCGCGGCACCGTCGAGGTGGCGCCCCTCGCGTTCATGCGGGGGCGCACGCTCAACGACGCCTTCATCATCCTCGACGAGGCGCAGAACACGACACCGGAGCAGATGAAGATGTTCCTGACGCGCATCGGGTTCGGGTCACGAGCAGTCGTGACCGGCGACGTGACCCAGATCGACGTGCCGGGCGGGCGATCAGGCCTCGTCGGGCTCGAGAAGATCCTCGGCGGCATCGACGACTTGGCATTCGTGCACCTCGACCAGCGTGACGTCGTACGTCACCGCATCGTGGCGGACATCGTGTCAGCCTACGAGATGGCGAGCGCGCAGGACCGGCGGGGCTGACCGCCGTGGCGGTCGACGTCTTCGTCGCCGACGAACAGAACGACGCACCGATCGACATCGAGCGCTGGCGACGGCTCGTCGAAGACGTCGTCGCAGCCGCAGGTCCGCGTGGCGACGTCGAGCTGGCGCTGTTGTTCGTCGACGCCGCGGCCATCGCATCTTTGAACGAGAAGTATCTCGACCGGCAGGGACCAACCGACGTCCTCGCCTTTCCCGTGGAGGACGTTCCTGCAATGGGGGGGCGCGACCCAGACAGCGGCGGGCCCGCACCGGGGCGCTCCGGGGAGGTCGCCGACCGCGCGGTGCCGGTCCTGCTCGGCGACGTCTTCGTCTGCCCGGAGGTCGCCGGCCGGAACGCGGCCGCCCACGGCCGCGGCCTCGAGGACGAGCTGGCGCTCTTGGCCGTCCATGGCGTTCTTCATCTGTTCGGCATGGACCACGAACAGGACGAGGACGCGACGCAGATGGAGGCCATGGAGAGGGATCTCCTCGCACGCTTCTACGAGGTGGACAGGTGAGCGCTTCGGTGCATACCACCTTCCACACGACCGACGCCGTCCTGCTCATCGTCATCGTCGTCCTGTTCGTCATCACAGCCGGCTTGGCGCTTGCCGAGACAAGCCTTGTCCGGACGAGCAGGGCGCGGGCGCTCGCGCTCGAGGACGATCGGAGGCGGGGCGCGCGCCATCTCGTGCGGTTGGTCGCGCATCCGGAGAAGTTCCTCAACCCTGTCCTGTTGCTGGTGCTCATCTGCCAGCTGCTGGCCGCGACTCTCGTCGGGGTCGTCTCGGCCCACTTGTTCGGGGCCCTCGGGGTTGTCGTGGCGACAGTCTTCGAGGTGGTCGTCGTGTTCGTCCTCGTCGAGGCGGCACCGAAGACCTGGGCCGTGCGCCATCCCGACCGCGCCGCGCTCCTGACGGCCCCGGTCGTCAACTGGATGATCCGGTTCCCGCCCGTCCGCCTGGTGTCGGCCGCCCTCATGGGCCTCGTCCGTCTCGTCCTCGGCGAGGCCGCCGTCACCGGGGGAGCGGGGGTCACCGAGTCGGAGCTCCTCGCCCTGGCCGACGTCGCCATGGAAGAGGCGGTCATCGAGAAGGAGGAGCGGGTCCTCATCCACTCGGTCATCGAGCTCGGTGACACCGTCGTTCGCGAGGTCATGGTTCCCCGGCCCGACGTCGTGTCTGTGAGCTCGAACCTCGGGGCGGGGGCGGTCCTCGACCGCGCGACGGAAGTGGGACTGAGCCGGATACCGGTCTACGAAGGGAACTTCGACGACGTCGTCGGCGTCGCATACGTCAAAGACCTCGTCCGTGCCGAGCGATCGGGTCTCGCCGATCGACCGGTGCGCTCCTTTGCCCGCCCCGCCCACTTCGTCCCGGAGTCCAAGCGCGTCGGTCCGCTCATGCGCGAGATGCAGGCCGAGAAGTACCACATGGCGATCGTCGTCGACGAGTACGGCGGCACGACGGGGATCGTTACCCTCGAAGACCTGATCGAGGAGCTCGTCGGCGAGATCGTCGACGAGTTCGACGTCGAGGAGCCGAGCGTCGAGTCGCTGCCCGGCGGTGAGGTGCGCGTCCCGGGGCGCATGGTCATCGACGAGGCCAACGAACTGCTCGGCGCACAACTGCCCTCGGGGGAGTGGGACACCGTCGGGGGGCTCGTGCTCCACGTGTTCGGGCATGTTCCCGAAGCCGGCGAGTCGGTCGTCGTCGACGGCCACCGTCTCGTCGTCGAGAGAGTGCGCGGACGGCGGATCGAGCGCGTGCGCATCGCCCAGGTGACCCATGCGGACGGCCACGGCGAAGGCGACGGCGGGGCGGGACCGGCCGGCGTGGCAACGGGGAGTGGACGCTGAGCGGCGCTGGGCAGGAGCCGGCGTTCCGGTCGGGGTTCGTCGTCCTGGTCGGACGGCCCAACGTGGGAAAATCGACGCTCCTCAACAGTGTCCTCGGGGTGAAGGTGTCGATCACCTCGCCCCGTCCCCACACGACACGGCGGCGGGTGCTCGGCGTCCTCGACGGCGACGAGCGCCAGATCGTCTTCGTGGACACCCCTGGCATCCACCGCCCCCGCTCGGCGCTTGGCAACAGGATGAACGAGGCGTCTGCATCGGCGGTCGACGACGCAGACGTCGCCGTGGCCGTCGTCGATGCACGGGCGCCGATCGGACCGGGGGACCGCCGCGCGCTGCGTCGTGCCCGCGAGGCGGCCGCACGGACCGTCGTGGTCGTCAACAAGATCGACGGTATTGCACGCCGGCGCGTCGTCGCGCAGCTGGCCGCCGTATCGGCCCTCGGTGAGGGTGGGGCAGACGGCGAAGGGATCGAGTGCTTCCCGGTGTCTGCCCGTACGGGGGCCGGCGTCGACGAGCTCGTCAAGGCCCTGTCGGCAAGCCTCCCCGAAGGGCCCCGCTACTTCCCCCCGGGCATGGTGACCGACGTCCCCGAGGCCTTCCATGTCGCGGAGCTCGTCCGGGAACAGCTCCTGGTGGTCGTCGCCGACGAGCTTCCCCACGCGATCGCGTGCCGGGTCTCGGCGTGGGAGTGGCCCTACATCCGCTGCGAGATCCTCGTCGAGCGCCCGTCGCAGAAGCCGATCGTCATCGGGCGCGGCGGCCAGGTCCTCAAGACGGTGGGCACGGCGGTGCGCGCCCAACTGCCCCCCGGGGCATATCTGGACCTGTTCGTCAAGGTCGAGCCGGACTGGCAGAACAGGCCCGTCGAGATAGAGAGACTGGGGTACTGACGCGGCGCCGACCGGCGGGCATCTGGGCCGAGCGGGGACCGGGCGGACCCGGGCGTGCGCTACGTTCGCAGCCGTGGCGCCCGCTGCCCCCCCCTCCGCCGACCCGGGTCGCGGTATCGACCCCCGGCGTGTTCCCGCCCACGTCGGCTGCGTCATGGATGGCAACGGGCGGTGGGCTCAGAGGCGTGGTCTTGCACGCACGGAGGGCCACGCGGCAGGAGAGACGGCGCTGTTCGACGCCGTCGAAGGTGCCCTCGACATCGGGGTGCGTTGGCTGACCGTCTACGCCTTCTCGACGGAGAACTGGAAGCGCCCGGCAGACGAGGTCCGCTACCTGATGCGTTTCAACGAGAGCCTCCTGATGCGCCGTCGGGACGAGCTCAACGCGAAAGGTGTGAGGATCCGTTTCGCGGGGCGGCGTGACTGGCGTGTGCCGAAACGGGTGCTGCGGCGCATGGTCGAGTCGGCGGACCTCACGGCGCGGAACCGGCGCATGACGCTGACGATGGCCTTCAACTACGGCGGCCGGGCCGAGATCGTCGACGCGGTTCGCGCTCTCGTCGCCGACGGGGTGCCCGCCGATCACGTCGACGAGCGCGCGATCGCAAAGAGGCTGTACTGGCCGGACATGCCGTCTCCCGACCTCGTCATCCGGACCTCGGGTGAGTACCGGATCTCGAACTTCTTGCTGTGGGAGATCGCCTACAGCGAGCTTGTGTTCACCGATGTCCTCTGGCCGGACTTCCGGCGCGAGGACCTGTTCGAGGCCGTGCGCGAGTTCCAGCGACGGGAGCGCCGCTACGGGGGGGTCGACAAGGCGTGATCCGCCTGGCGATCGTCGCCGGCTGCGCGCTGGCCTTGGCTCTCGGCGCGCTCGCCGTCATGGGGGCGACCTGGGCTGTCGAGATTCTCGTGACCGCGGGGGCCATCGTCGTCATGATCGTCGTCGGCGGCTTGGTCCGGTGAGCCTCTACAAAGAAAGCGGTGTGGTGCTGCGGTCGATGCGCCTCGGCGAGGCGGACCGTATCGTCACCCTCCTGTGCGCCGAGAACGGCAAGGTGCGCGCCGTGGCGAAGGGCGTGCGCAAGACCACGAGCCGCTTCGGCGGGCGTCTCGAGCCGCTGAGCCACGTGGCGGTCCAGTGCTGGAGGGGGCGCGGGGACCTCGACGTCGTGACCCAGGTCGAGGTCGTCCACGCCTTCCGCCACGTGCGCGAAGACCTCGACCTGATCGGGCCGGCCCTTGCGATGCTCGAGGCCGTCGACCAGATAGCCCAGGAGCGCGATGCGGCGCCGCAGCTTTTCCGGATGCTCCTCGGCGCCCTTTCGGCGCTGGAGACGTCGCGCTCGCCTCTGGTAGGGCCGTCGTTCTTCCTCAAGCTCCTCGTTCTCGACGGCTCGGCTCCTGTCGTCGAGGCGTGCGCCGCCTGCGCGAGGCCGGCCGCCGAGCTCGCCCCCGACGGGCTCGTGGCATTCGACCTCGCCGAAGGAGGAATGCTGTGCCGCTCCTGCCGCCGGGGCGTCGCGGTCAGCCCGGCCGCCTGGCGGCTGCTGCGGCGAATCCTCGGGGGGGACCTGGCCGCCGTGCTCTCCGAGGAGCCGGATCCTGCGACCGGCGAGGTGGCGATGCTTGCCGCCGGCGCGATCGAGTACCACCTGGATCGGCGCCTGCAGAGCCTGCGCGTCGGCCAGCCGCGACGCACCGGGGGCCTGTGAGGTCCCCGGTCGCAGCGCGCGCCGGCACGCCCGGGATGGGCACCAGGCGCTGCGACCGGTATCCTCGCCGGGATGCCGCCCAGGGTCACTGCGCACGACAACGACGACGCCGCGGGCTCCTCGGAGCTCATGGAGAGGATCGTCAGCCTGTGCAAGAGGCGCGGCTTCGTCTTTCCTTCGGCGGAGATCTACGGGGGCTTCCGCTCCACCTATGACTACGGTCCTCTCGGGGTCCTGATGCTGCGGAACGTCAAGAACGCCTGGTGGCGCTCGATGGTCCAGATGCACGACAACATCGTCGGGCTCGACGCCGCGATCCTGTCGAGCCCGCGCATCTGGGAGACCTCCGGCCATCTCGCCGGTTTCACAGATCCCCTCGTCGACTGCCGCAACTGCGGCGAGCGCTGGCGTGCCGACCAGATAGAGGGCACCTGCCCGAAGTGCGGTTCAGGTGATCTCACCGACGCCCGGGACTTCAATCTCATGTTCAAGACCCACGCGGGTCCCGTCGAAGACGAGGGGGCCGTCGCCTACCTGCGCCCCGAGACGGCCCAGGGGATGTTCGTCAACTTCCTCAACGTCGTCCAGACGACGCGCAAGAGGCCCCCGTTCGGCATCGCCCAGGTTGGCAAGTCCTTCCGCAACGAGATCACGCCCGGGAACTTCGTCTTCCGCACCCGCGAGTTCGAGCAGATGGAGATGGAGTACTTCGTCCCCCCGCCGGACGCGGCGACGTGGTTCGACCGCTGGGTGGCCGAGCGCCACCGGTGGTACGTGGACCTGGGCATCCCCGAGGCGATGCTCCGGCTGCGGCCTCACGACGCCGAAGAGCTGAGCCACTACTCGGTGGCGACGACCGACATCGAGTTCGCATTCCCCTGGGGCTGGGGGGAGCTCGAGGGCATCGCCAACCGCACGGATTTCGACCTGTCGGCCCATGCCGCCGCGACGGGTGAGAGGCTTGAGTACTTCGACCAGGCGACAGGCGAGCGCTACGTGCCCTACGTCATCGAGCCGGCTGCGGGGGCGACGCGGTCGATGATGGCCTTCCTGATCGCGGCCTACACCGAGGACGTCGTCGACGGGGAGGCCCGCGTCGTCCTCCGTCTGCACCCCCGGATCGCTCCGGTGCACGTCGCGGTCCTCCCGCTGTCGCGGCGCGACGAGCTGAAAGAGGTCTCCGGTGAGGTGCTTTCGGCCCTCCAGCCCTCGTACCAGTGCGATCTCGACGTGACCCAGTCCATCGGCCGGCGCTACCGGCGCCAGGACGAGATCGGGACGCCGTTGTGCGTCACGGTCGACTTCGACACCCTCGACGACCGCGCTGTCACGGTGCGGGACCGGGACACGACCGCCCAGGTCCGTGTCCCCATCGACGGCCTTGCCGACGAGATCCGTTCGCGACTCGGGTTCTGACGCGTGATCCAACCGGTCCCGACGGCTCTGTAGGCTCGGGACGCCCCAAACGCCAAGGAGTGGCGATGCTGTACGTCTTCGATTTCGACCATAGGCACCCCGTGCCGCCGATGGAGATGAAGGACCTCCTCGGGGGCAAGGGGGCCAACCTCGCCGAGATGACCTCGGTTCTCGGCCTGCCGGTCCCGCCCGGCTTCACCATCTCGACGGACGCATGCCGGGCCGCGATGGACGGCCGGTGGCCCCGGGAGCTGGCCGGTCAGGTTGCCGACGCCCGCCGCCGGCTCGAGAGCGCCATGGGCAAGGTCCTGGGTGACACGGACGACCCGCTGCTCGTGAGCGTGCGGTCCGGGGCGAAGTTCTCGATGCCGGGGATGATGGACACGGTCCTCAACCTCGGCTTGAACGACCGCTCGGTCGAAGGCCTGGCCAAGCAGACGGGTGACGAGCGTTTCGCCTACGACTCGTACCGGCGCTTCATCCAGATGTACGGCCGGATCGTCCTCGGCATCCCGGGGGAGATCTTCGACAGCCGCTTCGACGCCGCACGCGACCTCGCGAGCGCAAACGCCGACGCCGACGTGCCCGTCGAGCTGCTGTACTACCTCGTCTCGGCCTACAAGGAGATCGTGCTCAAAGAGACGGGCAAGCCCTTCCCCCAGGACCCCGCCCGCCAGCTGCGCGGGGCCGTCGACGCCGTCTTCCAGTCCTGGAACGGCGCCCGCGCCGTCGCCTACCGCACGCGCGAGTCCATCCCGCACGATCTCGGGACCGCGGTGAACGTCCAGGCGATGGTCTTCGGCAACCGTGACAGCAAGTCGGGGACCGGTGTCGGGTTCACCCGCGACCCGGCGACCGGGGCCAAGGGGGCCTACGGGGACTTCCTCGTCAATGCCCAGGGCGAAGACGTCGTGGCGGGCATCCGCCTGACCCAACCCCTGTCGGCGCTGGCCAAGACGTTCCCCAGCGTCCACAGACAGCTGCTTGCGATCTTCGACCGTCTCGAGTCCCACTATCGCGACATGTGCGACACCGAGTTCACCATCGACCACGGCAAGCTCTGGATGCTCCAGACCAGGGTCGGCAAGCGGACGGGTGCCGCCGCGTTGCGTATGGCTGTCGAGATGGTCAAGGACCCCGCGATCAAGCTCAGCCGATCCGAGGCGGTCAGCCGGGTCAGCCCGGAGCACGTCGACCAGGTCCTGCACCCGCAGTTCACGGCCAAGATGACCTCCGTCATCGCCAAGGGCCTCGGCGCGTCACCCGGTGCTGCGGTCGGCCGCGTCTACTTCAGCGCCGACGACGCAACCGCAGCCGCGCATCGAGGTGAGAAGGTCATCCTCGTGCGCACCGAGACCTCCCCGGACGACGTCCACGGCATGCTGGCCTCCCAGGGGATCCTCACCGCCCGCGGGGGGCTCGTCAGCCACGCGGCGGTGGTCGCCCGTGGTTGGGGCAAGCCGGCGGTCGTCGGTGCCGAAGGCGTGCGTGTCGGCCCGTCGTCCTTCAGCTCCGGCGATGTCACGGTGAGCGAGGGGGAGTGGATCTCCCTGGACGGGACGACCGGCAACGTCGTGGTCGGGGAGATGGAGGTGGCCGCAGCCAAGCCGCCGCGAGAGCTCACGACGATCCTGGGCTGGGCCGACACGATCCGCAAGGGCCGTCTCGCAGTACGGGCGAATGCCGACACCGGAGCCGACGCCGCCCATGCGCGCCGTCTCGGAGCCGAGGGGATCGGCCTGTGCCGCACCGAGCACATGTTCCTCGCCGAGGACCGGCTCCCGATCGTGCGGAGGATGATCCTGGCGAAGGGAGCGGTCGACGAAGAAGCCGCCCTCGAGGAGCTGCGCGTCGCGCAGCGCGCCGACTTCATCGCGATCCTGGAGGCCATGGACGGCCTGCCGGTCACGGTGCGCCTCCTCGACCCGCCGCTGCACGAGTTCCTTCCCGACACCGAACATCTGTCGATCAAGGACGCCACCGTGGGACTCACGTCCGAGGAGCGGAGCCTCTACGAAGCGGCGCTCGCCTGGAAGGAGGCGAACCCCATGTTGGGGACGCGCGGGGTGCGACTCGGGGTGCTGAAGCCGGGCTTGTACACGATGCAGGTGCGCGCGCTCATGGAGGCAGCGACGGCCCGCGTGGCCAAGGGCGGGCACCCGATCGTCGAGGTGATGATCCCCCTCACGGTCGCCCGGGCCGAGCTCGCACTGGCGCGTAGCTGGGTCGAAGAGGCGATCGCCTCGGTCCAGGGACCCGGGAGCACTCCCCCCCCAGCCCGCCGCGCCCGGGGGTCGGCGTCGCGGCGGGCGAATGGGACGGCAAACGCCGCGGCGATCGACGTCGCCATCGGCACCATGATCGAGACACCGCGGGCCGCCTTGCGCGCCGCTGAGATCGCTGAAGTTGCGGACTTCTTCTCGTTCGGGACGAACGACCTGACGCAGATGACCTTCGGCTTCAGCCGTGACGACGTCGAGGGCCGGATGATGGACGCCTACCTGTCGAAGGGGCTCCTGGCCAAGAACCCCTTCGAGGTCGTCGACAACGACGGCGTCGGGGAGCTGATCCGCCTGGCCGTCGAACGCGGACGCGGAACGCGCCCGTCGTTGAAGATCGGCGTCTGCGGCGAGCACGGGGGGGATCCCGACTCGATCGCCGTGTTCGCCCAGGCGGGGCTCGACTACGTCAGCTGCTCGCCGTTCCGGGTCCCGATCGCCCGTCTCGCAGCGGCGCACGCCGTCATGGCGCCCATCGTCGGGACGCCGGCGTAATCCCGGACCGCCGCCACTGCGCGTCGCCGCAGTCGACGTCGTAGCCGATTGGTACGGTCGGAGTCGTGGTCATCGCGGCCGAGGACGTTGCACGCGTCCGAGAGGCGACCGATATCGTCGCTTTGATCGGCGAGCGCACGTCGCTCAAGAAGCAAGGACGCCGGTGGGTGGGCCTCTGCCCGTTCCACGCGGAGAACACCCCGTCGTTCAGCGTCAACGCAGAAGAGGGCCTGTACTACTGCTTCGGCTGCCAGGCGTCGGGGGATGCCATCGGGTTCCTGCGCGACGTCGAGCACATGGACTTCGTCGAGGCCGTCGAGGCGCTGGCGGCCCGTGCCGGCCTTGCAATCACCCACGTCGACGGCGGCCCTGCGGACCGCAGCCAGCGCCAGGGTGGACGTGCACAGATCGCCGAGGCGATGACGGCGGCGGTGGCCTGGTACCACGAGCGGCTCCTCCATGGCGCCGATGCGGCGCCGGCGCGTGCCTACCTGCGGTCGCGAAGCATCGACGGCGACACGGTCCGCCGGTTCCACCTCGGGTGGGCGCCGGGGGATTGGGACGCCCTGGCGCGGGCGATCAAGGCCCCCCGGGAGGTCATGAGCCGTGCGGGGCTCACCTTCGTCAACAAAGCCGGGCGGCTCCAGGACGCCTTCCGTGCGCGTGTGCTGTTCCCGATCTTCGATCCGTCCGGCCAACCCGTCGCGTTCGGGGGGCGCATCCTTCCCGGTGCACAAGGTGCGGGCGCCTCCGGTGACGGGCCGAAGTACAAGAACTCGACCGAGACGCCGATCTACTCGAAGCGCAGGGTCCTCTACGGTCTCAACTGGGCCAAGGCGTCGGCCGCCCGCAACGACGAGATCATCGTCTGCGAGGGTTACACGGACGCCATCGCCTTCTACCAGGTCGGTCTCGACCGCGCGGTGGCGACGTGCGGGACGACGCTGACCGACGACCACGTCCGCCTCCTGGCCCGCTATGCCCGCCGTCTCGTCCTCGCCTACGACGCCGACCCCGCGGGCCAGCGCGCCGTCGAGCAGTACTACGCGTGGGAGCGCGCCTATGCGCTCGAGATCCGTGTGGCCGCGTTCCCGCCGGGATCTGATCCGGCGGAGGTGGCCGCGAGCCAACCCGAGGCCCTGGAGGCGAGCGTGGCCGGAGCGAAGCCGCTCCTCGAGTTCCGCGTCAGCCGCCTGTTGGAGCGTGCCGAGGCGGCGCGGGAGCTCACGAGCACCGAAGGCCGCGTGCGCACGGCACAGGCCGCGCTCGCACTCGTCGCCGAGCACCCCAACGAGCTGGTGCGCGACCAGTACCTCATGGAAGTGGCGGACCGCTGCCGGATCGACCCGTTGCGCCTGCGGGCGGAGCTCGTCGCCATCGGGCGCGCCGGTGCGCGTGCCCGGCGCCAACGTGCCGGCGCCGTTGGCGGTGAGGCGCCCCCCGCCGGTGCCGGCCGAACGGGGTCCGGGCCACCGCCTCCAAGCATCACGCAGAGTGCCGGCGCGGGCGGGGGCGGAGGGGAGCCTCGCGTGCAAGCCGGTGGTGCTTCCGGGCGTTTCGATCTTTCGCGAGGGCCCGCCGGCCTGTACGGCCGGCACCTGGCTGGCGGCGAGGCCGGCGGCCCAGTCGCCGGGAGCGGGCTGGAGATCGAGGCTCTTCGCCTGGCGGTCCAGCGGCCGCAGGATGTCGCGGACCATCTCGAGGAGATCCTCTTCGCCGTGCCGCTCCACCGCCGAGCCTTTCAAGCCCTGGCGACCTCCCCGAGCCTGGCACATGCCATCGAAGCCGCCGACGAACAGGCGGCTGACCTCCTGCGCCGCCTGGCGGTCGACGCCGCCGAGGCGCCACCGGACGCTCGCGAGATCACCTGCCGGCTGGTCGCCGCTTGCGCAGGACGCGCTCTAAACCGTCTCGAAGGCGAAGCCCGAC
>JAJZBS010000097.1 GCA_021851885.1 Actinomycetes bacterium | reverse complement strand
GGCCCGCGTCGTCGCACGCATCGAGTCGTTCCTGGAAGGACCAACCGCATCATCGACGTCATGGTGACGGCGTCCCCCCTACGCAATCGGTGCGCCGGTGGCTACTTGCTCTCGAACTCATCCGGCTGGGCCTGCCCCGGTTGGACAGACATCCACCATGTGGGGGGTGACCCCCGGGAGGATGTCCACAATGGAGACGATGGAGCGGAAAAGGCCCCGCCCGCGACGGTCGTTCACGCCGGAGTTCAAGACCGAGGTTGTCGAGTTGGTCCGCCAGCCCGGCAAGACGGCTGGGGGCGTGGCTCGTGAGCTCGGTCTGACCGAGACGGCGGTTCGGGCGTGGGCCAAGCAGGCAGACATTGATGCGGGCCGGCGCAGCGACGGGCCGACAAGTGAGCAGCTGGCCGAGATGGCCCGGCTGCGCAAGGAGCTGAGAGAGGCCCGCGAGGAGCGGGCACTGCCCTACGCTGCGGTAGGGCTGCGTAGGGCACGAAGGCGCCTTCGAGACCGCAAACCGCGAAACCCCAGCGTGCAGCCGGTGTCGCGGCCGCATCTCGTGCGTAGAGCTGCGTAGGGCAGGGTGATCAACGGTCGATAATCAGGTCGATGAACCCTGTGGATAACCCCGTGGGAATGCCACGAAACAGCATTAAAGTCCAAGACAGTCAGCCCAAAAGGCGCGAAGATTCAAAGCACAGGGTGGAGGTGACATCCTTCGTTCGCGGACGTTCGCGCCTCTGCTCACGCGAAAGCCGTGGTGGTGGGCTCTGCATTATGCAGCCGGCATGGCGGTGCACTACTCATATGCGACCGCCGGACGAAGCCGAGTCAATAATGCCAGTGAGTTGCGGCGATTTCCTGGACGGCAAGGGTCAAGATGGTCCCAGTTCCGTCGTCAGCGTCTCGATGGTCCACGTGGGACAGCCGCAGCCAAGGAAGTCATGGTCGCCCGTCAGGATCGCAACGTTGAGGGCGAGGGCAAGTGCGACCGGTGCCCAGTCGTTGGGGTTTCGGGGCACCCGTCGGCGCGCCGCGCGCTCCATGTGCTCATAGAACGTCCGGGGTACTACCTCGATCACGTCGTCCTCGACGAAGTCGTGGACGACCCCGAGCAGCTTCTCTCCCTGCTCGCTCGACAGGCGCCCTTGGCCGGCCATAGCAGCGACACGCTTCTGCAACTCATGCCGCGCCTCCCCCCACTGCTCCTCGGCAACTACACACTGGAGGTCAGGATGGGCGAACAGCTCCCGGCCGCGCCGACGTAGCAGCTCCGCCACGAGCACGCTCGCATCGACGACAACGATCACTCCGGCAGCGCCCGCCGCAAGTCAAACAGCTGGGCCAGCTCCTCTTCGGTCATGCCAGTCTCTTCGAGGATCTCCTCGACCGAGCGACCGAGCCGCTCGATGGCGCGCCTTGCCTGCTCCCGGTCGCCTTCGACGGGGATGTAGAACCCGATCACCTGGCCGTGCTTGCTCACGGCGACGGGATCGGAGCCTGACAGGTAGGTGGTGGCGTGGTCACGGAACTCCCGGACACCAACGTTTTTCAGCTTCGGCATTGTGGTCACCTCGTGGTCACACGATACCAGAGCCTGCGTTCGCCGTGGTCCCGCGATGGCCGACAGCCATTCGGGATGGCGACGATGCCACTTTGGCGCTCGTCGGCATCACGGTCGGCTCCATCGCTGACTGGACAGACGGTCCGACTGGCCTGGCGCAGACCGAAAGAGTGCCCTCCCTATCCGGGAGTGAGTCGTGCCAGGCTGGAGCTGGTGGGCAGGGTTGACGACCGTCGGGTTGCTCTTCGAGGTGCCGTCTTCGATGCGGACGGTCGACGCGTCGTCGTCGCACTGTCGAAGGGGCCCTGGGACGAGCTGCTCCAGCTCGCGGGCGACGGACTCCTCATCGCGTTGGCCCAAGGCGCGGAGGGAGCGCCCGACCTGGCCCGGCGCTGCGCCGAGCAGCTGCGGGAACGCGCCTGGGAGGGTGACGACGATCTCGCCGACCAGCTCGACGCGGCGCTCGGCGATCGGCCCGCACCTACGCTCCGTCCGCTTCCCGTCGACCTAGAGGATCTGGCCGGCATCCTCGAGGGGGACCCGGTCCATGGCGGCGGGCGGATCGACGTTCGCACCGGGGAGGTCTGGCCGCTGGCGGCGATCGACTACGCCCGCGAGGTGGGCGAGGAGGATCCCGACGACGAGGCCCCCGACCGCTGGCTCCCCGTGTCGTGCGAGGGCTCCCGGGCCGCGTACGGCGACATGGAGGACTTCGTCGAGGGGATCTCGGATCGGGACCGGGCGGATCGGCTGTCGATCGCCATCTCGGGTCGCGGGGCCTTCCGCCGCTTCAAGGACGTCCTCGGGCGCTGGCCCGGCGAGCTCGAGGCCTGGTACACGTTCTCCGAGGAGCGCCAACGAGGCCGCGCCCGAGCCTGGCTCGCCGCTGCGGGGTACTCACCTCGCGTGCCGGGGCGGCCCACCGCCCCATGACCTGCCCGGTGCGGGCTCTGCGATGGATGCCGTGGCGCTCGTAGCATGCCGGGATGGCCTCTGCATCCCCTCGGCGGATATCAGGCGACCTCGGAGAGGTCTTCAATCGGCGCCGGGTCCGCTCCCTCGCCGCTCCTCGAAGCTTCGAGCGCGGGGAGGACTACGCGAGGAGCGGCACGGTCACGAAGCTGCGCGTCACCGCGACGTCCGCCGAGGCGACCGTCCGGGGATCGGCCCCCTACAAGGTGCACCTCGGGGTCGAGGACGGCGAGCCGGTGTTCTCCTGCACCTGCCCGGTCGGCGCCGACGGGAGCTTCTGCAAGCACGCCGTCGCGCTCGCCCTCGTCGCCACGGATCCCCGCTCCACCCAGCCTCAGCCCGACGTCGAGTCGCACGTCGACGTGCAGGCCTTCCTCGAGGGCCTCGGCCACGAGCGGCTCGTGAACCTCGTGCTCGAGCTCGCCGCGGCCGACGAGCTGGCGCTCGCCCGGCTCCGTCTTGAAGCGGCGAAGGCGGTCGCGGGTCCTCCGCCGCTTCGGGCATTCCTCGACGCGATCGACGACGCCTTCGAGACCGACGACTACGTCTCCTACCGAGAGGCATACGACTACGCCGAGCGCATCGGCGAGGTGATCCTCGCCGTGCGGGGCCTGCTCGACGATGGCGAGGCCGAGGCAGTGATCGACCTGTGCGAGCACGCGCTCGAACGGGCCGAGGACGCAATCGGCTCGGTCGACGACTCGAACGGCTGCCTCGGCGACATCGCCGCCGAGCTCCAGGAGCTCCACCTCGCCGCCTGCAAGAAGGCCCGTCCCGACCCTGTCGCGCTCGCCCACCGCCTGTTCGACTGGGAATCGAGCGCCGGCGACCTCGACGTGTTCTCCGGTGCCGCACACACCTACGCGAAGGTGCTCGGCAAGACAGGCCTCGCCACCTACCGCCAGCTCGCCGAGACCGCCTTCGAACGCCTCCCCGCCCTCCAACCCGGAGACAAGCGCTCCTACGACGGCAACAGGTTCCGCATCACCCACATGATGGAGGCCCTCGCCGAGACCTCTGGCGACGTCGATGCCGTCGTCGCCGTGCTCGCGAAGGACCAGTCCTCCCCCTACGACTTCGTCCGCATCGCCGAGCACTTGCGGGCTGCGGGCCGATTCGCCGACGCGCTGAGCTGGGCCGAGCAGGGCCTCGAGCACTTCGGGCCATCGGCCGACCACCGCCTCCTCGAGGTGGCCGCCGACGAGTACCACCGCGCCGGCCAGAGCGAACAGGCGGTCGAGCTCGCCTGGAGGGCCTTCGAGGAGCGCCCCACCCCCACCTCCTACGAGCGGCTCTGCGCGCAGGGCACGCGGGCCGGCACGTGGGACAGCTGGCGACCCCGCGCGCTGGAGTGCCTGCGCAAGGACGCCGCGGGCCGGATGAAGGCCGCCCGCGCGAAGGGCGGGTCGGGTCCCGGGCTCGCCAGATGGGCGCTCACCCCGGACGCGTCGGATCTCGTCCAGGTCTTCCTCTTCGAGGGCGACGTCGACCAGGCCTGGGCCGAGGCGAAAGCCGGGGGATGCTCGTGGCGCCTGTGGCTCGAGCTCGCCCGTCGCCGTGAGGCAGATCACCCCCTCGACGCCATCCCGATCTTCGAGGACGAGGTGGAACGCCTCATCGCCGCGAAGAACAACGACGCCTACCGCCAGGCGGTCGAGACGATGGCCCACGTCCAAAAGCTGATGCGCGCTGCCGCCCAGCCCGACGCATTCGAGCCGTACGCGGCGGGGGTCAGGGCGCGCCACAAGCCCAAACGCAACCTCATGAAGCTCCTCGACGCACGAAGTTGGTGAACGACGAAACCACGACGGCTGGCTGCGCTCGAAACCAGCGTCGGACACGCCAAGTGCACCAGGCGACGGCGTTCGCTCGTCGCGCCGGATACGAGCCGCAGGTCATCGTTCACCAGTTGGCACCCACCATGGCCATCAGGAATTCGACGCACGGTGAACTCCACCGAACGAGGCAATGCCGCTTACCCCGTGGCCCCGAGCAGGAACCACAGCCCAGGATCGCCCCCTGCTACCAGGACCTCGCGGTCTGGCTTCCTTGTCAAGAAACACCCAGGTAAGAGCCCGAGCAGGCCAACGGTCACCGGTCCATGACATTCCGGGCTCTTGTGACGTTTCCGGGGGTGCCCTGAGCTGCTGAGACGCGGTGCACGCCGCTTCGCACCTACGATCTCCGGCTGTCAAAGGTCGGCTCGAAGGGAGCGAAACGGCGTGCGATCCGCGAAGCTATGGCAGAAGCTGCTCGGTGTCGAGCGCACCGTCGTCGACCAGGTGGTCTTCGACGAGGAGGCGGGTGCGGTCGTGGCGTCGGTTCGTCCTCGCAAGGGTGCGACCCGCCGCTGTGGGATCTGCTCCCGGCGCTGCGCGGGGCGAGCGCGGAAGAGACCGCCGCGCACGACGACAAGGCCGCCGAGCTCTCGCGTCACAAGCTGGGGCGGCTGAGCGCCGACGACGCGGACGGCTATCACCGGGTGGGCTGCCCGGCGGTGATGGGAAAGCTTCGCTGCCCGCTCATGCCAGAGTCGCTTCGGCTCTCCCATGAGCACCCGAGCGTGCTCAGCCCGCCCGAGCACCCACCGACGTGCTGCACGAAGAAGAGCCTCACCGTCTCGCCGCAGGTGAACGCGAAGACCGCCCAGAGACACGACTATCCCTCAGCTGCCTGGCGCAGCTCCTATGGCCGTCGCAGCGCCGTCGAGCGCTCGAACTCACGCCTCAAGGACCCCGCGGGGATCAACGTCGACGTCCGCGGCTGGTGCAAGCTCATGGGCGTCACACCGCTCGGGCTCTTCCTCGCCTGTAGCTGTGTCGTCGTCAACTTCGGCCTCGTCGACGCGTTCGAACGCCACGAGATCACCGAGGCCCGACGGAGCACGCCGATCGTGGCCAGACCCCGACCCCGCCGCCGCCGCACCCTCGCGGACCTCGTCGCGGCCAGCGCCAACGCTCCGCCGTAGTCGGCTCGTTGAGCCCGTGCGCGTCCCGTCCTACCGGGGACGCCACGCGCCCCGAGGCCAGCAGAACGCGACGAACGGCCCACAACGGGGCCGTTCGTCTGAGTGTCACACCCGAAATGTGAAGATGTGGGAGGTCCAAACGTGAAGACCTCAGGGGTGGAGGTGACATCCTTCGTTCGCGGATGTCTGCGCCTCTGCTGTCGCGAATGCGCTGGTCACGAGGTCTGCATAGGGCACTGCCCTACCGCAGGTCCTGCTCAGGCTCCGAGCGCCTGGCCACAATCAGGACGCCTTGAACGTCGAGCAACGCTGCGGCGGAGTTTGTCGGTGGCGGTGCCCTCGTTCTGTGGCGAGTGCTTCCACACCGAGCGATCGGTCCTCCCGGACTTGAAACGGCCTGGTCAGGGGGACGCTCGTCGTCGAGCATAGCCTTCGCCGTGGCGAGGCCAGAGGGTCCCCAACGGGTGTCTCACCGGCTGTCTACGCTGAGGGCCGTGGTGCGACGTCATGGCTCGTAGCGATCTGGTGAAGGCGCTGATGCGCAGCCACCAGCACGGTGACGATCGCGCTTTCCACACCGCTGCCGAGGCGATCATCGAGGACGAGCGGCGCAAGCGCCACGACCTGCTGGCCGACGATCTGGCTGCCATCTTGGAGGACCCGGCAGCGAAGCGGCGGCCCCTCCAGGTGTCCTCCCTCACGCCGCTGCCTAAGACCCGCGACGAGCATCCGCTCCTCAGCATCGTGCAGCCCAGTGTGTCGTTCCAGGACCTCGTGCTGTCCCCTCCGATCTCTGAGGTGCTCGCGTCGATCGTCGACGAGTTCCGGCTGAGATCCCAACTTCGGGCCCACGGGGTTCAGCCCCGCTCGACCCTCCTGTTCGTGGGACCACCCGGGACGGGTAAATCCATGAGCGCGCTGGCCATCGCAGGCGAGCTCGGGCTTCCGGTGGCGCGCATCCAGTTGGCGGTCGTCGTGTCGTCATATCTCGGCGAGACGGCCAGAAACCTGGAGCAGATCTTCCGGTTCTTGGAAACCGGCTCGTGGGTCTTACTCTTCGATGAGTTCGACCTGCTGGGAAGGGAGCGAGCGGACCGTTCGGATCACGGAGAGCTGCGTCGAGTCGTGGCGGCCATGCTGCAGATCATCGACGAGCACCACGCCGACTCCCTGTTCATCGCGACCTCCAATCATCCGGCACTTCTCGACACGGCGGTGTGGCGACGCTTCGACGACGTGGTGGAGTTCGACCTGCCGGACAAGGCGACCCGGGTCGCTCTGATCCGGCTGAAGCTCCGCGGTGTGCGGCACCGGATGGATATCACCGCGACCGCCAGCGCGATGGACGGCTACAGCCCGGCAGAGATCGAGAGCGCGTGCCTCAACGCCATTCGGTTGATGGTCCGCCGCAATGAGCAGACCGTCGCGTCCGAGCACATGGCGTACGGGATGGAACGGGAAGAGGCCCGACGACGAGCCAGCAGCAGTTCCCCGGGATGACCGAAGGCGGGGTCCGCCACGGGCTCCGCCTTCTTCGACTGGCACAGGCAATACCTGGCGACCGCCGACGTCAGCCAGCTGGCTTCTCGCGCGCGCGCCGGCACGACGACCTCGCCGGGCATGGACAGCAACTCCAGCAGCGGGCGAGAGCAATCACGGTCGAGCAGCTGGCGCGGCCTGTGGTGTTGGGCGTCAACCCGAGCTTGGTGCTAGTCGTCGAGTTGAACGCCCCAGTCGATCCAGATGAGTTCCGTCGGGCCGGCCTCCAGGTCCTTGACGGTTCCAGCTCACAGGTGGTCGTCGCCTTCGCCGACGATCCGGCTCTGGCGGCTTTCCAGGAGCGCCTCGATGAGCTGCAGGGCGGTCCTCGGCCCGGAGCCCGGACCGAACCTCATGCCCAGTTCTTCGATGCCATTGACACCTTGCGCACCCTCGAGCCGGCCGATCGCCTCACCGCGGCGCTCCGAACAACGCTCGTGACCGCTGATCCTGACATTACGCTTCGCCTCGACGTCGAATGCTGGCATCCCGACGACCGCACCGTGGCACACCAATGGCTCGATGACCTCTGCCAGGCCGTCGAAGCCAGCGGAGGGCGAGTCGCTGATCGCTACGTCAACGATGCAGCGGGGCTCCTACTTGCCCGGATCTACCTCGCGGCGAGCGCCATAGCCGACCTTGCCCAACTCGACGTCGTGGCACGCATCGACGTCCTACCGATCCCAGCATTGACCGTGCCCGAGCTGTACGACAGCGATCCTGATCGGCTCCCCGCCGTCGTCGCCCCGGTCCCGGGCTCCCCCATCGTCGGCATCGTCGACTCTGGCGTCCGATCCGCTCATCCGCTTCTTGCCGGCACCGTCGTGACCGCCGACGCGATAGGGACCGGCATCAGCGAGGGAGAGGACGAACACGGCCACGGAACGATGGTCGCAGCCCTCGTCCTCCATGGACCGGTCGACCGCGCGATAGCGGCAAACCGGCCCCTACGGCCATGGTGCCGCATCGTCTCGGCTCGAGTCCTAAACGCGGGCAACGAGTTCCCCGTCGAAGACCTGTGGGAGCGCGATGTCGCCGAAGCCATCGAGTGGTGCGCCAACCAAGGAGCCTCCATCATCAACCTCTCCATCGGCGACTGGCGTACGCGGCTATCCACCGCACGACAACTCGGGATGGCCGCCATCGTGGATGACCTGGCGCGACGCCACGACCTGGTCGTTGTCACCTGCACCGGCAACATCCCACCGATCGACTATCTGGACGGAACCGACAGCACAGCCGTCGCGGCCTACCCCCAACACCTCCTCGCCTCCGATCGAGCGCAGCTGCTCGACCCCGGCTCCGCCATGCTGTCACTGACCGTCGGTGGAATCACCACCGCTCGCGCTGCCACCGGCCTGGCGGGTCGAGAGACGGTCACTCGCGTGCCGATGGGTCAGCCGGGATGGCCGGCACCTTTCACCCGGGTCGGACCCGGCGTAGCCGGAGCGATCAAGCCCGAGCTGACGGACGTCGCCGGCACCTTCGGCATCGAGTACGGGCGGCTCGCCAGCCGCGACGCCGAGCTCGGAGTCATCAGCGCCGGCGCCCGCGTCGACCGACTGCTGACGTTCGACGTCGGGACGAGCTTCGCCGCACCGCTTGTCACCAGGATCGCCGCTGCGGTCAAAGCCAGGTTCCCCGCGTTCTCGGCCAACCTGGTCCGAGCACTCGTCCTCCTGTCAGCCGAACCGCCAACCTTCGGGCCCGAGCTCACCGTGGCACGGCCCGCCGACCGTGAGACCGCCGTACACCGCCTCCTCGGCTACGGTCGACCTTCGGTCGCCAGAGCCATCGAGTCCACCTCACATCGAGTCGTCCTCGTTGCCGAGACCGCCATAGCCATCGACGGCATCCACATCTATCGGCTACCACTACCCGGGTCGTTCTTCGAGTCTGGTGGCCAACGAGGACTCGACGTCGCCCTGGCGTTCGACCCCCGGACCAGAGCCCGACGGCTCGACTACCTGGCAAGCCGTATGGCGTTCTACGTCGTGCGCGGAATGGACCTCAACCAAGTCGCTGAGGTGTTCGCCGCCCTCGACCCGGAGACCTTCGACCTCGACGACGACCAGGACACCGAGAGCGATCCGAGAAACAACAGACCGCTGACTGTCTCACAACTCGGCGCCCGACACCTCCGCATGTCACCAGCACCCACCGTTCGATCGCGCGGCGCCAACCAACGTGCGCGCACTACCTTCGCCCAACGCCTCGACCGTGCCACGCACGACCCGATGTACCTGGTAGTCCGCAACGTCAACCGCTGGGACGATCCGACAGCAACCCAGCCGTACGCCATCTGCGCTGCGCTCTGGCGGACCGAGAACGACCCAGAGCTCTACGCGGAGCTCGAAGCCCAGCTCGAAGCCATCGTCGAACTCCCACTTGAGATCGAACTGTCCACGTAGGACCGGGGACAAGAGCCCTCACTCGTCGAACTCCGCAAAGTCCTGTGCACGACCCTGACACGCAGGGTCAGGGTCATCGTCGGGAGTGCGTGGGAGAGAAGCTCCACCGCATGGTCGCCGAACGACTCTCCCGCCTCACCGTCAGGCCAATCCGCTCAACACCCCCCTGATCGCGTCAAGCAGGCCGCGCTCCATGAGATCGACCACCGGCCTCAGGGGCCGGTAGACGCCAAGTGAGGTGACCAGCCCCGCCCAGTGGGCCTCGATCTCCTCTGCTGACAAGATCTGGGACGCAAGATCGCCTAACGGCAAATCGGGGGCGCCGTCGTCGAGTTCGCTCCAGGGGCGGAAGGCGCCGGCAGCGAGCTGACGTACCACCTTCAGCTGGACCCTACCGACGAAGGCCGACCAGTGTCGGTACTGCTCGTAGAGCCCGTCGGGTAGGCAGGGCCGGACCAGGCTCACTCGGTGCTGCAGCTCCTGAACTCTCGTAGCGTGCTCGAGCTGCGACGTCGAACCGAGCATCGCTCGAAGTTCCGGGCGCCTTACCACATCCAGGTACTCCGTATCGACGAGGAGGTCATAGACGGTTTCGGCACCGACGAGCAGCTGCCGTTGCTCCACAACACATGCCCACAGCTCGTCGACCGCCCTGACGCGTGCCTCATTGACAACGCTGCTCGTCAAAAGCCGGCGGACGTCGCCTGAGTTTGCCCTGATGCTCCGGGCTCCTCGCCGGATGAGGATGTCGCCGGAGCGGAAGAGCGGCCTACCATCGACCTGGCCGTCCATGGCCGCGAGAACGGGTTGAGCGGTGCGGCGCGCAAAATGGACGACTCCGTATCGCTTGACGACGCCATCATCTTCGGACAGCTCGTGCTCGGCAGCGACCACCGTGAACTCACCGTCGATGTACTTCTCGACAGCGTTGCGGATTGCCGTGGTATCGATCGTCTCCTCGAGCAGCAAGCCGATACGGGAATAGTCGTCAGCAATTCCCACGACGAGGGTCCCGCCACCGGCGAGATTGCAAAAGGCAAGCGCGTCCTTCGCGAGATTCACCCGAACGGAGTTAGCGGCAAGGTTTCCGAGCGTCTCCTTGAAGTCCCACTCGTCGCCCTCACCGTGAACCGCGGCCAAGTGTTCGAACGCCTCACGCGAGACATACCGACGTCCCGCATCCGCAATCGGCTGCGATCCACTCGATGTCATCGCGAGCCGCCTACGGCTGTGGACCGGCGAGGCGTTGCTCGCTCGCCCAGCTGATGAGCGAGAGTCCGAACAGCCTCGCCGAAGATCATCCCTCGCTCGCAAGCGATCGGGCGACCGTCCGGATCGCCAGCACATACGGAGAGTCCTCCGCCTGGGTCTCTGGGTCGAGGTTGCTGAACGGGATCAGCGACTCGTGGTCGCGGTCTTGCCCGGCCATCCAGGCGACCCATGCGTTGTGGACATCGGCGCGCGAGACCTCCTCGCCCTTCGCAAGGAGCAGCACCGCATAGGCCCTGAACAGGGAAAGTGTGTCACCGCTCGGTAGGGCATCCGACGGGATGGCACGCCGTATCGCCTCTGCCAGCTCGTCGAGATACATCACTGGGCCACCACCACCCGAACAGCGAGGATGATGTAGAGCAACACGAACACGAAGGGCACCACCTGCTCGACCACGGTCGCCTCTCGATGCTTGACCCGGAGTCGGAAGCCCACCGTGCGACTCTTCCCGTTTCGCGGTGTGCCAGCATCGCGCTCCTCGGGGTGTAGCTCCGTCCACTCATCCGTGAACGGACTGGCCGGGAGCCGCTTCTCCAGACGGTTGATGACGTCCCACTTCGCCCGGCTCAGGCGGCGGTAGTAGCGCAGGAGCGCCCACCACACGATCGCCAAGACAACCCCAGCGGCAGCGGTCACGCACAGCCCGAAAGCATCGAAGGACGGGATGTTCCCATGCGGCGGGGGCTTCCGAGCGGCGCTCACGATTCCAACGATCGCAGCGAGCGCGGTGTTCAAGGTAACGAAGAAGCTATTGGCTCCCGCGCGGCGAGCCGATACGCGATCGGCCATCTCCACTGCCGTCTTGTACAGCTCGAGGAAGGTGCCCATGTCGTCCGCCATCGGCACTTACATCCCTCCGGTCGTCATGCGTCGGAGGTTCTCTTGGGTCCAGGGGTAAAGCGTCTCCCAGAAGCACCCCCGAGGTTTGCGGACGCGCCCCTCCTTCCTCCCTTTCAGGAGGTAGACAGGCTTCCCCTCCTCTCGGGCAAGGGCGATCTCGTGGGACACGCCGACTGACTGGTGGGTGTGGAGAACGCAGATGACGATGACGACATCAGAGCGTCGGATGCGTTCCCGCGCCTCGCGCTTCCAGGTCTTCGACTCTTCCTTGATGGACCAGTCGGCGATGGCGAACGGCGCATCCGTCCGTTTCCCCTGACCCGACAGCATCGTTCGCAGGTCGCTGTCATGGTCGTAGTCGAAGCTGATGAAGACCCGCGTCTTCTTGGGCATCGCCACGGTGGATCGGCGCACCGACGAGTAACAGCGCTTAGCGGGCACCGGCGATAAGGGCCTTGAGGTTCTTCCAGGTCCACTTGTACATCTTGTCCGTGCTCAGCGCGGCGGTCGGCTTCTCGTTCTCGCCGTCCGAGTACCCGGCAAGCAGGAAATATGGGGTTCCAACCTCGCAGGCGAGCTT
>JAJZBS010000096.1 GCA_021851885.1 Actinomycetes bacterium | reverse complement strand
CAGCATCGTCGGAGAACAACGTGTCCGAGCGCCCGGCGAGCGACAGATGATGCGAGATATATGGACCGGTCTCGGATCTCTCGAGCCCCGACATCACATAGCGCAATCCGACGCGCTGGTCGAGGGCCACGAAAGCCCCGAGGCGCAGGCGGCGGCGAAGGACGGGCTGACCGAGCAAGATGAGACTGAACGGGGCGACCGAGTCCATGGCCGCGTTCTGAAGACAGCGCAGTCCCTCGAGGCTCTCCGCGTCGAGAAGGTGCGCCTCGTCGATCACGACCGTGGTCCTCTTCCCGCGCTCCTCGGCTTCGGCGGCAAGGAGATCCTGGGTCTGGGGGATGAGGGATGCCGCGTGGAACCGGGGAGTGCCGCCGAGAGCCGTCGTGATCGCCGCATACATGCCACGCAAGCCGACGCCGGGCGCGCCGAGGTAGATGGTGGTGTGGCGGGAGGCGTCGAGGCCAGACAGCGCGGCCCGAGCAGCGACGGTCTTTCCCGACCCGCACTCGCCGGTGACGACGCCGATTGCCGACTCAGAGACGCACCAGGAGATCCGAGCGGTCGCCTCGTTGTGGCAGCGAGAGGCGTGCAGCATGGAAGGCGCCAGATCCTTTCCAAAGGGCATCCGGGATCCGAAGCCGTAGTGGGCACGCAGGCCCTCGATGCCGCTCATGACCAGACCTCGCAGGTGTCGTCGACGTCGATCTGCTCCCCGGCCCCGGCAGCACCGGCCCCGGCAGCACCGGCCCCGGCAGCACCGTCCCCGGCGAGCTTCGCGAAATCGATGCGCTTGCCACCGGTCTCAGCCGCCCGTCGTGCGGCGAGGAGGCTCAGATAGTCGATGCCTGTCGGCACCGGTGCCGGAGCTGCGTCGGGTCGCGCCTTTGGATGGGTGTGCCGGCTGATCCGCACCGGGACGGCGTGTCCCATTGAACGGCCTTCAAAGCGCACCTCGATGCTGGTCAGGTCGAACGGGTCAAAGACGAGATCGGCTCGCCGTCCGATGAGTGCGGCATCGACCTCGAACGAATTTCCGTGGAGAGACACCGTCGAGGTCTTTGTCACCATGCGCGTCTCGGACCAGAGAAACGCCTCGTGCAGCTGCTCTCTTGTGGGTAGCGCCGGTGGCCCGGGTGCCATGAAGCGCTCGATCGGCATCTCGCCGGTCTCTGTGTGCACGCGGCGGTGATAGACGACCTCGACCCACGCGCTGAAGAGCGTGTTCAGCTCGGCGAGACTGGCCACCCCGCGAGCCTCGACCTCGACGACGAACTGGGATCTCACGGTGCGAAACAGGCGCTCTATTTTGCCCTTCGTCGTCGGGGTTCGAGGTCGGGCGTGGATCAGGCGCACACCGAGCACGGCGCACGCCCGCAGGAACGGCGCGGCGACAAAGGCGCTGCCGTTGTCGACGAGGACTGCCTTTGGCACGCCGCGGGCGGCGAGACCGGGCCGAAGAGCCGCTTCGAGGCGGACCGTGTCCTCGGCGAAGGTCCACAGATAGCCGGGGAGGAGGCGTGAATGGTCGTCGATGAACGCGAGGAGATAGGCCTTCTTGCCGCCCACGCTCGGGCCGTGCATCGCATCGCCGGTCCACAGGTCGTTGCGCGCCGCTGCCTCGAAGCGCCCATAGACCTTCGGAGGCGAGCCGTCGGGACGGGTGTTCAACCCGAGGCGGGCAAAGTGCCGCTGGATCGTGCGTGCCGAGACCTCCCCCCGGCCGGACTCACGAAGGATGGTGGCCACCGACACCGCCGTGCGCCCCGGTGCTTCCTTCTTCAACGACACCGCGAGGTCGAGCACGCTTCCTCGAGTGCGGGGGAGGCTCGCTCGTGGAGCAGGCAGCAGGGCGTCGAAGCCGCCGGCTCGATAGGTGCGCACCCAGCGGTCGAGGGTCGAGCGCCCGACCCGGACCGTTCTGCCGTCTGGTCCGACGTGGTCGCGCGACGCGAGCTCGCGCACGAGCGCCCCGCGTTCAACCTTTCGAAGTGCCAGATCGGCCGCCTCGTGGATCAGCGAGTAGCGGAACAACCCGACGTCTCTTCGGCGGCCATCTTCCATCGCTCCTCCTGTCCCAAAGCCAGGAGCAGAGCCTGGAGCGCTCAGGGCACGGGCGGGAGAGGGCATCTCGTGTTGGCAAGCAGCAGCCCGCCCGAGGCGAAGCTCACAAAGCACCACGCCGGGCGCGGGCCGTGGCGCAGCACCGCGGCCCGAGCTGTCGCCCCGATCGCCTCGAGAGCATCGACGAAGGGCCCCTTGCCGGGACCGGACGGGCTGAGCGAGATATCGAGGGCGAAGGACCAGCGACTGAAGTGCTCGTAGATTTCGACGGCGCGTTCGGAAAAGCGCCGCAACCAGCGCCTCACCTTCCACGCTGGCACGTCCAAGAGGACAGCGATCCGGCGATGCCCGACGCCGGCGGCCTTGGCCTCGATCGCCTCGCCGATGACGGCCACCTCGTCCCGGCGCCGGAGCAGAGCCTCGTCGCCGAGGAGCACATGGGTCTTCCCACAGCCGCGACATCGCCCTCGCCGGGGACGTAACCGGTCTTCCTCACCGCCCCGGCGGCGAAGCACCCGCACGCGGGCGTGCCCCCACGGGCCGAGCTGCTCTCTACAAGAAGGGCAGCTCAACTGCCCCGCCACAAGCTCTGTCTCGACGGCCGACTCGTCGTTGCCTACCATGAGCACCGGTGCCTCCGGCATCGTTGGAAGGGCCCTCCCGGCGACGTGTCAACCTCAGCGGGAGGGTCCTTGCGCGTCCAAGAACATCTCCAGCCTGACGCTTCCCGATTTGCCGTGCTCGCCGAGGCACCGCCGAACAGCGTCCCCGTCGACAGTGGCGCAACGGGTCAACCTGAAGCTCATCCTGCGTGGCGCTCAACACTCCTCGACGTCGTCGTCCTCCGCATTGCCCCCTGATGCTCCTGGCTCCTCTTCGGCGGGCTCGTTGTCATCGCTCACGGGCTCCATCTTGTACGATGCCGTGCTCTTCGCTCTTCATGTGGCGCAGGCTGTGGTTCACCCCCGACCTTCGGGGCCGATCGGTGCCTCTTCCACGTCACGTCGTCGATGCCTGCTGTAAGCACTGGATCAGGGCGGGCACCGAACCCGCGGCCAGCGCACGACCGCAGGCGGCAAGTGCGGCACGCCACTGCGAGCCGGTGAGATCCTGGAGCCAGTCGAGGTCGCATGCCGCCACGACGGCCTGGACCTCCGAGGCTCTCAACTGGGGGATGGCCGAGCCGAGACGCCCAGCGGCAGCGCTAGCCTGCCGGGCGGCACCGGTGTGGTTGGTGCGCCAGCGCATGAGGTCGGTACTGACGCCGAACCGGGCCGCGCCGATGACGTGCGGGAGCCCAACCCGAGCGCAGGCGAGCGCGGCGTCGCGCTGCACCAGCAGGACACCAGCGAGGAGATCGGCTTCGGCCTCCATCTCGGCATCCCACACACGGCAGCCACCCGGTCCGATGGCGGGTCCGGGCGCGTGCTCCAGCAGGAGATGTGCGAGTTCGTGGGTGACCGAGTTCGCGAGCCGGCCGTCAGCGTGCGCCGGGTTGAAGATGATGAGCCGGCTGGTGCCGGCTAGGACCGTGCCCGCCGAGAAAGAGCCCCGGTCTACGACGGTGAGTTGATGGATCGAGGCCGGGTCGGCTCCCTCGGCCACGAGATCGGTAATGGGGGCCACCGGGATGCCGTACTCGCTGGCGATGCGACGCGAGTCGAGGCGGTCGTGGACTCCTAGTTGGAGCTCTACCCGCACCGCTGCTGCCAGCCGATCGGCCTCGGCCGGGAACCCTCTCCGCACCATCGTGGTACCGGGTCAGCCCCGGATCCGCTTGTCTGCGAGGCGCATGGCAGCTTGGAGAATGTCGTCGATAGCGGCCGCAGAGTCGGGGTCGAGGTTCTTGTCGGCCCTGAGCAGGCTGGCGACTGCCTGGGCAGGACCAGTGGCCTGGCGTCCCGCGGCGTCGCCAGCCGCGTCCCCGCGCATGAACTGTTCGGCAGGCATACCGAGCCATTGGACGACGGCCACGAAGCTGTCGACGTCGGGGCGGTTGCCTTGGGCCATGCGGCTCAGAGTCGACGGCCCTACGCCCGCCTCGTGCGCGACCTGGCGCCAGGACAGGCCCCGCTGCTGTCGCTCAGAGTCGAGCGTGACGTAGAGCGCTGCGACGTCGAGTCGGGATTCGGCCATGGGCGCCTCCTGGCGTTGCGTAGACGGGACAGTGTTTGACTATCGGCATGACTCTGATACCATTGCCAGTGTAGAACACCGTCCCGGTCACGCAACGGATTGGGTTCGGGTCAGGCGCCATCCCCCAAGGGGGTGGCGTGAGCAGCACGAGAAGATCGGAGAAGAAGGTGGAAGCAAGCGAGCAGCAGCACGGGGACGAGATCACGCTGATCATCGTCTATGGGGTGAACAAGCCCCTCCGGGACGTCAAGAAGACCGAGATCATCGAGCGGGTGAAGCTCGCAGCGATGGGGCTGTTCGGCATCCCGGCGTCGGAGCAGAACCAGTACGTGCTGAAGGCCAAGGTCGGCGGCAAGGAGGAGCAGCTCGACGAGGCAAAGACCGTCGAGTCCTCCCACCTCCACAACGACCAGAAGGTGACCCTCGCAGCTGGCACGCCCTTCGGCGACGCATGACCGAGACCCCCGCGACGCCAGAGGACGAGGCCAAGGCCGCTGCCCTCGAGCAGTACGCGATGGTCGTCGCCCAAAGTAACGAGTACGGATGGGAGCCGAAGATCCTTGACGTCGGCGACTACCTCGTCATTTTCGTCCGCATCGCCAAGCCCGCCGGTCGGGCCTTCCTGATGCGGCTGAGGTGCGACGACTACCTAGAAGTCGCCCCCGAGCTGCGCTTCCTCGACCCTGCCACCTTCGACAACCCCTCGATGGATGCCCAGCCGGCGGCCGACTTCTACCCCAAGGGCGCGTCGATCGTCGCCGCCGGGCAGCGCGGGCCGCTCCCGGTCCCGTGCATCAAGGGTCACCGGGACTACTACGCGGGGAACCCGCCGTGGCACCGGGGATGGGGCAATCCGCCCGCCCACGACCACTCGCTCTACCAGCTCGTCATGAACGTGCGAAATGCGATTCTGGACCGCTGGTCGTAGGCGGAGGCCGCAGGGCGAGCCGGAGCGGGCAGAGCCACGGCCATCCCAGCCCCTGACCGCCGTTCGGGTGACGACGGCATCGGCGCGAGAGCCTCGGTCCCTCGGACGTCGCGAGATCGACTTCGCCTTCGACCGCGTCTTCATCCCCTCGTTGATCGTCGACCACACCGAATTGGTGCTCCGACAGGCTGGTGTCCACGGTGACGAGGGGTTCGCAGTCTGGGCGGGGACCCTGTCGGGCGGCGATGCGCACGTCGCCAGCCTTGTCATCCCAAGGGCTACCGCTGGTCCGACCCACGGCGAGATCAGCGCCGAGACGACCGCTGACGTCCTGAACGCGCTCGACGGACGCGACCTCGTGCCCCTCCTCCAGTTCCATACTCACCCATCGAGGGCGTTCCTGTCAGAGACCGACGCCATACGACCGGTCGTGGCCGTACCAGGCTTCATCTCGGTCGTCATCCCGGACTTCGGGTTCGTCGATCTCGCCGACGTCACGCTGTGGTCCGCGCACGAGTTCGTCGCCCCTCGCCAGTGGCGTGAGCTCAGTACCGAGGAGTGCCGGCGGCGGTTCGTCGTGGACGACTCGGTCATCCGGGTGAGGTGATGCTCTCCCTTGTTCCCCATCTCCACGGCCTGGTTGGCAGCGCCGCCAGCCGCAACCTGGCCCAGCTACGCGAGCTCGGAGTCGAGCCTGCCGACCGCTCCGTCCGGATCGCTGTGGTCGTCGAACCCTCACCAACCCCGGGCCGGTGGCTCCTGGCGACCTCCCTCGTCGACATGCTGTTACGACTCGATCCGCTGGTACGCGAAGTGGTCCTGGACGCGCCAGGCATGGACGAAGAGAACCTGAGGACTGACCTTGCCGCCCGACTGCCGCTCACGGTGGGCGACGCGGCCGGGCCTGTGGACTACACGATCGGCATCGGGACCAGGGTCACTAGTGCCGATCTCGTGGTCGATGCCGCCGGGTGGGTCGTCGCGATCGGGGAGCCCGCCACCGCCGCTGATGACGGCAATCCAATCGGCCCGCTCGCGGGAGCGGCACTCGCGACGGGCGAAGCGTTCAAGTGGGCGTTCGGAACGCTCTACCCCGAGCAAGCGGCGCTCTTGGAGATGACGCCGTGGAGAGGCGCCTTCTCCTTCTTCTCATACAACGTGGATGGCGCCAGCCCGCCGCTTCCCAACGTCCGGATCGCCACGACCCTGATCGGTGCGGGCGGCGTGGGTGCGGGGGTGATCCGGACCATCGCCGCGCTCGGTAGCCAGGTCTCGGGAACGCTCACCCTTGTCGACGGCGATGTCCTCACGACTGACAACCTCAACCGCGTGTCCTACGCCACGCTGGCAGGTGCGACGGCTGGCACGGCGAAGGTCGTCGAGGCCGAGACGTTCCTCCGCCAGCGTTGCCCGAAGCTGGCGGTATCCGGTTTCAAGGAGACGTTTGACACCTACAAAGCTCGTACGCCGCGGCGGGCCGACCGGATCTACGACGTCGTGGTCACCGGCCTCGACGATGATCAGATCCGGTGGGAGGTGCAGCGTGACCTGCCCCGGGTTCTCATCGACGGCGCGACGGGCAAGGACATGGTGGCCCGAGTCGAGCGAGTCGAGTTCGGCCGGTACGGGTGCCTCGGCTGCTCACGACGTGCGGCACCCATCGCAACCGACGTGCCCGCCGCTTGTGACGCGCCGCCTGACCCTCGCGCTCCATCGCTCTCCTTCCTGTCGTCGTTCCCAGGCATCCTCGCCGCTGGCGAGGTCATGAAAGAGGCGAGCGGACACGGATCCCTGCGCGGCCGCTTCGACCACGTGTTCCGCTACGGACCCAACCCCGATCTGGTCGGGATGCCAGCGATGAGATCCGACTGCCAAGTCGGGTGTGGACGGCCGGCGAAGCTCGACCAGTACCGGCAGAAGTACCCCGGCGAGACACTACCGTAGGCGACCGAGCTTCGAGGAGGTCCACCTGGCGAACGGCGGCCTCGACCTTCGCACGCGAGGTGGGGAGCGACGCCACCACCTCACGAGGGCGCTCCGCTGCACCCCATCACTCCCAATTCGCTTCGGTGCCGCCGGGAACACCGGGGTGCGCCGGGGGTCTCGATGTCGAGTCACGAACCAGCCACAGGTCGGTGAGTTCTCGCCCAGCGCTGAACCGCTGAGGCGCCCCACCCGCTCCGGCTGCGCTGATCCTGTCCAGACAGGCGTCGCGTGCATCGTCGATGCCCGGATGCGGACCGGGAGTGAACAGCGCAACGGGACAGGTCCTCCTCCCGAGGGCTATCGCTGCTGGACCCCCCGCGACCTGAGCCCGGATCCTGTGAGGGATCCGCGGTAATGCACGCTGAGATGGCTGATGGTAATGCCGGGACGGGCGCTCTCCCTGCACGATGGGCAATCGGTTCGGTTGCACCACGCCCACCGAGGTGAGCACGGTTCGCTATAGTGGGATGAGCAGTGGGACAACAGGAGGAGCCATGGCTCGAACGCATGTCATCCTCGGCGACGAGATCGTCGATGCCATCGACCAGCTCGTGGGCCAACGCGGGCGGAGCCGCTTCCTCGAAGAAGCGGCTCGGGAGAAGCTAGAGCGCCTCGAGCTGGAGCAGGCCCTCGCCTCGACGGCTGGGATCTTGAAGAGCAAGGACTACCCCGAGTTCGAGGACCAGGCGTCGATCAACGAGTGGGTGCGTGCCCAGCGCCGGACCGAGGAAGCATCCTGACCGTCTACGTCCTCGACTCGACGGTGCTGATCGGATACCTGCGGGACACGCCACCCATCGCATCCGACCTCCGGCGCCGGCTCGACCATGGACACACGCTCGCGACGACGTGCGTGAACATCGCCGAGATCGAACGAGGTGTCCGGCCGGCCGAGCGTAGACGAGCGGCCGCATTCCTCGATGCCCTCCGCTTCCTGGCAACCGACCGGGAGGCAGCGCGCCGAGCTGGTCGCTATCAGGCCGACTTCGCGAGCAAGGGTCAGACCATCCACACTCCCGACGCGTTGATAGCCGGCACGGCCCGAGCGCACGGGGCGGTGCTGCTCACCCACAATGTCGACGACTTCCCAATGAACGACCTCCGTGTCGAACTCCCCGAAGCCACCAATGACTGACCGCTCCCATGACCACGCTGGGTCGGAGGCTCTGGCCCGCACTGTTCGCCCATCGCTGCACAGAGGAGCTGAGCGCCGGGATAGCACTGACCTGGGTGAGGTCCGTCGCACGCTATGGGCGGCCGCCGAACCGCTGCGAGCCAACTCCACCCTGGCGCCGAGCAAGTGCCGCGGGCCAGCACTCGGGCTGATCTTCCTCGCCTGTGCCGAGCATCGTGTCGACCAAGCCCGCCCCGAGATCGAGGCCAGGGCCACTGCCCACGGACCAGACCGCCCGGGCGTTCATGCGCGGCAGCAACCCACCCTTAGACGATCGCGCTCAAGTCACCGTCATCGCCGTACGGCCTGCGGAGGCTGTCGGCGCGGAAGTGGTCGCCTCTGCCCAGACCCTGCTCGGGGGATAACTGCTGCCAGGCCAACGCCCCGCGCACACCGCACGGTAGTCCCGGCGCGGGCCGCCGCCACCCGGTATCGGCATCGACTTTGGCGCGGTGGCGCGACTACCACTGATGTAATTCCGGTCGGACGATGAGCTTGGCGCGCGAAGAAGTACCGGACCTGCAGGACAGTCCTGCAGCCGGTGCCAGGCGGCTTCAGCCCGTCGATGCTGGTATAGAGGCAGCCGGAGTGCGAGGCGTGGTCGAACGAGTGGCCGAGCTGCTCGAGGTCACTTACCGCTCCGCGGATCTCGGCAACGTTGAGGACGTCCTTACCGAGGCCATCTACATACTCCTCAGCCTCAATACCCGCGAGCGGGTCTACCAGCAGGTTTTCCGGGGGCTCCGGAAGACCTATCCGTGCTGGGCAGAGGTACTCGCGGCACCCGAACGTGAACTCCAGGCGCTGCTGCGCCCGGCGGGCCTGCAGGAACAACGAGCCCGCAAGATCAAGCAGCTGCTCGCCCGCGTCCTGGAGGACAACCTCCAGCGGGAAGTCGGGCCGGCGATGGGAGCAGACCTTACTCTCGACTACTTACGCGACCTTTCCGAGAGCGACGCGGCGTCGTTCCTCCTATCCCTTCCGGGGATCGGTCCGAAGTCCGCAAACTGCATCCTCTCCTATTCGCTCAACCACCCTCGTTTCGCGGTAGACACCCATGTAGAGCGGATATTCCGGCGCCTCGGCCTGGTCTCGCCCCGCCGGTCGCCGAACTCCAAGGTGAACCACACCGAGTTCGAGTCATTGGTCCCACCGCGCCTCCGCAAGCAGCTGCATATCAACCTCATCCATCACGGGCGGGCTGTCTGCCAGAACCGCGCCGCGCAATGCTCGTCCTGTGTCCTCGTGTCATTCTGCGATGAGGGTCTCAAGAGATCTGCTGCACTAGCCAGTAAAGCCCCGGTTACGATCGATCTGTTCGCCGGGGCGGGAGGCCTGGGGTCGGGATTCAGGGAGGCGGGTTTCCGGATCGCCCTCGCCGTCGAACGGGATCGCAATGCTGCCCAGACCTACCGGGCCAACAATCCCGGCGTGCCGGTACTCGAAGCAGACGTGGCATCGCTCACCGCCGACGGGCTGAAGAAGCAGTTCCCTGGAATCCGCTCTGTCGACGTCGTCCTAGCCGGCCCGCCCTGCCAGGGTTACTCGTGGGCAGGGAAGCGACGGCCCCACGACAGCAAGAACCGCCTCTTCGAGCAAGTTGTGCGGCTGGCCGAGGAGTTGCAATCCCAACTCATCGTGATGGAGAACGTGCCAGGTCTTCGCCGGGTCAACGGCGTCGGGTTCTCGGACGCCATCCTCCGATGCCTACGACGCTCCTACGATGCCGAGGGCTACGAGCTGCGCGCGTGCGAGTTCGGTGTCCCACAGGAGCGCCGGCGCATCTTCTTCCTGGGCAGGCTCCGGGGGCGCGGCCCCGTCCCGGTGCCCCCCTTGGCGACCCACCTGCCGTTCGGGACGCCGGAAACCGGGCTACCTGAGACGCCCAGCCTTGAAGCCCGCCTGGCCGGCGAGTTGGAACTCGGTCCGGGGGAGGACGCCGAGTGGCGCGTCCTTCCCTCCGGGCTAGACCTCCTCAATGCCTCGACGATGCGGCACGGCAAGGCGGTGATCGAGAAGATCGCCGGGATCGAGCCTGGCAAGGGGCCCATCTCCTACCGGCGGTTGGAGCGCGACGTAGCCCGTACGCTCGTCGCCGGGCACCGCGCCCTGCCGGTCCATCCCTGGCTTGACCGGTCAATTTCGGTGCGCGAGGCGGCGCGCATCCAGGCGTTCCCCGATAGCTACGTCTTCTGCGGGCCCCGCGCCGAGCAGCCGCTCCAGGTCGCCAACGCCGTCCCGCCGCCACTCGCCCGAGCTGTCGCTCGGGAACTCCGGCTGCTGCTTGCCGGAACGACCGAACCGATCGGCCGGCGGCCCGCGGGCAGGCGCCGGGACACGGCCGGGTCCGACGTCACACCTCCGGCTTAGTCTCGGCCCGTGATGCCTTTCCTGGTAGCGAGGGATGCGGACCCTGCGGGTGGAGCGCCGTGACAGCGCCAGGCCAGAGCCTGCAGGCCTGCAGGGACTACCTGCGATGGAACGACGCGCTCGCGTCCCACTTCTTCAACGCCGAGAACGCCGGGCAGCGAGTCCACCTTCAAGTCGACGAGGACCTGGTCGGGGAAGTGGGACGCTCCCTGTGCGGGGAGCTCAGCGACCTCATCGAAGCCACCCTCGGCGGTCCTCCCTGGGTGACGCCGGCGGTTATCTGCCAGCAAGCACTGCAAGCCTGCGACGGCTGGCGATCCCGGGGGTGCCCGTACCCCCCGTATGTCGCCTACCTCTCCATCTTCGTCCTCGCGGCCAGCGTCGAGGGCGAGTTCGCACCGCACGCCTACTACCCGCGGCTCCGCTCCCTCCTCGGCATGGAGCAGGGAAGCATGCTTCCCCACTTCGACCGCATGCTCGAACTCTGGGACGACCTCGAAACCTGGTCAGTACGCGACCGCAACGGCGAGCTGGGCGTCTTCGAAGCCGTGATCTCCGGGGGCTGGATCCATGTTGGCCTGCCCCTCGCGCAAGCGATCCTCACGACGGGAGAGCGGCGGGGACTCCCCCGCCTCTTCGATGCCGCCGATCTTGATCCCACCACCGTTCCGACCACCTCGGAGTTCGTAGCCGCGCTACGCGCGCACGGAACGGGCGCCTTGCGGGCACGCACGATGGCCCTTCTCGCAACGGGCGCCGGGTCCGAAGCCACGCGAGCACTGATCGACGCGGTCGCTGACGAGTTCGCCAGCTGGAGTGGTGAGGTTCCGGCCGACTCTCCAGGGGCCGGGCCTGCACGGCTCGTTCTCGGCCGGCTGCGGATCTGCCTCGCGCTCGATCCCGTGGCTCGCCGGGCGGCCGTAACGATCAGGGCGAACTCGAATCGCTCATTCCCGGAGGAGCCTCTCCGGCTCACGTCCGGCCAGCAAGAAGTAGCACGATGCGAGGCTGCCACCCCAGGTTGGTCCGACCCTCTCACCGACCCCGGCAGCGGGGACCAGGTGCGGCCATTGCCTGCGGAGTGGTCAGACGGGATACGCCTATCCGACCGCTCCCAGCACTGGGATCTCAGGCTCCCGCCGGCCCAGGTGCGGGTCTTCGCCGAGGGAGCGCCATCAGGGCTCCCCGGGCTCGTTGAGATCCACCGCGTCCCGAGGTCCCGGGAGTTCTACGTGGCATTCGTGAACTCCGTATGGCCGGCCCTCCAAGCGTGGGCAGAGGGCTGTCCCGGCTGGCGGCTACTTGGGAGCGTCGAAGGCCTGCCGCCCAGCTGGCAGCTCGGGTTTGCAGAGCGCGCGAGGGAGGCCGGACCTGAGCGTTTCCCCGCCGTGGCCTTCGCCGACCGGCTCCGCTTGCGGTTCGTCGGCGGCCTTCGATCAGCCGCCGGTAACACCTACTTCCCGTTCGCCCTCCCCGCGGTCCAGATCGAGGGAGGGTCAGGTGACGAGGAACTCTGGTGTGTGTTGAGCGCCACGCAGGATGAGCTTCAGGTTGACCCGTTGCGCCACTGTCGACGGGGACGCTGTTCGGCGGTGCCTCGGCGAGCACGGCAAATCGGGAAGCGTCAGGC
>JAJZBS010000095.1 GCA_021851885.1 Actinomycetes bacterium | reverse complement strand
CCACCAGGCCGATGAACGACCACCGCCCGATGCCCGGGATGTGGAAGTCACGCTGGAAGAGGTTCCCGTAGGCCTCGATGATGGTGAGGATCAGGATGGTGAAGCCCCAGAAGGTGAAGGCGTGGGCCGCGCCCGGCACCGTCCACTTGAAGAGCTTGCGCTGGCCGCCGACCTCGACGATCTCCGCCTTCAACCGCTTCCCCATGTCCTTGAAGCGGTCGGGAGCGGGCTGGCCAGAGGAGATGAGGCGGTAGAGCCAGAAGAAGCGGCGGCCGGCGATGGCGAACATCACCACGGTGATCCCCATGCCGAGAGCGATCCTGATGGGCACTGCGTCCTCCTGTGGGTGGGACTACGAGGTCGGGCGGCGCGCCGCGGCGGCCGGGAGGGCCCGGCGTGGCGGCGTCACCGGCGGAAGTTGTCGGCGTAGCGGCTGGGCGTCGGCCCCCACTGGCCCTGGTACTTCGAGCCGAGCTCGGACGAACCATAGGGGTGCTCAGCGGGGGTGGTCATCTCGAGGAAGCTGATCTGACCGATCTTCATGCCCGGGTAGACGGTGATGGGCAGGTTGGCGACGTTGGAGAGCTCGAGGGTGAGGTGCCCGTCCCAGCCGGCGTCGACGAAGCCGGCGGTGGAGTGGATGAGGAGGCCCAGGCGCCCGAGGGAGGACTTGCCCTCGAGGCGGCCGACGAGATCGTCGGGCAGGGCGACCCGCTCCTTGGTGGAACCGAGGAGGAACTCGCCGGGGTGGAGGATGAGCGGGTCCTCGGTGCCGATGTCGACCAGCTCGGTCAGGTCCTCCTGGTCCTCGCGCACGTCGATGACGCGGCTGGTGTGGTTGCGGAAGATCCGGAAGTACTGGTCCACGTGGAGGTCGACCGACGACGGCTGGATGCACCCCTCACCGAGGGGGTCGATCACGATGCGGCCGGCGTCGAGCGCCTCACGGATGGAACGGTCGGAGAGCACCATGCCGGATAGACGATAGTGGGCCTCCGGGCACCGGGGGGAAGTCCGGCCACCTGGGCGTCGGGACGGGCCGGACGGCGCCGTTCATCTAGGGTCTGGGCCGCAGACATTGGCGCGCTCAGGCCAGCGAATTCTGGGGGTAGGAGCCAGGCGCGCGGGTCGCCGTGAGGAACATCGTCCGGAAGGGGTGAGGCGGGCCATGCGTACTTCGGGGCCGCGTGAGCAGGGCGGGCGGCGATGTGAGGACCGGGTCGGAGGCGGCACACGGCCCAAGCGAAGCGGGTAGTCCTCACCGCCGAAGGTCTGCTCCCGCTCGTGCTCCGCGACGTGGACGGCGAGAGCCACCTTCTCGTCACGCTGCGAGTCTGGGGGCTCCTTCCGGATCTTGGCGGGATAGGCGATGATCTGCCAGGCGTCGAGGATCTAACGAAGGTGCCTCTCGCCTACCCGTCCGCAGAGCAGGACGGCCAATCTTCATCACAAGAGGTTGATCCCCGGGATCAGTTTGAAGATGACGGTCAGGATTCCCAGGACGAGCCCGGCGACCGCGAGCCCTTTGCTATCGGGCATCCGCGAAGAGCGTGACAGGCCAATCCCGCTGAAGATGATCGCGAGCACTCCCATGATGATCCCGATGAAGATTCCGAACAAGGGAATCAAGCTGAGCGCCGCTCCTACGATCCCAAGGGTGCCACCCGTCTTAGCGAGGGTGTTCGCTTCCCCGGGTTGCATGTAGGGAGCGCCTTGGGCGTAGGGGTTAGCGTCGTAGTACACCTGCTGCCGAGGGTCGAGAGGGTACGGAGACATGCCCTGCGGCGGCTGCGCAGCTGTCGGCGGATACCACCTGCCGTCGGGGGCCAGCCACCACCCCGGCCCTGGCGGCGTTGCCGACTGGTACCAATTCCCGCCAGCGTCTTGCCACCATCCTGACGACTCAGTTCCGCTCATGTTCTTCCCTTCACCGGCGGGCTCTTGCTGATGTCAGAGCGAACACGCCCGCTTCGCATGATCGGCCTGGTCCACGTGGAGGTCGACCGACGACGGCTGGATGCACCCCTCACCGAGGGGGTCGATCACGATGCGGCCGGCGTCGAGCGCCTCACGGATAGAACGGTCGGAGAGCACCATGCCGGATAGACGATAGTGGGCCTCCGGGCACCGGGGGGAAGTCCGGCCACCTGGGCGTCGGGGCGGGCCGGACGGCGCCGTTCATCTAGGGTCTGGGCCGGGTCGGCGAGGGGCGAACGACTCGAACGGGGAGGGAACCATGCGGTGGACTCGATGGGCGGTGGCTGCCGCCGCCTCGGTGGTGGCCGTGACCGCGGCCGGGTGCACCTCGGGCGTGGGGACGGCGTCGGGGACGGGCCCGGGCGGGAACGGCCCGGGCGGGAACGGCACCCACCTCATCGCCGGACGGGTGACGCCGGCCGCCGGGCCGGTACCGGTGGCGGCCCCCCTCACCGGTGGCACGGGGATCGACCTGGTCTCCGCCGGCTCCGTGCCCGCCCTGCCCACGGGGTGGGTGGAGGCCGAGTACTCGGTGGCCGGCACCGCCACCTCCTACCGGGCCATGGGTCCCCTCCCCGGCGACGGCCGGTTCCACCTGGCCCCGAGCGGGACGGCCAGCTACAAGACGCGGATCGTGGTGCGCCGCCCGCCGGCGTCGAAGTTCAACGGCACGGTGGTGGTCGAGTGGTTGAACGTCAGCGGCGGGCTGGACGCGGCGCCCGACTACACGTACCTGGCACCCGAGCTCATCCGGGCCGGCTACGCGTGGGTGGGGGTATCGGCGCAGTACATCGGGGTGGAGGGCGGTCCGGTGGCAGTGCAGACCCCGGTGAGCAACCTGGGGGGTGCCGGCAAGGGGCTGGTGCACGTCGACCCCGCCCGCTACGGAAGCCTCCACCACCCGGGCGATGCCTTCTCCTATGACATCTTCACCCAGGTGGGTCGGCTCCTCCGGAACCCCGGCGCGGTGGACCCCCTCGGAACGCTGCACCCGCACGTGCTCCTGGCCGCCGGCGAATCGCAGTCGGCCATCATGCTCACCACGTACGTGGACGGGGTCCAGCCCCTCGAGCACATGTACGACGGGTTCCTCATCCACAGCCGGTCGGGGTCGGCCGCGCCGCTCGGGAGCCCGGGCACGGGGATCGACATCACCCAGGGGATCGGCGGCCCGCCCACGCGCATCCGCACCGACCTGCACGCCCCCGTGATCATGGTGGAGACGGAGTCGGACGTGGTGGGGCTGCTCAATTACCTGCCGGCGAGCCAGCCCGACACCACCCGCATCCGCACGTGGGAGGTGGCGGGCACGGCACACGTGGACCTGGCCCAGCTGGGTGCGGTGGCGAAGCTGTTCGGGTGCTCCACGCCGGTGAACGCCGGACCGGACGCGTTCATCGTGCGGTCCGCGCTGGCCCACCTGGATACGTGGGCCCGGGGCGGGGCGGCGCCACCCCATGCACCCCGGTTCGAGATCGCCGGGGGGAAGTACGTGCGCAACGCCGACGGGATCATCGAGGGCGGCATCCGCACGCCGCTGGTCGACGTGCCCGTCGACGTGCTGTCGGGGCAGCCGGGACCGGGCGGGTCGGTGGCCTGCCTGCTGGCCGGCTCGACCACACCGCTGCCTGCATCGCGACTGGCCCAGCTGTACCCCTCCCGGAGCGCCTACCTGGCGGCGTACGCCAAGTCGACCGACGCAGCCATCGCCGCCGGGTTCGTCCTGCCGGCGGACCGGGCGGCCATGCTGGCCCTGGCCCAGCCGGACCGGATCGCCGGGTGAGGTGGGGCGGAGTCGGGGTTGGGGGTTGGGTCGGCCGGGAGGGGTGGCTCGGGGTCGCGTGGCCGGTCTCCGGGTGGGCCGCTCCTGGCTGGCAGTCCGGGGCAGGCGGCGGTGCCGTCACGGCAGCAAAGGAAGTAAGGTGTCGCCCACCTTCTGCGGGCGTAGTTCAGAGGCAGAACATCAGCTTCCCAAGCTGAGAACGCGGGTTCGATTCCCGTCGCCCGCTCCATTGTGACGTCGCGAGACATCGTAGACAGTCAGCGCCGCTCACGGCAGGGGCTGGTCGTCCTTCGAGGGATCCAGGATGAGTGGCCGGGTGCCCTTGGTCGGTACCCCATAGCTGATCAACCTGACCTGGTCCCTCAGAACTGGTCCACCCACGTGAGAGCTGTAGCTGGTGGTCCTGGATAGAGCCCCGGCACGTGGTGGGAATCCGAGCGTGACCCTCGGTGTGCTCAGCCCGTGATCTCGAGCTGACCGTCCGCAGTCTCGCGCGAGACATGCAGCGCCGCCATGGACTCTTCGGAGAGGTAACGACGGGCGACGGCCCACTCGTCGTGTTGGTCGGCGAGCACGGCGCCGATCAAGCGGATCGCGGCGGTGTCGTTCGGGAAGATGCCCACGACACGACTCCGGCGCTTGATCTCCTTGTTCAGGCGCTCCAACGGATTGTTGGACCACGTCTTGCGCCAGTGGGCCTGGGGGAAGGCGCTGAACGCGAGGACGTCGGCCTTGGCGCCGCGCAGGAGCTCGGCGGCCTTCGGGAGCCGGGGCGCGAGGGCGTCGGTGACCTCGTCGTAGCGGGCGGCGAGCTTGTCGGGATCGGTCTGGGCGAAGATCGAGCGGAAAGCCGCTGCCACCATCTCCTGGTCACCTTTCGGGACCCGGGCGAGGAGGTTCCGGGCGAAGTGGACCCGGCACCGCTGCCAAGACGAGCCCGAGAAGCATTTCGCGATTGCCGCCTTCAGCCCGGCGTGGGCGTCGGAGATCACGAGGCGGACCCCGGTGAGCCCCCGGTCCTTCAACGAGCGCAGGAAGCGGGTCCAGAAGGTCTCGTCCTCGCTGTCACCGATGTCGAGGCCGAGGACCTCACGGGCGCCCTCGGCGCTGATCCCGGTGGCCACGACGACCGCCCGGGAGACGACCTGGCCGAGGGCGTCGTCCCGGACGGCCACGTAGGTGGCGTCCAGGTACACGTAGGGGAAGGCGATGTGGCCGAGGGTCCGGTTGCGGAAGGCCTCGACCCGCTCGTCGTGTCCATGGCCATGAGAAAGTCCCCGCTGGTGGCCAGCTGAGGTCCCCGCTCGTGGCCACGAAAAGTCCCCGCTGGTGGCCAGGGGAGGTCCCCGCCCCTCACTGAACCATCCATGTCAGTGCCCCCTCCGGTCGGCACGGTGGTGATGCCTGTCATCACCGACCAACCGGAAGGGACACCCAATGCTGTCAGTGAGGAAGAGAATGGAGATCCAGGACGCCTACCGCGAGGTCGGCACCTACCGCGCCGCAGCCGAGATCTGCGGCACGACCCCGAAGACCGTCAAGCGCGTCGTCACGGCCACGGAGGCACCCGCGCGCGAGCCTCGGACTCGCAACTACGAGCCCGTGCGGGAGCTCGTGGCGGCCAAGGTGAAGAAGACCGAGGGGCGCATCAGCGCGAAGCGGTTGCTCCCGTTGGCGACGGTCGCCGGCTACGCGGGTTCGCCCCGGAACTTCCGCCGTCTCGTCGCCGAGGAGAAGGTCGCCTGGCGCAAGACCAAGGGGCGGGGCCGACGACCGGGCGTGTGGATCCCCGGCGACGTCGTCTGCTTCGACTGGGGGGAGCTGGGCTCCCTCTACGTCTTCTGCGCCGTGCTCGCCTTCTCGAGGATCCGCTTCGTCTTCTTCGCCGACAATTGCGGTGCCGAGGCGACGATGACGGGCCTCGCGGCCTGCTTCGAGTACCTGGGGGGAGTCCCCAAAGTGGCCCTCACCGACCGGATGGGCTGCCTCCGGGCCGACACGGTCGCCGACGTGGTCGTGCCCACGCCTGACTACGTGCGGTTCGCCGCCCACTACGGCTTCCGGCCCGACTTCTGCCTCGCGGCCGACCCCGAGTCGAAGGGTCTCGTCGAGAGCCTCGTCGGCTACGTGAAGTCCGACTTCATCATCCCCGAGGAGCTCGAGGATGCGGCCACGGCGAACGACAAGGCGCCCGTGTGGATGGCCGAGGTGAACACCCAGGTCCACAGCGAGATCTGCGCGGTCCCCCTCGAGCGCCTCACCTCGGAACGCCCGCTCCTTCGCCCGCTTCCGTCGCTGCGGCCGCTCATCGGGAAGTCGGTGGTGCGCAAGGTCGACAAGCTGTCCTGCGTCCGCTTCGGATCGGCCCGCTACTCGGTCCCGAACGAGCACATCGGGGCCCAGGTGACGGTCGTCGTGGCCGGCAAGGCCATCGAGATCCTCGTCTCGGGCGAGGTGGTCGCCACCCACGACCTCGTGGTCCCAGGCGAGACCTCGGTGAAAGACGAGCACTACGGAGGTCCCCGTCCGGCACCGAACCGGGCCGTCAGGCCCAAGAGCGACGAGGAGAAGGCCTTCGTCGCACTCGGCGCAGCCGCCGCCGAGTTCATCGCTCGTGCCGCAGCTGCAGGCTCGACCACGCTGGCCTCCGACCTGAGAGAGCTCGCCGGCCTCGAGTCCGCCCATGGCCGCGACGTGCTCATCGCCGCGATCGAGCGCGCCGTCGAGTTCTCCCGCTTCCGTGCGAGCGATGTGCGATCGATCATCGAGGCCGGTCTGGCCGCCCACCGACCGGCTGAGCCGGGATCTGCCGTCATCGTCGAACTGCCGAGTGCTCCGAAGCGTTCGCTGTCGGACTACGCCATGCGCGACCTGTCGTGAGCACCACCGCCCCGGCACTCCCGGCCGACCTGGAGGCCGGCCTTCGACGGCTGCGCCTCGCCGCCATGCGGCGCCTCGCCCCCGAGCTGCTCGTCGCCGCGAAGACCCAGCGATGGTCGCCCGAGGAGCTGCTGCGCACGTTGGTCGAGGCCAAGCTCTCATCCCGGGACGAGTCCAACACGAGGAACCGCCTGAAGGCGGCGGCCTTCCCCGTGCACAAGACCCTCGAGGAGTTCGACGTCGCCCTCTCTTCGGTGAAGCAGGCCACCCTCTCCTACCTCACCAGTCTCGAATGGGTCCGGGCCCACGAGAACCTCTGCCTCGTGGGGCCCGCCGGCACGGGCAAGTCGCATCTCCTCGTCGCCCTCGGCCATGCGGCCGTCGACGCCGGCCACAAGGTGCGCTACTTCACCGCCGCCGAGCTCGTCGAGGCCCTCTACCGGGGCTACGCCGACAACTCCGTCGGACGCCTCATCGAACAGATCGTCCGGGCCGACCTCGTGCTCATCGACGAGGTCGGCTTCGCCCCGCTCGACCACACCGGAGGGCAGCTGCTGTTCCGGCTCGTCGCCGCCGCCTACGAGCGGCGGTCCCTCGGAATCGCGAGCCACTGGCCTTTCGAGGAGTGGGGCCGCTTCCTCCCTGAGCAGACCACCGCCGTCAGCCTCCTCGACCGCATGCTGCACCACGCGACGGTCGTCACGACCGAGGGCGAGTCCTACCGGATGCGCGAGGCGCGTCAGAAGGGAGGGCGCCCGCCCAAGCCTTGACGATCAGATCAAGAGGGGCGGGGACTTTTCCTGGCCACCAGCGAGGTCATCAACTTGGCCATTGACACGCGAGGCCGGCACAGATCCGGGACACCTCGGACTTGGAGATGCCGGCCTCGACGCCCATGGCGGCCACCAGGTCGTCGACCGACCGGGTTGAGACACCGTGCACGTAGGCCTCCATGACCACCGCGTAGAGGGCCTGGTCGATCCTCCGGCGGGGCTCCAAGAGGGACGGGAAGAACGAGCCGGCACGGAGCTTCGGGATGGCGAGCGCCACGTCACCGGCCTTGGTCGACAGCGTCTTCGGACGCGATCCGTTGCGGTGGGTCGCCCGGGTGTCGGAGCGCTCGTAGCGGCCGGCTCCGATCTTCTCGGCGGCTTCGGCCTCGATGAGCTGCTGGAGCGCCCACTGGGCGAGCTCACGGACGAGATCGATGCCGTCTCCGGCGCGGAGCGCGTCGAGCAGCTCGGACAGGGCAGAATCGGACAGAGCCATCGGTGTGATCTCCTCGTTGTGCACTTGGCGTACACACCGAGCATCACGCCGGTGGCTCACCTCATGGTGGACCGGCCCCGAAACCCCACCACGTGGGGGGACTCATACTGGTCCCCTCCACTGGTCCGCGAACTCGACCGGCGTGCGCATGCCGCTCTGGAATCGACACAAGGCAACACGAGTTCCCTGGCTCAGCTGCTCCATGTGACGGACGAGGCGTTGCAGATCGTTGCCTCTACTCACGTGGCGCCTCATGTAGTTCGCGAAGTACTCATGGTTCTTTACGCGGAACTGGACTGTCGAGAGCTTCACAGTTGATATCGGAGGTCGACCTTGCGGCCGGCCTCCGATCTCTTGTTCGACTAAGTGGGCTCGGCAGGTTCGAACCGGTCCTGCGTACTTGCCTGACCCGGAACGAGCTCCGCAAGTTCACTCGACAATCGCATCGAAGCGCGCTTCCACTGCTTGAACTCCGGCCTACGCTCAGCGCGCGGAATCGCCCACCTCGTGCGGTAGTGCGCGGCGATGTCCTCCATTGGGTAGGCGATCGGTTTGATTACGTCTGTCTCACCTCGGAGGAAGGCCCTCCACCCGTACGACAGCGGAGCTGCAAACACTTCGCGCTTGATGCCGTGCTTCAAAAGATCGCCGGACAGGCCCAGGCGTTCGAGGCCCGAACGGATCGTCCTGATCTTCCAGTTGGGCCCATCGCCGTATCTGTTCCCACGGAATCTCTCCTGTTCTGACACCAGGGCCACCAGGCTCTGGAAGACGGCGTCCGAGAACTGGAAGTGGCCAAAGCCCTCGGTATAGCCGATTGGCTCAAATACCTTCCGGTCGCCCAGCCGCAGGCGGTTGTAGATTGACGAACGTCCAAGTGCAGAGGACGTCGTGACGAGCACGGGACGCGATATCTTCTCCTCGTCCCGGATTGTCGTCCGGACGCCCTTGTACTTCGCCTCGAGGAACGCCACGATCTCATCGGAGACCGCGCAGAGGGCCACGAGCTTTCCGGCGATCAGCTGTCGGTATGGGTCGACCGCGCCGAGCACAAAAGCATCGAAGATGTTGTACAGGCGGTCCTGTCTCTGTGCCTGATCCCACCCGATGAGGCGGTCTCGCACGCCGAGGTTGAATACGGGATCCCCGAGGGCGGCGATCCCGATGAGCTTGCCGTTCGCCTGATCAGTAACGAGAAAGCGAGTACGACGACCGTAGCCCTGGGAGACGGGGACGGCCCAGTGCAGACTGGCGAAGCGGAACAACGCCGCCTCCTCCGGCGTCTCTACGGCCCGGATGCGAGGGAGGATCCCCGCGGGGTCGACGTCGGAGCCGTCGGCAAACCGGTCCAGGAGTTGATCCTCCCACTCGTGGATGAACGGGGCTGCCTTCAACAGGGCATGTCGACGCTGGGTGGAATGCATGGAGCGGGCGACGTCCTTGCCGTCACCTTCGGGTGGTACGAGCTGGCCGCCTCGGAACTCGAATCCCGAGGCGACCAGCTCCGTGATGACCATCCGACGAACCTCGGTCAGACGCTGCAATTGCGCATCCTCCTCCCGCCGGAGCCTTTCATCTGCCGGCGGTCAGGCAAGATCGCCGGTCACCTCCACATCGGGCTCCTGAACGATGAGGTCGATGTGATCCTCCAGGAGGGTGAAGGCCGCGTTCAGTCGCCGGGACCACTCGATCCGCTCGCTGACGTACCAGATTTTCCCCTCCTCATTCGTATCGAGCTCGCACTCGCCGAGCACGAACAGGAGCAACTCCAGGGAGGCCCGTATCCGGGCACCCTCGTGCCCCTCCTGAACGGCGTACACGTCGGTGAAGAAGCGGTGCGCGGTGTTGATCAGGAGCACCATCTGACCGCCACGCTGTTCGACTCGGTAGAAGGGAGCGTCCGTCACGCTCTCTCGCTCGACCAGGTAGGGGCGGGCGTCGGCCTCCTTCTGCTTCTGGTCCGCAATCAGATCGGGCGGCAGTCCCGTTTCCCTCGCCAGGCGGTCGACCTCGCGACGCATGTTGTCCTCGGCCTCCTGGTTCGCGTCCTCGCTCGTCGGACGCCGACGGATCAGGTGGGCGGCTTCCTCCATGACCGCCTCCGACGCCTTGGGTACGTCAGGGCTCTCTTCGCGACCGACGTTCCGATCTGCCCGCTCCTCCTCGTAGCGCTTCGACAACGAGGAGATGACGCGAGGGAAGCCGGCCTGCCGCAGGTGGTCCCAGATGCGGTCCGAAATGGAGATCTGCTGCTTGGCGGTGGTCACGCCGAACTCCTCGTCCAGGGCGGCCGGAAAATCGAGCTCGAACCCGAGGTACCGGTCGTTGTTCTGGAACACGAGGAGCGGGGTCCGGGTGACCACGTCGATCTGCCGGCCGTTGCGGCAGACGATGATGCCGTTGTTCTCCTTCCGGATCGCGAACCGGGGATTCGCGTTCTTCGACGTGGCGGCCTTGGACTTGTCCTTGGATAGGAAGCCGGGGGGCATGAACGAGACCCGCATGGTCACTTCGCCCATCGACTTAGCATGGTCGTCCTTGACCTCGAACTTGAGGGGCGGGAGTGCCTCGGCACGGTCGTCGTCGACGTCGTAGAAGCGGTATCCGGGGGTGATGAAGAGCGGATCGATCGGGCCGACCGCCTTGCCGTTCACCGAGATTGACGTCTGGCGGAGAAATCCCCGGTAGACGAGACCGAAGTGCTGGAGGAGGTTGGTCTCCAGCGCGGTCGTCGTCTTCCACGTGATCTTGTCCAACTTGTCCCAGACCACGACGGTCCGAAGCGCGCCGACTCCTCCAGGGAAGTTCTCTTCGGCATAGCTCACGATCCATGCGGGCAGTGCGGACTCCGTCGGCGTCGCAATCAGGAAGCGACCAGACTTGTCACGCTTGGCCTGCCGGACCTCGTCGACGTCGATCGTCACCCCGAAGAACGGCCCGCCGTCCACCCGGGAGAAGACGCTGAACGCCTTCCCCTGGGACACGGAGGCGCTGGGCAGTCCGTAGCCGAAGCGTCCGAAGAGGTTCCGGCTGCCCTCACGGTCCGTTCCACCCCACCGTGACGCGGCGCCGACCATGCCCGGCACCATGCCGTAGCCGTCGTCGAGCACCGCGACCTGGGTCGGCTTTGCATCCGACTTCGGCCCATAGCCGAACGCGAGGTGGACGTTCTCTGCTCCGGCCTCGATCGAATTGTCGATGAGCTCGTCGGCCGCAGTCGCGGCGCTCTTGTAGCCGAGTTCCCGGATTGACTGGATGAACGCTCCGGCGATAATGATGTCGAGCGGTTCGTCATTGGTGGAGATGCTGTCCACGTACTCCTGCTGACGCTTGTGAACTGCGTCGGGCTTGCTAACCATGATGTGTACTTCCCTTCTGCAGCCTTTGCGGCCGCGCTGTTGGTCTGTTGGTACTGCTCTCGATGCCCTGGTGGGCAACGAACTTGGCCGCCTAGGCGGCGCTCGGCCGCCGGCTACGGAGTTGGAAGTGCTCTGTGGCCAACGGGCGGATCCTCGCGACCGCCCGGCTTACTGCTCGGGGATTCATGGACAGGTCAGACGCGATCTCCCCCTGCGACCGCCCCTCCGCCAGCATCGACGCGATCTGCCGATCGCGTCCTTCCAGGCACTTCAGGAACGCCTTAATGGACTCCCACTCCTCGATGGCGACGAAGGAGCCGTCGAGAGTTGCCGTGAACTGATCTTCCTCGCCAGTCAGTTGCAGGCGCTCAAGAGACTCCGGCCGATTCCGACGTTCGAAGGAAGGTCGCGATCTTGTCAACGAGCGGGCCACGCGGTCCTTCGCCCTCTGCTGGAGCCGGCCTCCGAACGAACCACGCGACGCGTCGAACCCCTTGCGGGCCGACACGATGGTCTCGTCGCACACTCCCAGGAACTCGTCGGCGCTCCACGTCCAGCGTGGTGTCGCACGGCGGATCACGCTCCGGCATGCTCGGAGATCGCCATGATCTATGAGTTCGCCGGACTCCAGCGCTGCCGACGCGGGTGCAACTTCAGCCTCAGACATTGGCCGGACCTCCTCGTTGATTGGAGAAGGTCGCTCGCCGGAGGCGGGCTTTAGGTCCCTGCTTCATGCAGCCTTTGCGGCCACGTCGGAGGTCGACCTTCAGTTCAGTTGTGTGAGTACAGGATACCAGGGGTGTCAAGGCCGGGCCGACCTTGTTGCTCCGGATTGAACTGTCTCACTTACAACTATCCCCGCCCGTCCCGAATCTCGGACGGCGCGTCCCGATCTCTGAATCGCCCCGGGTTCGGTGACTGCTCCACCTCTTGAGAGGATGGAGCCATGCCAGAAGAGAAGAGCCGGAGGCGCACGCCCTACCCGGCGGAGGTGAGGGAGCGGGCGGTCCGACTGGTCCTCGA
>JAJZBS010000094.1 GCA_021851885.1 Actinomycetes bacterium | reverse complement strand
CGCGGCTCAGATGGCGCTGTAGCCCGGCGTTCGATCTCCAGGGCGCTCCCGTTTCTCGCCCGCGCATTGCGATCTCCTCGTCTCGCCGAGAGTCTCGGTCGACCACGCCGCGACGACCTCGACGAAGGCCGCTGCGGCACAGGCGAAGTCGTCGGGCGCCCCGTTCATCCTGTGGGCAGGTGCGCGCGCGTCCCTCACGGGCTCGCGCGCCTCGCCTGCGGAGGGAGTGGGATTCGAACCCACGGTGGGCAGGACCCACAACGGTTTTCGAGACCGTCCGATTCGGCCACTCTCGCATCCCTCCGTTCCTGGTCAGGGGGCATATTTGCCACTCTGACCTGTCCTCGCGTCCAGGAAAGTGTCTAGATGCGAAGAGAAATACCGGGGAAGTCCGGCATCTCCGAGGAGAGCGTACCGTGGCACGGGGAACCAAGTCCGACGTCCGGCCGGGCGTCGGGCGCCTGCGAGCCCTCGTGGGCTACGACCCGGCTCTCAACACGATGAGCGCCCGGCCCGACCAGGTAAAGCGGGCTCGGCCGACCTGGCGTTCAAGGACTGCCGGCTGGTGGCGTAAGACCAGGATCTCGGCGTCCTTCGCGAACGTGTCCCTCCTCGCCGACTCCATCCTGGCAGGTCAAGACGGTGGCTGGGAGTTTCTGGACCCTTCAGGATCCCCGAAGCGGGGCTGGAGATTCGAACGACCGAGCGCCATGACCAATTCTCGCCCACCCGTCCGAAGATCGCGAATCGAGCGGCCACTACTTCAGTGGCCTGCTAGCGCCGCGGTGCGAAAAACCCCGTCATAAGAGCGGCGGCATCCCCGGCGCGCACGCCTGGGACGACGGCGACCTCGTGATTGAGCCGCGGATCGGCACACACGTTGTACAGAGATCCGCAGGCCCCGGCACGAGGATCGGCGGCACCGAAGACGACGGTCGCGACGCGGGCCGCCACGAGGGCCCCTGCGCACATCGGGCACGGCTCGACGGTCACGACAAGGGTTGTCCCGTCCAGGCGCCAGCTCCCGAGCGTTTTGGAGGCATCGCGGAGGGCGAGTATCTCGGCGTGTGCGGTCGGGTCTCCGCTCAGCTCTCGTTCGTTGTGCCGGCGCGCGAGCAGCAGCCCGTCTGCTGCGGCGACGACGGCTCCGACGGGCACGTCCCCATGTGCAGGTGCTGCCGCGGCCTCTTCGAGTGCGAGGAGCATCAGCCGGTCGGCGTCGTCAGGCCCGCCCGGCTGCATTCTCACGGCTTCGTGATGGCGAGGAGGTCCTCGATCAGGCTCTGCCAGGGGACCTCCTCCCAGCCCACCTGGTCGGCCACGGCCGTCGCGACATGGATGGCCTCCGCCACCATTGTCGCCTCAGCAGCGATCCCCGGCGACACCGCCGCGTGGTCCCTCCAGTAGACGAGCAACTGGGCGTCCGCTATCTCGCTGCTCGCGGTGCGGCCGAGCTGGCGCACGACCTCCCGCGCCCGCCTGGCGAGCTTGGCCAGATGGGAGTGGGCCGGGATCGCCACGATCTCGTCCGCCCACTCGGCACAGCGCAGCGCACGCCGACGCTCGATCGGGGGATCCGTTGCGGCGTGGGCGGCTCTCGCGATATAGGGGGCGAGCCTCCCGTGTTGGTCGCCGGGCATGGCATCGCCCAGGGCGGCCAACAAGTGGTCGAGAACGAAGCCCGACGCTTCGGCGGACCCTGCACGTGGAGCCCCGGTCTGACTTTCCCCGGTCTGAGCAGGGCTGTCTTCAGCGCTCTCCACGCAACGACGCTACCAGAGCCGGTCTCCCAGCCTTCTGGAGTTCCCGCTCCATGCGAGGGCGCGTGGAGCATTGGCGGAGAGGGGGGGATTCGAACCCCCGGTGGGTTGCCCCACACACGATTTCCAGTCGTGCCGATTCGGCCGCTCTCGCACCTCTCCCGGCCCCGTGACGCCACCTGGGCGACCCCGAGGGTATCCTGCGGGCTGATAGCCGTCGCGCACTGCGGCGGCCGGGTCCTGCGCAACGGGCTCCCGTGAACCGAGTCAGGGTCGGAAGGCAGCAGCTCTCAGCGGGTCGGTTCGTGTGCCGCAGTCAATCTGGCCGCCGCAGCGCGCGACGGCTTCTTCGTCGGACCCCCGGACATCATTCCCCGCCGGTAGTCTGCGCTCGTGGTCGAAGCTCACGAACCGGAAAGCCCCGCCTACCGGTCCCTCTACCGTCGCTATCGGCCGCAGCTCTTCGCCGAGGTGCGCGGCCAGGACCATACCGTCCTCGCGCTGCGCAACGCCGTCAAGGCGGGCACGGTCGGGCACGCCTATCTGTTCAGCGGTCCCCGGGGGACCGGCAAGACCTCCACTGCGCGGATCCTCGCCAAGGCTCTCAACTGTGCCGCGCCCGACGAGGGGGAGCCCTGCGGCACCTGCGCCTCGTGCACGGCGATCGCCCAGGGGGGCTCACCGGACGTCCACGAGCTCGACGCTGCATCGAACAACGGCGTCGAGGCGATGCGAGACCTGGTGGCACGGGCGTCGTTGGGCACGCCGGGTCGGTGGAAGGTGTACATCATCGACGAGGTGCACATGCTCTCGACGGCCGCGTCGAATGCACTGTTGAAGACCCTGGAAGAGCCCCCGGGCCACGTCGTCTTCGTCCTGGCGACGACGGACCCGCACAAAGTCCTTGCGACGATCCGCAGCCGCACCCAGCATTTCGAGTTCCACCTCCTCCCCGCGCCCCTGCTGGCCGAGCTTCTCGAGGCGGTCCGGGCTGACGCCAACCTCACCGTCCCCGAAGGGGGCATCGCGTCGGCTGTGCGTAAGGGGCGTGGTTCGGCGCGCGATGCCCTCTCCGTCCTTGACCAGGTCGCCGTCGCAGGGGCCGTCGCCCAGGCCGACCCAGACGTGGGTGATCTCGTGGACGCCCTGTGCGAGCGCGACGCCGGTGCCGCGCTTGTCGCTCTCGCCAGGGATCTCGACGCAGGTGGTGATCCGCAACAGCTCGCCAACGACCTCGTCGAGTACCTGCGCCAGGGGTTCCTCGCGATGGTTGCCCCCGCGCTTGTCGAGGGGAGAGCGGGAACCGATCGCGCCAAGGACCAGGCGACGCGCCTCGGTCTTGCCGGGCTCGTGCGGACGATGGAGGTCGTCGGGCGCACCCAGGTGGAGATGCGCGACGCCCTGGAGCCGCGGGTCTTGTTCGAAGTGGCCCTTGTCCGCCTCGCCCATCCCGACGCCGACGACTCCCCGGCCGCCCTCCTCGAGCGGCTCGAGACCCTCGAACGCAGGGTCAACGCTCCTGGTGGTGGGCAGCGATCGGCCGTTCCACCCCCCAGCGCGGCCTTCGGCCCCCCGACGTCCCTCGGCACCGCCACAGCCCCGGGCTCAGGCCCCGCGGTCCCTGGCCCCGCAGCCCCGGGCTCAGGTCCGGCGGCCGCACCGGTCCCGACGACGGGAGAGCCTCGACCGGAGCGTGGGGCTTCTACCCAGCCGGGGGCTGCTCTCGGGGCTTTCCGGGCCAGCCGCCCGGCGCAGGCCGAGGCTGCCCTTCCCGCCGATCGCGCCGCGATGCCCTCCGGTCGCCCGGACCCGCCGGTGCCCGTGGCGGACCCGCCGGAGCAGACGGTGGAGGCAGCCTCCGGATCGATGCCGACGCGTGACGACATCGTCCAGGCCTGGGGCGACACGATCCTCCCGTCCCTGACCGGCCGGGCAAAGGCGCGCTATCGAGCCGGCCACTTCGCCGCGCTGGACGGGGACGTCGCCTCCTTTGCCCTTCCCGATCCCGTCCATCGCGACATGTGCGAGACATGCCGCGAGGACGTCGAAGCCGCGCTCACCGCGCACTTCGGCACGCGCATCCGCATTCGGCTCACCGTCGACGAGACGAGCACGGGCCTCCAACGCCGCAGCCCAGCACGGGGGCCGCGTGCCGCCACACCCGAACGCGATAACGCGGCCGATCACACCGACGCCCAGGACACTGACATCGCGCCGTCGGAGATCGAAGAGGTGCTTTCCGGCGACGACGCAGGAACGCCGGCAGACGGCGTCGCGGGCGCGACACCGGAGGCTCGTCTTCTCGAAGCCTTCCCCGGTGCTCGCGAAGTCGAGGCCTGAGCGGCGCCCCCCCGGTGAGCTCATCCCTGTTCTCGTCGTCCATCCAGGTGCTCGTCGATGAGCTGCACAAACTGCCCGGGATCGGTCCCAAGTCAGCGCAGCGTCTCGCCTTTTACCTGCTACGCGTATCGAAAGAGGATGCACTGCGCCTCGCGGACGCGATCGTGCAGGTCAAAGAGAAGATCACCTTCTGCACGCGTTGCTTCAACGTCGCCGAAGGGGAACTGTGCGAGATCTGCGCGGACTCCCGGCGTGACACGTCGGTTGTCTGCGTCGTCGAGGACCCCCGGGACGTCGTGGCCATCGAGAAGACCCACGAACATCGGGGCACTTACCATGTCCTGCAAGGCGCCATCAATCCCATCGACGGGATCGGCCCCGACCGCCTGCGGATCAGCGAGCTCATGGCGCGCTTGGAGCCCGAAGCGATCACGGAGGTCATCGTCTGCACCAATCCGACGATCGAAGGCGAAGCGACGGCGATGTACTTGGCCCGGCTTCTCAAGCCTCTCGGTGCCCGCGTCACGCGCATTGCGAGCGGCCTGCCTGTGGGGGGCGATCTCGAGTACGCAGACGAGCTGACCCTTGGACGGGCCCTCGAGGGTAGGCGCGACCTCGGTTGACGGAACGGCGTCGAGCGCCCGCTGGACGCCGGATGCGGTGGGTCAGACGTTGAGCAGCAGGGCATCGCCCTGGCCGCCACCACCACAGAGGGCCGCGGCCCCGAGCCCGCCACCGCGCCGGCCGAGCTCGTAGATGAGCGTCAAAGCGAGACGGGCTCCCGACATACCGACGGGGTGCCCGAGGGCGATGGCCCCGCCGTTGACGTTGACAATGTCATCGCTGACGCCGAGGTCTTCCATCGAGGCGAGACTGACCGCGGCGAATGCCTCGTTGATCTCGAAGAGATCAACGTCGGACACCGACTTGCCGGCGCGCTCCAGCGCCTGGAAGGTTGCCCGGGACGGTTGGGTGAGAAGCGACGCATCGGGGCCCGCCACCTGGCCGTAACCGGCGACCTCGGCCAGGGGGGTCACCCCGAGCTTGCCGGCGCGCTCCTTCGCCATCACCACGACGGCGGCTCCGCCGTCGGAGATCTGGCTGGCATTGCCGGCGGTGATCGTTCCCTCTTTGTCAAATGCGGGGCGAAGCTTGGCGAGGGTCTCTGTTGTCGTTCCTGGCCGCACACCCTCGTCGGTGTCGACGACGATCGGATCGCCCTTGCGCTGTGGCACCGACACCGGGACGATCTCCGCGGCGAGGCGGCCTTCTTTGATGGCGGCCGCAGCCCTGTCGTGGCTGAGCGCGGCAAAGGCGTCCTGGCGGTCCCGGTCGATGCCGGTCCCGGCTGTATAGCGCTCTGTGCCGAGACCCATCGCGCAGTTGTCGAAGGCACAGAACAGGCCGTCGAGCATCATCGCGTCGACGAGCTTTCCGTCGCCCAAGCGATAGCCGGCGCGGGCGCCAGGGAGGATGTAGGGGGCCTGGGTCATCGACTCCATCCCGCCGGCGACGACGATCTCGGCGAGTCCCGCGTTGATGAGCATGTCGGCGAGGAAGATGGCGTTGAGCCCCGACAGGCAGACCTTGTTCACCGTCGTTGCGGGGATCGACATCGGGATGCCCGCCTTCACCGCAGCCTGGCGGCTCGTGATCTGGCCCTGGCCCGCTTGGAGGACGTGGCCCATGAAGACGTAGTCGACGGCGTCGGGGGCGATCCCCGCGCGATCGAGGGCGGCCGCGATGGCAAAACCACCGAGGTCCATGGCGTTGAAAGAGGCGAGAGAGCCCGCAAGCTTGCCGATCGGCGTGCGGGCACCGGAGACGATCACGGAGCCGGGCATGAAGCGCAGTCTAGAGCGGAGGCTAGATTCACGCCCATGCGTGCAGTCCTCGAAGCCATCCAGGCGGGGGCATCCGGCGAGGAGATCGCCGCGATCCCCCTCCCTGACCACTTCCGGGCCGCCTTCGTCCGCAAGGAAGACGTCGGCATGTTCGAAGGAGTGCCCTCGCCACAGAAAGATCCCCGCCAGTCTCTTCACGTCGAGGAAGTCGCGCGCCCCGAGCTCGCCCCCGACGAGGCCTACGTCGCCGTCATGGCGAGCTCGATCAACTTCAACTCCGTCTGGACGTCGATCTTCGAGCCGTTGCCGACCTTCGCCTTCCTGTCGCGACTCGGCAAGGAGAGTGCCTGGGGCAAGCGCCACGACTTGCCCTATCACGTCCTCGGCTCTGATGCCTCGGGTGTCGTCCTCAAGGTCGGATCGGCGGTGCGCAATTGGAAGCCGGGCGACCGCGTGACCGTTCACTGCAACTACGTCGACGATCAGGACCCGACCGCCCACGACGACTCGATGCTCGCGGCCAATCAACGTATCTGGGGCTTCGAGTCGAACTTCGGGGGGCTCGCGGAGCTGAGCGTCGTCAAGGCCAACCAGCTCATGCCCAAGCCCGCACACCTATCGTGGGAAGAGGCAGCCTGCAACGCGCTGTGCAACTCGACCTCGTATCGGATGCTCGTCTCCAAGAACGGCGCCGACATGAAGCAGGGCGATGTCGTCCTCATCTGGGGCGCGACCGGTGGGCTCGGCGGCTACGCGGTCCAGTACGTCCTCAACGGTGGCGGGACGCCTGTCGGCGTCGTCAGCTCGCCGGAGAAGGTCAAGCTCCTCGAGGACATGGGGTGCGCGGCTGTGATCGACCGGCGTGCCGCCGACTACAAGTTCTGGTCCGGCGATACCCAGGACGAGGCGGAATGGCGTCGTTTCGGTAAGGACATCCGCGCGCTCGTCGGCGACGATCCGAACATCGTCTTCGAGCACCCCGGCCGCCAGACGATGGGCGCATCCGTCTTCGTCACAAAGCGTGGCGGCACGATCGTGACGTGCGCGGCGACGAGTGGCTACATGATCGAGTACGACAACCGCCACCTGTGGATGAAGCTCAAGACCATCCGGGCGAGCCACTTTGCCAACTACCGGGAGGCGTGGGCCGCCAACGCGCTGATCGCCAAGGGAGCCATCCAGCCCACCCTGTCGGCGACCTACCCGCTCGACGAAGTGGGGGAGGCGACGTACCAGGTCCACCGCAACCTTCACGAGGGCAAGATCGGCGTCCTGTGCCTCGCGCCAGGCGAGGGCCAGGGGATCGACGATCCCGAGCTCCGGGCGAAGGTCGGAGAGGACAGGATCACGATGTTTCGCCGTCACGGGGTCTGAGCGGCATGGGAGAAACGTTGCTCACCGACGTCGACCATGTGGCGATCGCCGTGAAGGACCTCGACGAGGCGCTCGCCTGGTACGTGCGTGTATTCGGCGCCAGTCTCGCCCACCGGGAGCGGATCGAGTCCGACGGTGTCGAAGAGGCGCTCATCAAGGTCGGGACCTCTTACATCCAACTGTTGTCGCCGTTCCGTGACGACTCGCCCGTGGCCCGCTACCTGGCTCAGCGCGGCGAAGGCCTGCACCACGTCGGCTATCGCGTCGCCGACTGCGCACAGGCCCTGGCCGCCGTCAAGAGTGCCGGCGCCCGGGTGATCGACGACGCTCCCCGGCCGGGCTCCCGTGGGACGACCGTCGCCTTCGTCCATCCGAAGGGCGCTCTGGGGACCCTCATCGAACTTGTCGAGGAGTAGCTGCGGCCAACGTCGTCAGGGACCCGCGGGCGTCCTCGGTCCTGCGACGGACCGGTCCCGTAGGATTGGTGGGGAGCGAGCCGCGACGTCGCGTCCGAGCGGGGCGGCGTGGCGCACCGCATCGTCCGGGTGTGTTTGTTGCCCACGTAGCTCAGGGGATAGAGCGTCGGTTTCCTAAACCGTGCGTCGCAGGTTCGAATCCTGCCGTGGGCGCTTTTGAGGTCTTCACGTTAGGACCTCACCCGTCTTCACGTTTGGTTGTAGCAGACGGCTGTGACTCGACATCGGGCGGCTCTCGACCGCTCGGCGCCGTCGTGGCGGTCGACCGGGCGTGCGCGAGCCCCGGTCGCCGTAGTGCATGCAGGCGTGGCCGACTACGGCGGTGCGTCGGGTGATCCTGCGGCCAAGAGGACACCGAGCGTCGTGCGTCGCCGTCGCATCCAAAAAGATAACGCCCCTCCTTCGCTCCCCAGGCCGCCCCATGGGCCCGCTGCACGATCCGGTACATGCTTTCTTGTCGGGCACTCGTTGTCGGACGACGATCTCCACGACGTCATGCGCCAAGTGCGTATCGCCAGAGGTCCAAGGAGCACCGACGGATCCGGGCGCAAGCTTGGGACGGTCGTCACCCTTTTCGAGGATCCACTCTTCAACGGACTATGGCCAGAGGACCTTGAGGTAGTCGTGCTATGGAACGATCTCGCTCCATCGTCCAGGCCCTTGGCCGAAGCGGGCCGGCGTCTTGAGTGTTTCCTCGACCTGCTCTGTCTCGAAGCCGCCGATCTCGGCCGGCACCTTTTCGACTCGAGCGACCACGCCATGCTCGGGCCCGAGGAGCATGCCCTCAAGGTCGCCCTGGAACAGCTTCAGACCGAGCTCGCAGACATCCCGGCGAGTCCGGGCAGAGGAGGCCGTGGACGACCTCCTGGCTCGCTTCGGCTCAACTCGGCGAGCAACGAACGGGTGATGCGTGCCATTTTGGGCATAGACAGGATGACGGGGCCCAGGCCAGGTTGATCATCTCAGGGGAGGGGACCCGGTCATCGCCCAAGCTCGACCCAACTGCTTGGCCCACCGCTCGGTGGATATAGTCGGCGTGACGAGCGAGGCGCAAGGAGGCTGATCGTGTGGGGGATCAGGTGTTCACAGCTATCTCGCCGCGCTCCCCTGCGGCGCCAGCAACTGCCAGGCTCGCCGGCCGAGGGGCGGGGGCCGCACAATGACCATTACATGCGCGGGGTACGTCGCGGGTGCCGAGCCTGGGGGTACGCCCGGAGGGTCGGTTTCGTCGCCGCCGCGATCGGAACGGCCGGCGTTCTTCCCGCGCCAGCGAGTGCCACGCAACCGGGTCCCTTGCAAGGGAGTGCCCCCGGTATCTTCCTCGGGGACTGCAACTTCAACGGTCAGACCTCGTCGCTGATCCCCGCGCATTTGGCTGTCATTGACACACAGACGGGGGCATCTATCGCAGTGTCGTGCCACAGTCTGGACGCGCTCAATCCGCCACCGTACGGCGTTGGCATTGGGGAGGCCAGCCCTCTTGTTGCCATCACTCCGGCAGCGGATCTCCAAGCCGCTGTCCTGGCCATGGGGGACCCCAACACGGGGGACTTTCTGTTCTGCGCCGAATATATCGAGGGGTGCCCGGCGACGTGGGACTCCTCCTATGTCGTTCCGGCTACCTTCCAAAACGGAGGCGACCCCAACGCTGTCTGCCCACCGACGCAGCAGCAGGTCAACATCGGGCTTCCCGGTTGTGTCCTGGCCACCGCCGACACCAATGGGGACCTGTTGGGCGGTGTCGTGCTCTCCGATTCGTCGGCGCCGAATCCAGAGCCGGCCAACCCGACGCTTGCGCTTGCGAGCTCGTCGGTTCCCGCCGGGACATCGGTCAAGGTCTCCGACGTCTCGTGCACGCCGAGTGCATCGGTCGTCTGTCCCTACTGGTGGGGCGATCCGCTCAGTACCGTTCCAAGTCCCGGCGGGGTCAAGGGCGGGTTGGACACCCCCCTTCCCGCCGCCAACCTTGCCATCCTGTACTGCCCGGTCGCAGGCGGAACCTGTACTGGCGGCGTTGAAAACCCGTGGAATCCGAGCCTGAGGGTCACCGCACCGGCGTACGCATTTGATTCCTCGACCTCGACCGGTTCGATCTCCACCTACCCGCAACTCGCGGGTTCGATCACGGTGCCGGCGAGCCTCTCCCCGGGCTCGTACAACGTCGAGGTGTTCGAGACGAACCTCTTCGGGATCGATCCGGGCAACAGCACCAACTCGTTGTTCCCGAACGATCTCGAGGCGACTGTCCCGCTCACCGTCACGCCGGCGACGACTCCGGTGGTCACGGCGATCTCGCCGATGACCGGGTCGCAGTCGGGAGGCACGACGGTGACCATATCCGGCTGGAACCTCGTCGCTTCGGGCGGGACCGCTCCGACTGTCACCTTCGGTGCGGCTGCGGCGACGAGCGTGTCCTGCACCTCGGCGACCACGTGCACCGCGACCTCGCCGGCCGGCCAGGGCGCCGTCAATGTTTCTGTGACGGCCGCCGGGCAGGCCTCGCCGGCCAATCCACCGAGCGACGTCTTCGCCTATCTGGCGGCACCCGGTGTCTACACGCCAGTCGTTCCCACCCGTATATGCGACACGCGCCCATCGAATCCTTCACAACTATCGGGTGCAGCGGCCCAGTGCAACGGCTCCGGATCCGGATCACCCGTTGCGCCAGAGTCGACGGTCGCTATCCAGGTCGGAGGTCTCGGACCGCCGGGTTCGATCGTTCCTTCGGATGCAACGGCTGCGGTCCTCAACGTCACCGTCGTCGATACGACAACGCATGGCTATCTGACTGTCTTCCCCGATGGCAGCATCCAGGCCCAGACGTCGAATCTCAACTGGGTGAAGGGCCAGAACGCCCCAAATCTCGTTGAGGTCGCATTGCCCAAGAACGGTGAGGTCGATATCTTCAACGGCTCTCAGGACATCACCAACCTCCTCGTTGACCTCTTGGGATTTGTCGCGCCAGCCCAAGGCACGAGCACGGCCGGGTACTTCAACGCACTGACTCCGGCCCGCATCTGCGATACGCGTGCAGGAAATCCGTCAAACCTGTCAGGCCCCGCCGCCCAATGCGACAACGAGACGATGATGGGCGGCAGCAACCTCGAGGTCTCGCTCACCAACAACGTCGGCGGCCTCCCTGCGAACGGGATAGGTGCCGTCGCGCTGGATGTGACGGTGTTCAACCCGAACGGGGCCGGCTACGCCACGGTCTATCCGACCGGGACATCCCTTCCCACGGCTTCCAACTTGAATTTCGCGGCAGGGCAGACCGCCGCGAACGACGTTGTATCCAAGGTGGGGGTGGATTCGAGTGGCAACGCGTCGATTTCGCTATTCGTCAGCTCCGGTGCCGGGAGTGCTGACGTAACGATCGACGTGACCGGCTGGTACACGGATGGATCGCAGCAGACTGCAGTGGGCGAGACCTACACCGCCGCCCCTCCCTTCCGGATCTGCGACACGCGCCTCGGCGATCCGTCGGGACTGAGCGGCACGCCGCTTGCACAGTGTGCTGGAACGTACTTGACGGCCAATGCGCTTCAGCCCGGCATGTCCCGGACGGTGCAGGTAGGGGGCATGGGCATCGCTCCCTTGCCAGGGACCAACAGCCCCACCGTTCTCGCTGTTGTGAACCTGACCCTTTCCGGCCCGTCGTCGGCCGGCTCGCTCTTCGCGTGGGCCGGACCCACGCCGCAGCCGTCTTTCCCGGTCCTCAGCTGGTTGGAACCGGCAACGACGTTCGGACTGGTGGTGGTTGGTCTCAGGCCCAACGGCAGCATCACCGTGGTAACGGAGTTGGCAACGGCGGACATCCTGATCGACATCTCGGGTTGGTATTCGTAGGCCTCATTCGAGGTCCGACGCCTGCCTGAGGCTTGCACTACGTCGAGGCACATCCGTCACGGTCAACCGGCCGGCGCCCAGTAGAACGGCGTTATCGCTTGGAGATACAGCGGGTCGTCAGCGGGTCGCTTGAGGGAGTAAGAAGAGTTCCTGGCACCACGAATCTCTTCGCCACACCGCCGGGCAACGACCACGGGAGTGACTTCGTCAATAGCCACGAACGGTGTCGATGCAAACGGCCGCCGCCGGCAGGTCCTCTCTTGTTGGGAACCTGCCATGCCGCCGTTGACCCGTCGCCGATGCGACCGAGCGGCGAGCCGGGCTCATTGGTAATCTGTGCCGCAACGGGACGAGCGTGCGACGCCGCGTCGGGAGGGGGAACGATGCGCTTCATTGGCAGTCGTGGGCAGCGCTATGACATAGCCGGGCTCAACGGAGGACCGTTCTCAGCACGGGTGCCGCAGCCACGCCGGCCGCACGGGGTGGGGCGATTGGCACGGACGTGTCTCACCCTTTTCGCGTGCTCGGCTGTCGTGCTTGGTGCAGCCGCTCCGGCCTCGGCCGCAACGCCGGACTCGACGGGCGCGCCGGCGGCCCCGACGAACGTGACGGCGATCGCCGGCGAGGGATCGGCCACCGTGCGCTGGCAGGCGCCTGCCT
>JAJZBS010000093.1 GCA_021851885.1 Actinomycetes bacterium | reverse complement strand
CGATCTAGGGGTATGCGGGAGGACCTCCGCATCAAGAACTTCGCGACCGAAGCGGCGTTCTGCTCCGTCGAGCTCTTCGTCGACGCCGATTTCGCCGACGTCTTCGCCGTCAAAGAGGGGAGGGCCACCGACCCCGACGGCGAGGTCACACACAACTCCGCCGAAGACCGCATCTCGTTCAGTTACCGCCGGGGGGGCGTCCAGCGCGGTGTCGAGCTCTCCTTCGGCGGGCCGGTCACCGTCAGCGGCGACCTGGCGACATTCGAGGTGGTCGTTCCCCCTGGCGAGGAGTGGGCAACGTGCATCCAGGTGACGCCGGTGGTCGACGGAGCCCGTGTCGCCCCGCGTTACGTCTGTGGCCAGCCGGTTCGCCACGCCGCGCCGGCGGAACGCCTCGCCCGCTGGCGGCGGCAGGTCCCCGTCGTCGACTCCGACAACGAGGGCCTGAGGGAGGTGGTGGCGCGCGGCGCCGACGACCTCGGGGCGCTGCGCCTGTTCGATCCCGACTTCCCCGACCGCGTCGTCGTTGCAGCCGGCGCCCCTTGGTTCATGACCCTGTTCGGGCGCGACTCGATCCTGACCGCTTGGATGTCGCTCATCGTCGATCCCGGGCTCGCCCTCGGGGTCCTCCAGACGCTCGCCCGCCTCCAAGGCAAGGAGGTCAACCCGATCAACGAGGAGCAGCCCGGCCGCATCCTGCACGAAGTCCGCTTCGGGGAGTCGGCGACGCTGTCGCTCGGTGGCGGCAGCATCTACTACGGGACTGCCGACGCGACGCCGCTGTTCGTCATGCTTCTCGGCGAGCTGCGGCGCTGGGGCCTTGCCCGGGAAGCAGTCGACCACCTGCTCCCGCACGCGGATCGCGCGCTCACCTGGATCGAGGAGTTCGGCGACGCGGACGGTGACGGGTACGTCGAGTACCAAAGAGCGACGGACCGGGGTCTCGTGCACCAGGGCTGGAAGGACTCCTGGGACGGGATCCGCTACGCGGACGGCCGGGTCGCCGCCGCCCCCATCGCCCTTGCCGAGGTCCAGGCCTATACCTACGCCGCCTACATCGCGCGCTCGCACTTCGCCCACGAGGCCGGCGACTGGTCGACCCGCGAGCGCTTCGCGCAGCGTGCCGCGAAGCTCAAGTCCGACTTCAACCGGGACTTTTGGCTCGCCGATCGCGGCTGGTACGCCGTGGGCCTCGACGCCGACAAGAAGCCCATCGACTCCCTGACCTCGAACATCGGGCACTGCCTGTGGACGGGGATCATCGACGAGAATCGGGCCTCGGCGGTGGCCGAGCGCCTGCTGTCGCCGGAGATGTTCTCCGGTTGGGGTGTTCGTACGCTCGCGACGTCCATGGGCGGCTACAACCCCATCAGCTACCACTGCGGGTCCGTTTGGCCGCACGACAGTGCCATCGTCGCGGCCGGCCTGTCGCGATATGGGTTCATGGAAGGCGCGCAGCGCATCGCGATGGGGATCGTGGATGCCGGTATGTCTCTCGGCGGGCGGCTCCCCGAGCTGTTCAGCGGGCTCGCCCGGGACGAGTTCGCCATCCCGGTCAGCTACCCGACGTCCTGCTCGCCCCAGGCCTGGTCGGCGGCGTCGTCCCTGCAGATCCTGCGAACGCTCTTGCGTCTGGACCCCTGGGTGCCTTACGGCAAGACGTGGCTGGCACCGGCCTTGCCGGAGGGCATCGAGCGGCTCCGGATCGAGGGAGTCCCGCTGGCCGGCGCCCGCCTCGACATCGAGGTCTCCGGCGGCAAGACGACCGTCGAGGGGCTCCCGCAGGGCATCGAGCTCGTCAGTGAGCCACGTCGCCCGATGACAGCCCTCTGAGCGCGGCCGCACCGGCCGATACCGGCAGGCCGGAGCCCGACCGCAACCTGCACCGGTGATCGGGGTATCGGTACGCTGCAAAGGTGGATAACGAAAGCGGTCGAGAAGAGCTCGTTCGCTGGAAGCAGGCGCGACCGGCGAACTACTACGACGCGACGCCCAACTTGGCGCGTGTCCTGGATGTCCGGGCACCGGGGCGGCGGGCGGGGATGGAAGAGCGCCTGCGCAGCTTTGGCGCGGCGGTCGCAGCCATCGTGGACCCGGCGGTCGACATCGTGGAGCGCCACCGTGAGCTCCCGGCGTACCGTCCCTTCGACGGCGTCGGGACGCCGATCGAGTCGATCGAGTTCCACCCCGCCCACATCGAGGCCGGGCGAGCGGTGTGGGGTTCGGGCATCGCCGACGACGACAAGCCCGGAGGGCTCTTTGCCCAGGCGGCCCTGTTCTACCTGCTCTCGCACGTCGGAGAAGGCGGCCACGCCTGCCCTCTCGTGTGCACAGTCGGCATGGCCCGGGCACTCCGCCACCGGGGATCGACGGACCTCGTCGAGAAGCATCTGGCCGGCCTCGTCAGCTCGGACTACGACACGGCGGTCCGCGGATCTCAGTTCCTCACCGAGGTCCAAGGTGGGTCGGACGTCGGGTCGAACGCGGCCGAGGCCGTTGCCGATTCCGACGAGGCGGGGGCGTGGCGCATCTCGGGTGAGAAGTGGTTCTGCTCGGTGGCCGATGCGGGCCTGTTCGCGGTGACGGCGCGACCTGTGGGGGCCGGACCGGGGACGAAGGGGCTCGGGTGCTTCCTCGTGCCACGGACCATCGCTGGCGTGCCGAACGGCTTCAGGATCCGCCGGCTCAAGGACAAGCTCGGGACCCGCGGCCTCGCCTCGGCCGAGATCGACTTCGACAATGCCCTGGCTTGGCCGATCGGGGAGATCGACGAGGGGTTCAAGGTTGCCGTCGGCGAGCTTCTCAACACGTCGCGCTGGTTGAACGCCATCGGCTCGACCGGGCTCATGCGGCGTGCCGTTATCGAAGCATCGTCGTTCGCCCGCCACCGCACGGCCTTCGGGCGGCCGATCGGTTCTTTCCCGCTCGTGCGGGAGCAACTTGCCCTCATGAAGGTGGAGGAGCAGGCGGCACTCGCGTCGACGATGCTCTTGACCCGGCTTGTCGAGGCGGTCGATACGGGAGTGGCGAGCGATGCCGAGCGGGCATCCCACCGGTTCCTCGTCAACGCCAACAAGTACGTGACGTCGATCGCGGCGAGCGACGTCGTCCACGGTGCCATCGAAGCGCTCGGCGGGAACGGCACGATCGAGGACTTTTCCCCGCTCCCTCGCCTGTACCGGGATGCCATCGTCTACGAGAGCTGGGAGGGCACGCACAACGTCCTGTGCGCACAGGTCCAGCGCGACTGCGCCCGTCTCGAACTGCTCGACCCCGTCGTCGAGAGTATCCATGCCGAACTTGCCCGCGCGGGCCACGTGTCCGGCGACGACGTCAAGGTCGTCCTCGCCGCCCTCGATCGCGTCGAACAGCGTCTGCGGAGATCGATCCCCGCCGGCGAGCCGGCTGCGGCGGACTTCCGCCGCCAGCTCGGGAGCATCGTGCGGGTGATCCAGGCCGCGGCCTTGCTCGGCGAAGCCGACGGCGAAGCCGACGGCGACGGCGCGATGCGCGAGGAGAAGGCTGCTGTCGCCGGGGTCTTCATCCGCCGACACCTCCTGCCCGGACACGAGCCCGAGGACGACGACTCCTGGAGCTCACTCGTCGAAGCGGCCCTTGCCGGAGACGCCGGCTAGACGACGCACGGGCAACGTTTGCCCTGTTGCTCGCCGTCGCAGGCGAGCGTGCCATGGGTTGCTGTCGTCGCCGTCGGGGGGTCGGAACGTCATGCGCCTCTGCGCGCCGCCGGATCCGCGCGCTTCGCTTGCCCCTGGGCTAGTGGAACATGCACGTCACGGCGATATGTGCCGTGTGGCCAACTGTGACCCGAACGCCTGCATCCTGACAGCCGGAGATGCCCCCGGTCTGGCCCGATGCTCGCCCGGACACCACATAGGTCCCGGCCGGGACAGCCACCGAGAAACGCCCATCGCCTCCCGCCGTCGCCGTGAAGGTGCCGGCGGGACCCGACACGAGGATCGTCCCGGCAGAAGGCACACCGCCGACGTGCGACGTCCTGTTTGCCGTGCCGTAGTAGGTGCCGTCGATCACACCGGTGTGTGACGAGCCACAGGCGGCGGCGACGACCAGCAGGCAGCCGAGACAGAGGAGGACGCCCTTGTGCGTTATCACGGCGCTACGGTCTCACACAACGGACGCGTCCGCAGACGCGCTGCAATCGCGCGCCTCACCAGCCCCGCTCCACCCACTCCTCAAGGTGCGGGCGCTCTTTGGCGAGCACCGTCGTGTCACCGTGCCCGGGCAGGATGAGGGTCGTGTCGGCGAACGCGGCGAAGATGCGCTCGTCGATCGAGCGGATGATGGTGGCGAAGTCGCCCCCCGGCAGCGCTGTGTTCCCGGGGCCACCGGGGAAGAGCGTGTCGCCGGTGAACAGGAACGGCGGGTCGTCGCCGCGGTCGAGCGCGAAGCACATCGAGCCCGGCGTGTGCCCCGGCGTGTGGAGGGTCCGCATCCTGAGCCTCCCGAGATCGACGACGGACTCGTCGTGGAGGATCTGGTCATAGGAGGGGAGCAACGTGGCGTCGTTGGCCTCCACGGCCACGGAGATGCCGGCTGCGCGCAGGTGCGGGACCGCCTGTATGTGGTCCCAGTGCCCGTGGGTCTCGACGACCCGGTCCACGCCGAGGACCCGGCACATTTCGAGGAGCCGGCCGTGCTCGTTCGCCGCGTCGATGAGAACGGCGGCACCGGTCTCCGTGCACCGGACGATCCAGACGTTGTTGTCGAGCGGACCGACGACAAGCCGGTGGATCTCCACGTGGCTGTCACGGTGGAAGAGGGTCTCTGTGGCGCGGGCCGGACCTGGCATCGCCTCGAGCGTAGCCCGGTGCCCCAACGTGTCTTGACCGCCTGGTCTAGTTCGCGGGATCCTGCTAGACAGCACGCGTGGGCACGGACGTGCGCGCCGGCACGACGGCGGTGCCACGAAGGGAGCGGATCCGATGAACTTCGCCTTCAGTGAGGAACAGGAGGAGCTGCGCCGGTCGCTCCGTCGCTTCCTCGACGACAAGGCCCCGGTGGGCGAGGTCCGCCGCCTCATGGAGACCGATCAGGGCTACGACCCGGCCGTTTGGGAGCAGATGGGGAGCCAGCTCGGCCTCCAAGGCCTGGCGATCCCCGAAGATCTCGGAGGATCGGGGTTCGGCCACGTCGAGCTGACCGTCGTCTTCGAGGAGCTCGGCCGGTCGCTCGCCTGCGTCCCGTACTTCTCGACGGTCGCGCTCGGTGCCAACGCGCTTCTCGCGGCCGGCGACGACCCCGTGGCGCGCGAGCTGCTCCCGGCGATCGCCTCCGGCGCGTCGGTGGCGACGCTCGCCTACACGGAGGACAGTGGGAGATGGGACCTCGACGGCATCGCGCTGCAGGCGAGCCGCCGGGGCGATGGCTGGGTGCTCGACGGCCACAAGATGTTCGTCATCGACGGCAACACCGCCAACGTCATTCTCGTCGCCGCCCGCACGCCGGGCGGCGTGAGCATGCTTGCGGTCGACGGCGATGCTCCGGGGTTGACGAGAACGCCTCTTGCAACGATGGACCAGACGCGCAAACAGGCCCGGCTCGAGTTCTCCGCAACGCCGGGGCGCCTCGTCGGGCCCGAGGGGGGTGCGGGTCCGGCCATCGCACGGGCTCTGCAGCTCGCCGCCGTCGCGCTCGCCGCCGAACAGGTGGGAGGCGCGCAGCGCTGCCTGGACATGGCGGTCGACTACGCGAAGTCCCGGATCCAGTTCGGGCGGCCCATCGGCAGCTTCCAGGCGATCAAGCACAAGTGCGCAGACATGCTCCTGGAAGTGGAGTCGGCGAAGTCCGCCGCCTACTACGCGGGGTGGTGCGCCGCCGAGAGCCCCGAGGAGCTGCCCGTCGTCTCCTCGCTGGCCAAGTCGTACTGCTCCGAGGCCTACTTCCACGCGGCGGCGGAGAACATCCAGATCCACGGAGGGATCGGGTTCACGTGGGAGCACGACGCCCACCTCTACTTCAAGCGGGCGAAATCATCCGAGCTGATCCTGGGTGACCCCTCCTACCACCGGGAGCTCATCGCCCAGCTCATCGGGATCTGACCGTCCCGCCGGTGACCATGTGCCACCGGCGCTGCCACGGACGGTATCCTGTGGCCACCAGGGAAAGGAGGTGGTCCAACTGAGCAGTAGCAGTCTCTTGGGGATCCTGGAGGTGATTGGCCGCTAGCCGGCCGCTGGACCACCTGGTGAATCCCACCAATCACCGCCTGAGAATCCGTCCGGGAAACGGTCCCGCCCGGCATCGACAACGGACCTCAGGACATTTCCAGCACTATCGAACCGTCGAGGGGCGCCCACGGGCGCCCCTCGACGCGCATCTGCCCTCGTGACGGTTCGATGATCTAGAGCTCTGCGCTGGCGGTGCGGCCGTTGCCCCGGTCGCCGGTGCCGCTCGTGGAGCCCACGGTTCGGCTAGCGGAGCCGATCGCGGTGTCGATGGCGGAGCGCAGGGTCCGCGCCGCGGCCTCCACCGTTGCGGCATCGGCGTGCGGAGCGCCTCCTCCGGCACCGACCAGGTAGCGGACGACGACGAAGCGCCGGGCCCCAGCTGCGGCGATGGCGGGCACGGTCGCGGGTGTGACGCCTCCGGTCACGAAGAAAGGCCGGCCGCCGGTTTGCCGCGCGGCGAGCCGGACGTAGTCGAGGCCCGTACCGGGGCGACCCGGTTTCGTCGGGGTCGGCCTGACCGGGCCGACCGAGATGTAGTCGACGGCCTCTTCGCCGCTTGCGGCAAGCTCGCCCGCACCGTGCGTCGACAGCCCGACGATCGCTCTGTCGCCGAGGATGCGCCGGGCGACGCTGGGTGGTGCGTCGTCCTGGCCGACGTGGACGCCGTCGGCGCCGGCCGCCCCTGCAAGGTCGGGCCTGTCGTTGAGGATGAAGGGGACACCGAGGTCGTGGCAGGCCGCCGCCAGGATCTTCGCCCGCGCCAGGAGGTCGCGGGCCGCGAGCTGCTTCTCGCGCAGCTGGACGACATCGACGCCACCGCGCACGCATGCAGAGACGAAGGCCACGAGGTCGGGGCGGTCCGGCGTGCACAAGTAGAGCCGCCTCCCCTCGAGAGGGTTGGTGCTCAAAGCCCCGCCCCGCCCCGGGCGCGTGCGGCTGCGGGGCAGGCTTCCGTGCACGTTGTTCGGCTCACGCGGAGCGCGGATCGGGCGCGTCAGCGTCGATTTCGAACCGGCGGATCGCATCGGCGACTTCGTCGCCCTTGGCTTGTCCCGTCTCGGCGAGACCGCTGAGCACGGCGACGACGACGTGGGCCGCATCGGTCTCGAAGTGCCTCCGCAGCGCCTCCCTCGTGTCGGAGCGGCCGAAACCGTCGGTGCCGAGGGAGACGAAATGGTGTGGCATCCATCGCGCCACCTGGTCGGGCACCATCTTGACGAAGTCGGTCACGGCGACGATCGGCCCGGCTGCTTCGGCGAGGGCTGCGACGACGGCGGGGACGCGTGGGCTCTCGTGCGGGTGGAGGCGATTCCACCGTTCGGCGGCGAGCGCGTCTTCCCGCAACGCCTTGTACGACGTAACCGAGAAGACTTCAGTCGCAACATCGTATTGCGATGACAAGATCTCCCGGGCTTCCATCGCGGCTCGCCAGGCGGTTCCCGAGAACAGGACGGTCGCCCTCCGCGTGCCGTCGCTTGGCGGGGTGAAGCTGTAGATCCCTCGCAGGATCCCTTCCTCCAGGCGGGCCGCTTCGTCGCCGCCGTCCGTCGCGCCAAAGCCGGGCATCGGCGGCATCGGATAGTTCTCGTTGTACAGGGTGACGTAGTAGAAGATGTCCTCGGGATCTTCGCCGTACATGCGCCGGATCCCGTCGCGGACGACGACGGCGAGCTCGTATGCGAACGCGGGGTCGTAGGCCATGACGTTCGGGATGTTCGACGCAAGGACGAGGGAGTGCCCGTCTTGATGCTGGAGGCCTTCGCCGAGAAGGGTCGTGCGTCCGGCCGTCGCCCCGAGGAGGAAGCCGCGTCCGCGGATGTCACCGAGCAGCCATGCGAGGTCCCCCACCCTTTGGAAGCCGAACATCGAGTAGAAGATGTAGAAGGGAAGCATCGCGCTTCCGAGCGTCGCGTAGGCCGTCGCCGCCGCGATGAACGTCGCCATCGCGCCGGCTTCCGTGATCCCTTCCTCCATGACCTGGCCCGTCTGGCTCTCGGCGTAGCTCAGCAGGAGATCGGCGTCGACGGGCGTGTACTGCTGGCCGTCGGGTGCATAGATGCCGACCTCGGGGAAGAGGGCATCGATCCCGAAGGTCCGCGCTTCGTCGGGGACGATGGGCACGACCCGCGCTCCGATGCCGGGGTCGCGCACGAGCTTGCGGAGAAGCTGAGCGAAGGCCATCGTCGTCGAGAAGGCCCGGCCGCGTGACCCGGAGAGCAGGTCGGTAAAGGTTGCCTCTTCCGGTGCCGGCAGCGGAGCGGAGCGGACGACGCGTTGGGGGAGCGGACCGTCCAGGCGCTTCCGGGCCCCCACGAGGTACTCGCACGCCGGGGTGCCGTCGGGCGGGCAGTAGAAGGGCGGCAGCTCGGCGTCGAGGGCGCTGTCGGGGATCTCCTCGCGCAGCGACAGGCGGTCGCGGAGTGCCTCGATCTGGTCCCGGGTCATCTTCTTGATCTGGTGTGTCGCGTTGCGCGCCTCGATCGCCGGCCCGAGCGTCCAGCCCTTGACGGTCTTTGCCAGCACCGCGGTCGGCGTCCCGGTGTGCTCGACGGCGGCCTTGTACGCGGCGTAGAGCTTGCGGTAGTCGTGCCCGCCGCGGGGCAGTGTCTGGAGGTCCTCGTCGCTCAGATGGTCGACGAGCCTCCGCAGTCGCGGGTCGGGCCCGAAGAAGTGCTCGCGGATGTATGCGCCGGACTCGGTCGCGTACTTCTGAAAGTCGCCGTCCGGCGTCGTGTTCATCTTCTGGACGAGGACGCCGTCGACGTCACGCGCGAGCAGCTCGTCCCAGCGCGAACCCCAGATGACCTTGATGACGTTCCACCCGCTTCCGCGCAAGAGGGCCTCGAACTCCTGGATCACCTTGCCGTTGCCCCGGACCGGCCCGTCGAGGCGTTGGAGGTTGCAGTTGACGACCATGGTCAGGTTGTCGAGCTTCTCCCGGCCCGCCATCGCAATCGCCGCGACGCTCTCCGGCTCGTCGAGCTCGCCGTCGCCGGCGAAGCACCAGACCCGGCTGCGGCTCGTGTCGACGAGCTCTCGCTGGAAGGCGTAGCGGTTGAATCGTGCCTGGGCGACCGCGCACAGGGGGCCGAGGCCCATCGACACGGTCGGGAACTCCCAGAAATCCGGCATCAGGCGCGGGTGCGGGTAGCTGGAGAGGCCCCCGCCGCCCACCTCGGCGCGGAAGCGGTCGAGCTGCTCCTCGGTGAGCCGGCCTTCGATGAAGGCGCGGGCGTAGATGCCGGGGGAGGCATGTCCCTGGAAGTACACCTGGTCGCCGATCCGGCCGTCCGCCTTGCCGCGGAAGAAGTGGTTGAACCCCACCTCGTAGAGGGCGGCGGAGCTCGCGTACGTCGCCAGATGCCCCCCGATCCCGTCGGCCCGCATGTTCGCCCGCGTGACCATGACCGCCGCGTTCCACCGTATGTAGGCACGAATGCGCCGTTCCATGTCCTCGTCGCCGGGGAACCACGGTTCCATGTCGGCGGGGATCGTGTTGACGTACGGCGTCGAGACCGTCGCCGGGAAGCCGACCTGGGACTCCCGGGCACGCTCGAGCAGCTTCATCAGGATAAAGCGCGCCCGTTGCTTGCCTTCGGCGTCGACGACGGCGTCAAAGGAGTCCACCCACTCGGCGGTCTCTTTGGGATCGATGTCGGGAACTTGGTGGCTGAACCCGTCGAAGATCACGTCCCATCGTCCCATGGCCGGGCTCGGCCGGCTGAGCACGGCCGGATCGCGGCCAGCTGAGCACGGCCGGATAGCGGCCAGCTGAGCACGGCCGGATAGCGGCCAGCTGAGCACGGCCGGATCGCGGCCGGCCCCCGCCGCGGGGGCCCTGCCAACCCGCCATCGACCACCGCCTGCGCAACAGGCTACGGGCGCGCGATGCCGGCAGCGGGCATGCTGGAGACGATGACTCGCACGGTGGTCTACACAGACGGCGCCTGCCGCGGTAATCCCGGTCCCGGCGGCTGGGCCTGGGCTGTTGAGGACGGTCCCTATGCAAGCGGAGCTGATCCGCAGACGACGAACCAGCGCATGGAGGTCACCGCCGCCCGTGAGGCACTCGCCGCCATCGAGGGGCCCGTCGAGGTCGTCAGCGACTCGAACTACGTGGTCCGGTGCTTTCATGACTCCTGGTGGCGGGGGTGGGAACGGCGCGGGTGGCGCAACTCGCGTGGCGATGCGGTCGCCAACCAGGATCTCTGGCGCCCCCTCGTCGCCGAAGTCCTAGATCGCGGACCGGGAGTCGTCGTCTTCCGCTGGGTAAAGGGCCACTCAGGGGACCCGATGAACGACTTGGTCGACCGGCTTGCCACTGCGGCGGCCGACGCCCAGATCGGGGAGCGGGGAGACAATCGGGTGATGCACAACCAGGGTTGATACCACCCCGAGCCCGCTTTCGGCGGGACGCCGGGAGCGCTCGTGGCGGCTGCAGAGCGGGTTGGGCTGGAAGGGCGCGATCTCCTAGAGTGCCCGGCTATGGAGATCAACGGAGTATCAGCAGTTGTCAGCGGGGGAGCGTCGGGCCTTGGCGAGGCCACCGTCCGCATGCTCGCCGGGCGGGGTGCGACCTGCACCATCCTCGATCGGAACGAGGAAGGGGCCAAAGCTCTGGCCGACGAGCTCGGCGGTGGTGCGAACTACGTCGCCGGTGACGTCGCCGACCCTGACGTGGTGGGACGTGCCGTGGACCAAGCGGCGAACGCCGGGACTTTGCGCGTCGCGGTGAGCTGCGCGGGGATCGGGTGGGCTTCCCGGATCATCGGCCGCGATGGCACCCCTCATGACCTGGATATCTTCCGGACGGTCTTGACCGTCAACGTTGTCGGCACGTTCAACGTCATGCGACTTGCCGCTTCGGCCATCTCCAAGACTGATCCAACGCCTGACGGCGACCGGGGCGTCATGGTCAACACGGCCTCCGTCGCGGCCTTCGAGGGCCAGATTGGCCAGATCGCCTACTCGGCGTCCAAGGGCGCCGTCGTCGGGATGACGCTCCCCGCGGCCCGGGACCTCTCCCCGGTCGGGATCCGCGTCCTCACCATCGCCCCAGGCCTGATGGACACGCCCCTGCTCGGCCTTCTGCCGGAAGACCAGCGTCAGGCTCTCGGCGCGGGCGTCCTCTTCCCCAAACGCCTCGGGACGCCGGCCGAGTACGCACTGCTCGTCGGCCACCTGGTCGAGAACCCGTACCTGAACGGAGAGGTCGTGCGCCTCGACGGTGGCCTGCGGATGCCGCCGAAGTAACGGAGCCGTCCGGCTCGTCGCGGCCCTCGCCGGCCAACGGCTCGCCGGCTCGCCGGCTTGACCGAAAGTATCTCGCTCCACAGCCGTTTCCTTGCAGACCTGAAGGTCGCGGGCAACCCGGCTGGAACCTGCCGGGGGACCGGACGCTCAGGGTCGCAACCTGCGCCCTGGGCCATCGGTGAGAAGGAAGGGACACATGTTGCGAGACTTTCGAGTGAAGAGCCCGTCCAGACTGGCCGGCCTCGCCGGTCTGTTCGCCCTTGCGGGGGTTCTGGGGGGAGGTGTCGTGCTCAACGCACTGCCGGCGAGCTCCGCTCTCCAGAATGCGGCCCTCGCACGTGCTGCGACGGGGCAGACATGTTCCTCCTCCCCCAAACCTCCGTCGACGCCGCTTCCCGCCGGCGGTGCGAACGCAAGCGCCGCCGGTGGCGGGGGGCACGCGTCGGTGAGCGCGAGCAGCACCGCGGGCCTGACTGTCTGCGATACGCCGCCGCCGCCTCCGGTCTCCCTGCCCGCGCCACCCGCGGGGCCGCCGACCATCTTGCCGAGCCCGCCGAGCGGCAGCACGTGCTCTTTCTCCCCCAAGCCTCCGTCGACGCCGCTTCCCGCCGGGAGCGCGATCATGAGCGCCGCCGGTGGCGGGGGGCACGCCTCCGTTAGCGCGAGCAGCACCGCGGGCCTGACTGTCTGCGATACGCCGCCGCCGCCTCCGGTCTCCCTGCCCACGCCACCCGCGGGGCCGCCGACCATCTTGCCGAGCCCGCCGAGCGGCAGCACGTGCTCTTTCTCCCCCAAGCCTCCGTCGACGCCGCTTCCCGCCGGGAGCGCGATCATGAGCGCCGCCGGTGGCGG
>JAJZBS010000092.1 GCA_021851885.1 Actinomycetes bacterium | reverse complement strand
ACACCGCCGGACCAGGGCGTAGCCAACGCCACATGGCTCGAGTTCTGCTACCGCCAGGGCGTCGTCGAGTGGTACGGCGAGCTGGACCCCTCCGACCCCGACGAGGTGCACGCCGCCATGCTGGCGTGCCGGGGGGTCCTCGTGGCCGTCCGGCTGCCCGCCGACGCCGAGGCGCAGTTCGAGGCGCACGAGCCCTGGTCGATCGACGGCGCCGGGATCGCCGGGGGCCACGACATCCTGCTCGTCCGCTACTCCCCCGACGCCGACACGTTCGTCACCTGGGGCGCATTGCAGGAGGCCACCGTCAACTGGGACGCCTTGTGCATCACCGACGCTTGGGCCTTTGGAACCAAAGAGGACGCCGGGCGAGCCGGGTTCACATTCGCCGCCATCAAGCAGACCATCGACGCGGCCGGCGCAACGGTCGTAGGAGAGGAGACACAGTGAAGCTGTTCACCGTCGCATTCTGGAAGACGGCGGCGGAGAACGCCATCGTCACCGGCCTGGCCGCCTTCGCCGCCTCGGGGGTCTTCACCACCACGCCGTCGACCAAGGGCGTCGTGGCCGCTGCCGTGGCCGCCGGGATGGCCGCCCTCTACACGTTCGTGAAGCAGCTCGGGGGCGCCCAGGCGGCCCGGGCACAGGCCGCCGCCCTGCGACCGCCGGCATGAAGCTCTCGGTCCCTCCCCGCACCGTCCAGGTGTGGGAGGACGGCCTGTTGCCGCCGGTGGAGGCTGGGGATCTCGTCTTGGTCCGCCACCACGGCTTCGTCGCTCGGGCCATCCGCTTCGCCCAGCGCCTACGCAAGCCACGAGGCGTCCCCCGGTCCGAGTGGCGGCAGTTCTGCCGGGTGAACCACGCCTGCATCGCCCTCACCTCCTCGCCCCGCATCCTCGTCGCCCAGGCGACCGGCGCCGGCGTGGTGGTGACCCCGTTGCACGAGATGTCCGTCGCGTCCCTGGCGGTCGTGCACCTGGCCGCGTGGCCGGACCAAGCCGAGGCGGTGGTGGAGTTCGCCCGGGATTCGGTGGGCACCGGGTATGGGTTCGCACAGATCGCAGCCGACCTCTTGAACGCCGCCAGCGGGCTCGAGCTCTCGCTCGGGTGGGGGGACCGCATGGTCTGCTCGACCGCTGCCTGCCGGGCGCTCGAACGGACGTCGTTCATCCCCGACCGTGCGCCTGACTGCGTGACCCCGGCTCATCTGGCGTGGTACTTCGGCGCCATCGTGGCGTCGGTCTGAACCGAAAGGAGTCGCCATGGCGACAGTGAAGATGTACGTGACGTGGCCGGTGGACAGCTTTGCGTCGGGAGTGGTCGGCGTCCCCACCATCACGCGGGCCGGGGTCCTGGTGGCCTCGACAAAGGTCACAGCGGTGCGCACGGCTGCTCAGTCGCGCGGGATCACCGTCGAGACGGGGACACCGCCGGTGGCGACACCGCAGACGAGCACGGACGCGGTCACGGCCGGCGAGGTGGCGACCGACGTCGCCACGAGCATCCGCAAGGCGGTCGCCACCCCCCACCCGGGCGCAGCGGCCACAGCCTACGGCACAGCGGCCACGGTGGTGCCCGACACAGGGTTCGCCGCCATGGACCTCCTCGACGCCTACTGGACCAACGGGGGGCTCTCCACCGAGACCGTCACGCTACGCCTGACGGCGACCTACACAGACACGACCACGGCGACAGTGGTCCTTCCCGGGAGCCTCGGGAACGCCGCCGCCGCGACGATTGCCGCCACAGCGCTCCTGGCTCTCGAAAAGGACGGCCACTCGATCACGAAGCTGGCCGTGGCGGCCAAGTCCTCGGTGGCGGCGTCGACCGCCGCCCCGGCGTTCAACGTGGAGCTGCTCCAGCGGCACTGAGCCGAAAGGACCCCGTAAATGGCACTGACCTACCTCCCTGCCGCCCAGGCGAACGCCGCCGTAAAGGCGATGTTCTCCACAGCGACGCCGACCTTCACCGACTGGTGCTCGACAACCCCGGGGCTGACGGGGGCGAACACCATCGTCGGGTTCACGCCCAAGTCCACGAGCTGGACGGCAGCCGTGACAGGAAAGACGCACAACGCCGCCACTCCGACATGGACCACAGCACCGGCCTGCACCATCAAATACTTCGCCGAGTTCAACAACGCGACAAAGACCATCTACCTCGGGGGTGGAGCGACCACCGCGACCATCACCGTCCCCGCCGGTTCCAAAGTGTCGGTCGCCGTCGGCGGGATCACAATCGCCGTCCAGGGCTGAGAGGAGAACGCGATGCCCAAGGTGACCATCGAAAAGGCGGCCGACTTCGGTCCGCTCCCCCCCGGCTTCACCGTCGATCCCGAGACGGGGAACGTCCGCAACCCCGACGGTTCCACGCGCCTGCACTACGACTTTTCGGACCTCCCCTCGGACCACACGGTCGTCCTCACCGGCCCGATCGCCGGGCTCGTCGAGGTGGCTGACGGCACCGTGTACGACGTGACGCCCCACGCCATCGCGGTGAAGGACGACCACGTGGCCGAGGTGCACCGGGCCATCCTGCGAGAGCACCACGCCCAGGGCCGCTTCCTCGGCGTCCACTAGCTGACCGGTGGCCATCGCCCACGTCCAAGAAGTCGGGGGCGCCAGCGACAACCAGCTCACCTCGTTCTCGGTGTCGGTCACCACCGCCACCACTGCGGGAAACGCCATCCTGGTCGCTGTGAGCATGTACGTGGCGAGCGGGACGTATCCCACCGCGTCGGTCACCGACACACAGGGGAACGCCTACGCGGCGCTTTACACCTTCGCCGGCTCGTCCACGACCGGTCCGTCGCTGCTCGTGGCAGGCGCCTTCACAGCCAAGGCCCTCGCCGTAGGGGGCGCGGTCACCGTCACTCTCTCCAAGGCCGCCTATGCGGTCATGCTGGTGGACGAGTGGTCCGGGCTTAGCTCCACCCTCACAGGCGCCGTGCTCGGGGCCTCGGGAGGGTCTGGCACCGTGGTCCCTTTCGGGCCGCTGTCGGTGAGCGCGGCCACAGACGTCGTGCTCACCTACGTCGCGGCGTTCGGGAACCTGCCCAATGCCACAAGCTGGTCCACCGGCTGGCTCGGGCAGGAGTACCAGTCGGCGGGTCCGTCGGTGTTCCTGGCGTGGGAACTCCCGGCGCCCGGCAGCGTCTCGGGCACAATGCACCTCCGGGCCGCGGAGTATTGGCACACGGCAATGCTGGCCCTCAAAGCGGCGGGTGGGGCGCCCAGCAGCGAGACAGCCGCCGGCTCGTTGGCAGCGTCGTTCACCGGAGCCGCCGCACCGTCGGTCCAGGAGAGTGCGGCCGCCAGCCTCTCGTCCACCTTCACCGCCTCGGGTGCTCCCCTCACCGTCGTCTCGGAGTCGGCGACGCTCGCAGCCTCCTTCGCTGCGCAGGCCACCCCGAGCGTCGCACAAGCCGCCAGCGGTGTCCTCGTCGCCACCTACACCTCCGAGGCGGTGGCCGCGATCCAACAGGACGCCGCCGCCGGGCTGGTCGCCACCTGGGGCGGCACCGCGACCCCCTCCACCACCGAGGCCGGCGCCGGGACGCTCCTTGCCACAGCGACGGCCACGGCCGCTCCCACGAGCGGCGAGGCGGTCACGGCCGGGCTCCTCGTGTCCTATGCCGCAGACGCATCGGCCACCACCACCGAGCCGGTCGCGGCGTCGCTGGTCATCTCGACCGCCGCGACTGCGGCCGAGGGAACTACCGAGGCCGCGTCGGCAGCGTTGGCGACGACCTACGCTGGCGGCGCTGCTCCGACGGCCACCGAGACGCCGGCAGGATCGCTGGCGATCTCGGCCACCGAGACGGCGGCACCGGGGACGGCCGAAGCCGCTGCCGCCTCGTTGGCGGCGAGCGAGACGGCCAATGCCTCTCCGGAAGCGGGCCGGGCCGCTTCGGCCAGTTCCACCATCTCGTACAGCGCCACGGCCGCCCCGTCGGCTTCGCAAGCGCCCTCGGCCGTGCTCGGCGTGGGGTGGTCCGGTACCGCCGCCCTCCTCGCCACGGTCAGCGCGTCGGGGTACCTCCTGGCGTCGTTCACGTCCTCGGGGGCACCGACCGACCTCACAGTGCGCTCCCGCGTGGCCGGCGCGGCGGTAGTGACCCTGCTGCACCACGCCTCGGGCGTCTCCCTCGGCGCCAGCGGGGGCCACCTGACATTGAAGGAGCACGGCGGCGCGCCGTTCCTGGGCGCCGATGGGGGCGCGATCGCCCTCGACCCCCACGCCGGCTCCGTGAAACTGGAGGTAGCCCAGTGACCCAGGTGCAGGTCAACGCCGGCACGGCGGTTCTCACCGTCTGCGCCTTCACCGTCCCCACCCTGACGGCCTACCCGGCCATCACCGATGCGCCCACCGACCCCGCCATTGTCAAGTTGACGTGGCACTTCCTCGGCGACGCGCCGACCACGTGGACCTACGGCACACCGACAACCCACATTGCCAAGCTCAGCACCGGCGTCTACTACGCCACCATCTCGACCAAGACAGCCCCCACCACCCGCATCCTCGGGCGCTGGATCGGGACAGCGGTGTGCACAGTGGTCGTCCCGTTCTCCATCACAGTGACACCGACGTAATCGGTCGCCCGACGCACGACGACGCCCCGGCTTCGGCCGGGGCGTTTCGTCGCGTCTAACACCCTTCCCTCCCCCACCTTGCGGCGGTAGGCGTCGCGGGCACGCTGGTCGGCGGCGGACGCCCCGTAGCGGGTCAGCATGGCCCGGGACCGCCAGCCCGCTAACCGCATGAGGTCCTCATCCCGTCCCCCCTCGACCTTCCACCGGTGTGCCCACGTATGGCGGAACTGGTGGGCGTGGACCGGCGCGACGCCGGCCTGACGGCAACGACGCCGGAGCACCTGAGCGACTCCCGAGACGGTCATGGGGCCGCCGGGGCCGAGCCACAGGCTCTCGCTCGTGGCGTAGCGGTGACGACCCCGCACCCGGAGGTAGCGGTCGATCGCCGCCGCCGCTTTGGGGCCGATCGGCGTCAGGCGTTGCCGGCGTCCCTTCCCGGTGATCCTCACCACCCCTTCTCGAAGATCCACGTCGTCCCTCTGGATGCCGGCCACCTCGGCGATACGACTCGGGGTGTCGACGAACATGCGCAAGATGGCAGCGTCGCGCCGGTCGGCGAACCCGGGCCCGGCGCAGGTGGCGAGGAGCTTGCGCACCACCTCGTCGGTCACCAGGGGCAGCGGCACGTCGGGGACCGCCGGCCGTTCCATCTTCGCCATGGGGCTAGAGGGTCGCCTTCGTCCACGAGCCACCCGAAGAACTGCTGGAGCGAGCGGAACCGGACGCCGGCGGTGTTGGGAGACCAGTGGGCGAGCTGGTCCGCCACGAACGCCTCGACGTGCTCACGCCGCAGGCCGCCCACGTCGGGGGGCAGCCCGTTCTCGACCAAGAATGCCTCGAGCTTGGCCAAGGTGCGCCCGCTGAAGTTGGACCGCTCGCCGCGCTCGATCTCCCCTAGGGCGGTGGTGCTGAGGTCGGCGGCGGTGGCCAGCTCCCGCTGCGTGCGCCCTCCCCGGCGTGCCCGGACGCGGTCGCCTACCCGCTTCCACTCGGTGTCGTTGCCGCCCGTCACACGTCCATTGTGCGGGACACTCTCGGACACTTCAAGCCCCGGGGGGACACTCTCGGACACATGTTGTGTAGTTACGGGGACGTAATGCTTTGTCTTGTCCCTGGTAGGAGCCATTTTAGGTCGAGACGGTTGACGCCGTGTCCGGACGTGTCCATAATGGCCCCATGCCCGCACGCACCACTGTGGCCGCCAAATACAACGGCCCTGTCGGCAGGTTGCTCCGGGAGGAGCGTGGCCTGAGCCAGGCGTCCCTGGCCCACAGTGTCGGCACTCACCGCGCTCACCTGTCCCGGGTCGAAGCCGGGAAGAAACAGCCCAGCCGGGATCTCGTGAAGCGCATCGCTTCGGTGCTCTGCGTCCCGATGGCGGCCCTCCTGATCGACCCGAACATCGAGGAGGACTGACGTGCCCCTCTCCCGAGAGCAGCGCCGCCTCAACGGCCGTATCGGCGCCCTCAAGGTCCACGCCCAGGGCAAGACCAACACGGGCCCAGCCCGTCGAGCCTTCGACGCCCGCTTCGAAGCCGAGGTCGACCCCGATGGCGTCTTGGAGCCGGCCGAGCGCGCTCGTCGCGCCGACCTGGCCCGACGCCTCTACTTCGGCCGCCTGGCCGCCAAGTCCGCCGCCCGCCGAAGGGCGGCGTCATGAGCTGCGCACAGACCTCTCCGAGCCCGTCCCGGTCCACCGCTTCCCCATCTCCCAATCCCCATGCGGTGGACCGGGACGGCTCGGGGACCGACTGGAACGCCCCGGTCCGCACGGCTCGCTGTTCCTGGACCGTGCGCCCGACCTACAGCATCGGGGACACCGAGCTCCTGGAGCCGGTCATCCTGAGGTCCGACGCCGGCTCGTTCAACGTTCAGGACTACCTGACGCCCGAGCAGGCCCGGGCCGTTGCCCACCTCCTGCTCGCTGCCGCCAACGACGTGGACCACAGGAGGTCATCGTGAACGCCTTCCCACTCACCCGCGCCGACCAGGACGAGTACTACGCCACCCGTGCCATGGAGGACGGCCAGTCCATCTTCTGCGCCTGGGGCGACCACAAGACATGCCAGGGAGACGCCCGCGACGAGTACGACGCCATCTCCCACGAGCTGTGCGTGTGTGACTGCGGCTGCACCCTGGACGTGTTCGAGCCGTGGGGCGCGGCGTCGTGAACCGACACCGCGGCCTAGAGCGCCGCACCGAGCTTCGCCGGACCCCCACCAAGGCGCGCAGGACCGGCAGGCTCCCGGCCAAGTCGGACAAGCGCCGTCTGGACCTCGCCCGCCGTCAGGCGGTCATCCTCGCCGTACTGGAGCGCGACGGCTGCACGTGCCGCGCCAAGGACCTCGGCTTCGGGCCGTGCTGGGGGCCACTCACCCCTCACCACCTGAAGAAAGCGAGCCAGGGCGGCCCGTTCGTCCCGTCCAACCTCGTCACCCTCTGCTCGTCGCACAACACCCGGGTCGAAGACGAGCCGACCCGAGCACGCCAACTGGGACTCGTCGTCTACGCATGGGAGGCAACCGCCGATGGCAGTCACTGAGTCCGTCACCGTCGCAGAGGGGATCGAGCTCTACGCCGGCCACCACTACACCGCCACGGCCGACGTCGTGCGCTCCGAAGGCACCTACGGGCCGATCTTCGTGGCCGTGCTGCACGTCAACGGGCCGGGGTGCCCGGTACAGCGCTGCATGGGGACCGAAGCCGCGAGCACCGCCGACCAGGCGTTGTCCTCCATGCGGCTCTCCGCTCTCCAGATGGTGCACGGCATGGAGGCGGCGTACGAGGCCGGGAGGAGGGCCGATGTCTCTGCCTGAGGTTCCCGAACCCGAGGTCGCAGCCCCCTCGGTCTTGCGCAACGCCGTCGAGATGGAGCTAGACGCCCTGGACGCCCCCCCCTACGCCGACGACGGCCGTTTCAAGGTCGTCGACCGGACACAGGCCGATTGGGTGGGCCGTCTGCGGGCTCGTCGCCTCGACGAGCTGTCCGCCGTGCGTCACCGGGCCGAGCGCCAGCGCGACGCGGTCATGGCAGCCATCAAGCCCTACCTCGACCCGATCGACGAGTGGGAGGCCGAGCGCACCGCCGCCCTGGAGCGTGAGGTGACGAGCCTCGAAGCAGTGCTCATGGACTTTCATCGCCACGAGGTCGAGACGGCCGAGATCGACCCTCCCCTCACGATCAAGCTCCCCCACGTCACCCTGCACTCGCGCAAGCACCCGGACCGCTGGGAGTTCGCCGATGCCTTCGTGGCCTGGGCACGAGCCCAGCGCCCCGAGTTGCTCCGGGAGGAAGTCACAAAGCCGGCGGCCAAGAAGGCCGTCCGCATCATGGAAGGGGGAACCGCCGTGGTCGAGATCGCAAACGGCGACGAGCTGGTCGACGTGCCGGTGCCCGGCATCGAAGTCGAGGTCGGCGAGCGCAACTACTGGGTGGGGGACGACCGATGACCGACCTCCTCGAAGCGCCGAATGCAAACGGCATAGCGCCTCCGCGCTCGGTCATCCAGGCCGTCGCCCGGGTGATGGGGGCCCTCCCCGCCATCGGCAAAGACGGCAAAGCGGACCCGTCCCAGGGCGGCTACCGCTACCGGGGGATCGAGCAGATCACCGCCTCGGCGCAACGCCTCCTGGCCGAGCACGGCGTCATCTTCGTGCCACGGGTGGTCAACGCCGAGATCGTCGACCTCACGGTCAACAACAAGCCGTGGACCGACACGCGCCTCACCGTCGCCTACACCGTCTACGGCCCGGACGGCGACTCCATCCAGGTCGGGCCCCTTCTCGCCATCGGGCGGGACAACTCGGACAAGGGCGCCAACAAGGCCATGACCCAGGCGTTCAAGCAGGCGCTCCTCCAGGTGTTCTGCATCGCCGACTCGAAGGACGACACCGACGGATCGACGCACGAGGCCGACGGGCCGCCAGAGGAGAGTCCGTGGCGGTCGCTCGGCTACACGACAGCCGACCACTTCCGCCAGGTCAACGACTCCCTGCGGGCCCAGTTCCACAACCTCCCCGACGACCGCGTGGCGACGGTGAAGGCGTGGCTGAAGGACCAGGGCTACGACCGCGCGGTTCCCGTCGCCGCTCACCACTCCGACGCCTACCGCCTGGTCATGGAGGGACAACGCGCACGCTCCGAGCACGCCCCCAAGCCGACGCCGGCCACAGAGCGTCTCGTCCACGAGCTGCGCGAGGCGGTCAACGCCGTTCCGACGCAGCACCGGGGGGACCTCGCCGCCGCGTTGAAGTCCACCTTCGGCTACGAGAAGGCGGACCAGTACGACATGGCCTCGGCCCGGGCCGCACTTGCCATGGCGAAGGAGTGGCGGGCGAAGCACGCCGAAGCGCCGAAGGACCGTCCCCTGTCCCCGAAGATCGCCGCCGTCTGCGCCTACGCCGTCGCCCAGTCGTTCCAGCGCTCCGACGTCGCCACGGTGGCGTCGTGGCTGCTCGACCGCCCGGTGACACTGGCCGACCTGACGGACGACGACGCCACGGCCCTCGAGTCCGCGGTGGCGGACCTCGTGTCAGGGGACATCTCGATCACGGCGAACGGCACGGTATTGGAGGCAAAGTGACACTCGGCGCTCTCATCTTGTGGGCGAGTGCCGCCGGCCTCACCCTTTGCGGGCTCGGGATCGTGGTGTCGGAGTGGCGGGCGCACCGCCGCGCGGTCCCCTACGACACGAGCTACCCGCTCGACCACTTCGACGTCACCGGCCCCGAGCCGGTCGACGGCGTGGCGAAGGGATGGGTTCGGTGACCGGCTCGTCTCCCCTCGAACTGATCCCGGTGACATTCGTGACGGAACTCCCCCCAGCCGGTCGCCCCCGCACCGGCCCTAAGTCCAAGACGTGCCAGCGTGCCGAGGAACTAAAGGCGCACCCCGGTGAGTGGGCCGTGTGGCCGAATACTCAGAGCGCGAGCCAGGTCCGCAGGAGGCTCGCCCCGCTCGGCCGTTTCCAGGCCACCCAGCGGGGCGGGATCGTCTACGTGCGCTACCTCGGGCCAGAGGCTGGGTCGGTACCCCCAACCGTTCCCGGCCCCGCCGTTCCCAAACCGCCTGAACACAAGGCGCTGCCGGTGCGCCCGCTCGACCGCACGACCTGCCCCGGATGCCTCTGCACCGTGCGGCCCCGGACCGGAGAGACGTTCAAGAGCGCCCTGTCCCCCCACGCTCGCACACGGCCCTTGTGCCGCTCGGCGACCGCATGTTGACCCGACCAAGCAACGACGAAGGGAGCACCGTGACCGTAGACACCACCACGGGCGAGATCACCGACGACACAGCGCGTCGCATCCGCCCGTTCGCCGACTGGATGGCCGAGCAGCGCAACGGGGCGCTGCACACCGAGCTGTCCCAGGGGCTCAACGACCTGGTGGACGCCGTGAACGGGGTCGGTCGCTCCGGCACGCTCACCTTGGTCGTGAAGGTCCAGCCCGCCTCCAAGCACGGCGAGGGGTCGGTGCTCGTGGCCGACGACGTGAAGGTGAAGTTGCCCCAGGAACGCGGCGAGGCCCTGTACTTCGTGGACGCCGACGCCAACCTCAGCCGCCAGAACCCGGCCCAGCCCTCGCTGCCGCTGCGAGAAGTCCCCCGAACCGCCCCCGAGTTGAAGGACGTGACCGATGCCCAGTGAGCCCACCCCGGCCACCACCGCCTCCCCTCCCAAGGGCGACGCGGACGTCCTGCGAGACCTCGCCTACCTGGCCCAGCACCCGGCCAAGATCGAAGAGGGCTACCGCACCCTCGTCGTCCCCGACGCCCACGTCGTCGAGTACATCGACACCGAGTTCGTCGGCCCCCAGCCCACCCGAAAGCGCGGGACGGTCACCCTCCACGACGCCGGCAGCTTCTCTGCCTACGTCAACCGACACAAGGTCGCAGCCACGACCACGATCTACGCCGACGCCCTGAACTACAGGTTCGTGGGCGTCGTCAACGACGCCTCGGCCGCCGATCCGCAGTGGGCCGACCACCGAGCGATCCTCAACCTGCTGGCGACCGAGGAGTGGACCCGCTGGAGCGCCAAGGACGGGGCGTGGTTCGAGCAGGAGCCCTTCGCCGAGTTCATCGAAGAGGGGATCGACCAGATCCACAAGCCGACCGCGGCCGAGATGCTGGAACTGGCGACGACCTTCCACGCCACCACGTCGGCCACGTTCCGCCAGGCGACCGTCCTTGCGTCGGGGGAGCGCAAGCTGCACTACGACGAGTCGATAGAGGCCCGGACGGGACGCACGGGTGAGTTGTCAGTGCCCACCACGTTCGAGCTGGCCCTGATCCCCTTTGAGGGGTCGCCCGCCTACAAGGTCCTGGCTCGCCTGCGCTACCGGGTCTCCGGGGGGAAGCTCACGATGGGCTACAAGCTCATCGGGCCCCGCGACGTCCAGCGCGACGCCTTCGGTGACACGTGCGCCGAGATCGAGGCCGGCACCGGAGTCCCGACCTTCGCCGGCACGCCGCCCGAGGGAGTGGGCCGTTGACCGACGTCTCCGCCCTGGAGCTGCTGGCCGTCGATCTCATCGACCACCACCCCGCCAACCCCCGCCACCAGATCGGCGACATCGCCGAGTTGGCCGAGTCGATCCGCCTGGTCGGCGTCCTCCAGCCGATCTCGGTCTACCGGGAAGGCGGCCGCTTCGTCTGCCTCATGGGCAACCGCCGCTTGGCCGCGGCCCGCAAGGCCGGTCTCGAAGCCGTCCCTGCCCTCGTCTGGGGGCAGATGGGCCCTGAGCACCAGATGGTCGCCATGTTGGTGGAGAACCTCCAGCGCATCGATCTCAACCCCATGGACGAGGCCGAGGGGTTCGCGGCCCTGGCCCTGGCGGGGATGGACCAGGCCGAGATCGGCGCCCGGGTCGGAAAATCCCAGTCGTCGATCTCTCGCCGCATGCGCCTCTTGGAGCTCGACGAGGAGTCCCAGGCCAAGGTGCGTACGGGCGCGCTCTCGGCCCGAGCGGCGCTGGCGTCCTTGGAACCCAAGAAGGAGCGCCCCAGGTCCGACCCCGGTCCCAAACGGGCCGACGACGTGTTGGACGCCATGTACGGCGACGCCGCACCGATGGTCCGAGACGTCCAGGCCGAACTGCTCGCCGCCTTGGAGGCACTCGTGGACCAGCGCCTCCCGTCTGCTGCCGCCCACATCGCCAACGCCCACCGGGCCCTGTTCCCGGTGGTCCAGGCCCCGAGTTGGATCGTGACCGACGAGGACGACGCGGCCGACGTCTTGGCTGAAGCTGAGTCGGTCGTCGAGGAGCGCCCTGCGCGCGCCCACAACCCGGTCGCGGCGCTCGGAGAGGCCATTGCCGCGTCGGTGGCACGACGGGACGGGCACCCGCCGGGGCCGGTGCAGGTGACGATCGGGCCGCCGGACGGCTCCTTCGCCACCCGCCTCGTCGAGTGCGCCCAGCACGGGCGCCTGACGCGCACGCCCGAGCTCGACTTTGCCCGGTCGAAGGCGCAGGCCCACATCGACGAGAAGCATGCTGGCGCCGGGGAGGTCGTGGTGGGAGAGGACGTGGCGTCGTGACGGCTCCCACCCTCTACAAGGTGCTCGGGCCCCATGCCGAGTCGATCAATGGCGGTGGCGCCCAGTGGCGCAAGCCCCATGGTAAGCGTCCGGGCACGTGGATGGCCGCAGTCCGCACCCCTCGGTGCTGCACGCGCGGCTACCACCTGGTCGAGCCGTGGTCGCTGGCAGAATGGCTCCGGCCTGATTGCACGATTTGGGTCGCCGAGGGAGGCGGGGATCGGCATACCGACGGGTCCGGCAAGACGGCGTTCGAGCGTGCTCGCCTTCTCAGGCGCGTCTACATCTCCGATCAGGACCTTCGGCTGTTCGCCTGCGACTGTGCCGAGCACGTCCTGGCGAACTTCTCGCGGCTTCGGCCAGACGACAAGCGTCCGGCCGACGCCATAGCCGCAGCGCGGGCGTTCGCTCGGGGTGAGATCGACGCTGAGAGGTTGGCGGCGGCGCGGTCGGCGGCGTGGGAGGCGGCGTGGGAGGCGGCGTGGTCGGCGTGGTCGGCGCGG
>JAJZBS010000091.1 GCA_021851885.1 Actinomycetes bacterium | reverse complement strand
CGATCTCACCGGCGCCGTCAGCGCGCGCGAGCGCTTCACCATCGAGGGGCGCCGGCCGTGCCGGGCCACGATCGCCCTCACCGTGGAGATCCCCGACGGCCTCGGCGGGGTGGCCGCCGAGCGGCTCCTCGCGCACGGCCGTGCCGAGATCTCCGGCGAGCTCGCCCGCATGCAGTTTCTCCTCACCCAAACACCCCCGGGTCCGACGGCGCCGTAGCCTCTGCCCGTGACCACCGCAGCCCGCGATCCTCTCGGTCCCCCACCGCGGGACCCCGCCCAGGCGCACTGGGACCCTGCCGCCCAGACGATGGACCCCGAGCTGCGCCGCCTGCTGCAGGACCAGCGCGTCAAGGAGCTCGTCGCCCGTGTGATCGCAACTCCTGTGCCCCTGTTTGGCGCAAAGCTGGCTGAAGCAGGCATCAGCTCTGCGGGCGACGTGACCGGAGTCGACGACCTGGCGGCCATACCGCTGACCGTCAAGCAGGACTTGCGGGACTCCGAAGCGGCCGTGCCCCCGTGGGGCGAGTACCGCTTCACCGATCCGCGCGCCTGCGTGCGCCTCGGCACCTCGACCGGGACCACCGGAGCCCCGACGATCACCGCTTGGACGCGCCACGACATATGGGTCGAGTACGAGTCGGGGGCCCGCAACTGGTGGCGCATGGGCTACCGGCCCGGCATGATCGTCACCCACGCGCACCCCGCCTACCTCTACGGCGGCGGCACCATGCTCCAGGGCAGTTACGAGTACTTCGGCCTGCTCTCGATCTGGGTCCCCCCTCCCGACACCGACGAGCTCGCCGAGCAAGCCGTGCGCTTCTGGACCCGCGTGAGGCCCGACATCCCCTTCATGGGTTTCGCCACCGGGCGGTTCCTCGAGGTCGCCGACAAGCTCGGCATCCCCCGCGCCGACGCCGGCCTGACGGGCCTCAAGGCCCCGCCGGGCTTCGGGCTGGGACGGGGCATGCCCCTGATGACCGCCGGCGCAGAGTGCTACGCGTACGTCGGCGGCCCCTGTGGCCAGAGCGCGGGCGCCCACATCCACGAGGACTGGGCCGTCGTCCAGGCCGTCGACCCCGCCACCGGCCGCGAGGTCCCCGACGGCGAATGGGGCAACCTCGTCGTCACGACCTTGGACCGTGACAACGGCCTGTTGCGCTACGACCTCGAGGAGGCCTGCGCCATCGTCCGCGACCCGTGCCCCTGCGGCGAGACGTCCGCCCGGGGCATGTGGGGCGGCCGCTTCAAGGACCTGCTGTCCTGCCAGGGGACCCGCTTCCAGGTCGCCGAGCTCGAGGCGGCGCTCCGCAGCGTGCCCGAGCTCGTCTCGCCGACCCTGGAGTACCAGGTCGTGCGCCCCGCCGGCGACGACCGTCCCCTGCGCCTGCGTGCCGAGGCGGTCGTCGCCGGGCCGTCGGGCACGTCCGGGGTTCCCGCCGCCGCCTCCCGTGAGGCGCTGGCGCAGCGCTGCGCTGCGGCGATCAGCGAGAACCTCGGCGTGTCCTGCCACATCGAGCTGCTCGAACGGGACACCCTGCCGCGGGCGGGTTACAAGTCCGTCCGGGTCGTCGAGGAGGAGTGATCGCCGGCGGGCACCGGGTGCGCCGCGGCCTCCTCGCGCAGCTGGTCCCGTAAGGCGACCTTGCGCACCTTGCCCGACGGCGTCCGCGGCAGCTCCGCGACGACGCGCACCTCCTCGGGCCACTTCTGGCGGGCGAGGCCGGCCGCGGCCAGGTGCGCACGCATGCCTTCGACGGTCACCTCCAAAGCTCCGGGCTGCATCCGCACGAACGCGCACCCGTGCTCGCCGAGACGCGCATCGGGGGCGGCGACGACCGCCACCTCGCCGACACCGCGCATCGTCGCGAGGACCTGTTCGACTTCGGCCGGGCTCACGTTCTCGCCTCCGCGGATGATGATGTCCTTGACCCGATCGGTGACGGTCACGAACCCCTCGGCGTCGACGATCCCGACGTCACCGGTCCGGAACCATCCTGCACCGTCGAACGCACTGGACGTCAGCTCGGGGTCCGTGTACCCGGCACAGCGGTCCGGGCCCCGTGTCCAGATCTCCCCCGCCTGCCCGCTGCCTGCCGGCACCTCGCGACCGTCCTCGTCGCGCAGGCACACCTCGGCACCTGCCAGGGGCCGGCCGTCGGTGTACAACCTCTTGGCAGCAGGATCGCCGTGGCGGCTCCCGGTCACCGACGGGTGCTCCGTGCAGCCGTACGCGCGCACGATCGAGATGCCAAGGCTCGCGGCACGATCTGCAATGGCATTGGGCACCGGCGAGCCGCCCAGCCCGATCATGCCCATGAGCGCGGCGTGCTCCGGGCCGAACCCCGGCGCATCGAGCAGGCTCGTCAGGAAGTAGGTGGAGCCGGTTCCCGCAGATATCTTCTCGCGAGCCATAATGTCGAGGACCCGGGTCGGGTCCCAGACGTCGGTGAGGTACAGGTCAAAGCCGAGGAGGAGCGGGACCAGCAGGCCCGAGAGCATCCCGATGGCGTGGCCGACCGGAGCGCCCGTCAGGCTGGGCAGGACGCGCTCGCTCTGGTGGGCCGCAAGCTGGCGGACCTCGAAGCCGAGGGAGCGGTGGGTGTGGACGACGCCTTTCGGGTCGGCCGTGGTCCCCGACGTGTAGGCGATGAGCGCCGGGTCCGAAGGATCCATGCGGACCGGGGCGGCAAGGGGCTCGGCGCGTGCGACCAGGTCGTCCAGCGCGATGCCGTCCGCGGCACCGTCGCCGCCGGCGACGACGACATGCTCGAGGCCGGGCAGCGCGCCCTCCAAGGCGGCCAGGTCGGCGAGGTAGTCCCGGGAGCCGAAGCGTCCGGCGGTGACGAGGAGGCGCGCTTTGGACTCCGCGAGGATGAAGCCCAGCTCTTTCGGCCCGTAGAAGTGGACGACGGGCACGAGGACGGCGCCGGCCATCGCGCATCCGTAGAACACGACGGCTGCTTCCTCCCAGTTGGGGAGCTGGAACGCCACCGGGTCGCCTGGGCCGATACCGAGCCCGGCCAGGCATCCGGCAAAACGCGCCGCACGCTCGTGCACCGCCACGGCCGTGCCCCTATAAGGCCGCGACGCAGAGAAGATCGTCACGCGCCGGCCGGGATGGGCGCGCAGGGCTCCGTCGAGGAGGTGGCCGAGGCTCCGGTCGTCCCAGGCCCCGTCCGCTCTGTAGCGCTCGGCAAGGGCGGCGGGCACCGGGGGGAGATCCAAGCGCAAGCGGCGCACCCCGGAACCGCCGATGTGGCCTAGACCGTGTCGACGAGCATCGTGGCGAGCCGGCGCCGCTGCGTAGCGTGCCCGCCTGTCAGCACGTCGTTCTGCTTCGCGCGCTTCAACAGGAAGTGAGCGTCACAGTCCCAGGTGAACCCCACGCCGCCGTGCAGCTGCAGTGCTTCACCCGCCACTTTGACGGCGGCCTCGCTCGCGTAGCCGGCGGCCATCGCCGCGGCCCTGGCGCGGGCCAAATCGTCGGTATCGGCGGCCCACGCCGCGAACTGCACCCCGACGCGAGCCATTTCGACCAGGTGGAGCATGTCGACGATCTTGTGCTTGACGACCTGGAAGGACGCGACCGGCCGGCCGAAGACGACGCGCTCTTTCGTATAGGCCGTCGCGATCTCCAAGGCCCGCTCCGCGACACCCAGGTTCTCGGCGCCAAGAGCCACGGCGATGTCGTCCTGGACGCTGCGCACCAGCTCCGCGTGGGATCCGTCGGGCCCGAGCGGCGTCGCCGGCCGGTCGACGAGATGCAGGCGGCCGGCCTTGCGCGTCGGGTCGAGGGTCGGCACCGCCTCGGCTTCAACAGGGTCCACGAGAAAGCAGCGCGGCCCTTCCTCTGTCCCTGCGACGACAATGGCCCAATCCGCGCTGCACGCGTCGAGGACCAAGGGCTTCGTCCCGGTCACGAGCCACCGGTTACCCTTCCTGCGCGCCCGTGTCGCAACGGTGCGCAGCGGATCCCCGTGGCCCTGTTCGGCGATCGCAAGCGTGCCACGGGTCGTGCCCGCGGCGAGCGACGGGAGCAGGTCGCCGGCCCCCAGTGCCCGGGCGGCCAACGTCGCGCAGATCGCCGAGGAGAACAGCGGGCCCGGCAGCGGGACGCGACCTGCCTGCTCGACGACGATGCACGCGTCGAGGAGACCACCTCCGGCACCCCCGTGCGCACCGTCGACGAGCAGGCCCGTCCAGCCGAGGTCGACAACAGTCCGCCACGACGCGGCGTCCACCCCGACGGGGTCGTCTGCGAGACGCCGGACGATGCCGTCGTTTCGCTCGCGCTCCATCGCCTTGGCCGCCGTTTCGGCAAGCGCGTCCTGCGCGGGGTCGAGGGTGAAGTCCATGACAGCGGTGTCAGTGTACATGCGGCCTTGACTATCCTCGTGGCCGTGGACTTCGCCATGAGCCCCGCCGATCGCGCCTTCGCCGAGGATCTGCGCGCCTGGCTGGACGAGCACCTTCCCGCCTTCCTCACCGCCGGCGACGAAGACGACGACCACGCCTCCACAGCAGAGCACATCCAGGAGAGGCGCCGTGCCTGGCAGAAGCTCCTCGATCAAGGCCGCTGGGCCGCCGTCCACTGGCCTGAGGAGTGGGGCGGCAGGGCGGCAACGCCGATGCAGCGCCTCCTCTACGCCGAGATCATGGCGGAGAAGCGGGTCCCGGGCCTGTACAACACGAACGGCATCTGGCAGATCGGTCCCATGCTCATCCAGTGGGGCACCGACGACCAGAAGCGGCGCTGGCTACCGTCGATCCTGAGCGGGGACGAACACTGGTGCCAGGGGTTCTCCGAGCCCGACGCCGGCAACGACCTCGCCAACCTCCGCACCACCGCCGTCGCCGACGGCGATACCTACGTCGTCAACGGCACGAAGATCTGGATCTCCACCGCCCACCTGGCCCGCTGGGGCCTGTTCCTATTCCGCACCGATCCGACGGCGATCACCCGCGAGGCGAAACACGAGGGCATCACCGCGTTCGTCGTCGACATGCACGCACCGGGTGTCGTGACCCGTCCGATCCGCGACATATCCGGTGACGAGATGTTCAACGAGGTTGTCTTCACCGACGCCGTCGTTGACGCGGCCAATCGTCTCGGCGGCGAGGGAGAGGGCTGGATGGTCGCCATGGGGACCCTCGGCTTCGAGCGCGTGGGCATCGCCGGGCAGATCACCACCTTGGCAGCCGACCTGCGGGCCATGGTCGAGACGGCCCGTGCCGTCAACCCCGGCGCCCTCGACGATCCGCTCATGGGGGACCGGCTCGCCCGCGCCTGGACCGAGATCGAGCTCTGCCGGCTCCTCGTGTACCGGGCTTTGAGCAAAGTCGCCCGTGGCGAGAAGAACTGGCCGGAGGTCCCGCTCGCCAAGCTCCAGTGGTCGCAGCTCGCCCAGTCGCTCAGCGAGCTCGCCGTCGACCTCCTCGGCCCCGCCGGCGCGCTTGGCCGCGGTGGTCCCGACGCCGTCGATCGGGGCAAGTGGAGCCGCCAGTACGCATTCCAGCGCTACTCGACGATCGGCGGCGGTTCGACGGAGGTGCAGAAGAACATCATCGCCGACCGCGCCATCAAGCTCCCCGGCAAGGCCAGGTCGTCCTGAGCGCGCGCCGACCGCGCCCACTGCGGTGACCCGCGCTTGCGTCATCGGCGTCGCGCAGCACACCTGGCGCCCCGAGGACACCCAGCCGGCGGGCGCCCCGGAGCCGCTCGCCATGTGGGACGACGTCGCCCGCGATGCCGCGGCCGACGCGAAAGCCCCGGGGGCGATCGAGCGCCTCGACCGGATCGACGTCGTCTACTGCCAGTCCTGGCAGTACGACGACCCCCCGCGCCGCCTGGCCGAACGCCTCGGTGCACACCCCAAGGACCTGCGCTACTCGGGTGCCGGTGGCACCGTGCCCCAGGCCCTCCTCGCCGACGCCGTGGCGGCAATCGAGCGGGGTGATCTCGACGTCGCCCTCGTCGCAGGCGGCGAGGCGCTCGCGACGAGGCGAAGGATGCGCCACGCCGGAGAGCGGCCAGCGTGGAGCCACCCCCCGGCGCACAAACGCCCCTTTCCCTTCGACGCCCCGTTCCATCCGGCAGAGATCGCCCACGGCGCCTACGAGGCGTGGCTGACCTTCGCCCTGTTCGACATCGCCCACCGGGCGGCGTCGGGCGCCGCGCCCGACGCGCACCGGCGCGCCCTCGGCGAGCTTGTCGCGCCGCTGTCCGCGGTGGCCGCGCGCCATCCGGGGGCGTGGTTCCCCGTCGCGCGCACCGTCGACGAGATCATCACGCCGACGACCGGCAACCGGATGGTCGGGTACCCCTATACGAAGCGCATGACCGCGATCATGGACGTCGACATGGCAGCCGCGGTCCTCGTCGCGAGTGACGAGGCGGCGGACAGCCTGGGCGTCGCCGACGACCGGCGGGTTTACCTGCGCGGCCACGGCTACGCCGAAGACCCCCATGTCGTCGCCGCGCACCCCGACCTTGCGTCGTCTCCGGCGATGGCCCGCGCCGCTCGTGCGGCACTCGGCGCGGCCGGCGCGGCGATCGACGACGTCGGGTACCTCGATCTGTACGCGTGCTTCCCGAGCTCGATCTCCTTCGCCCTCGACGCCCTTCGCATCGACCCCGCAACGGCCCGGAGCCCCGGCCTCGCCGTCGCCCCGCCGAGGCCGGTGACGCTGACCGGCGGCCTCGCCTACCACGGCGGGCCCGGGTCCAACACGATGACCCATGCCCTTGCCACGCTGGTCGGAGCCCTGCGCGACGATCCGGGCTCGCTCGGCCTTGCCAGCGGGGTCGGGATGCACATGACCAAGCACGCCTTCGGGATCTGGTCGACCGACCCCGGCACGGGACGGGCCGTCGGCTCCCAAGCCGACGCAGCACAACGGATGCCGGCCCCGGAGGTCCCCGTCGCCGGGAGCTACGACGGCCCTGCCACCGTGGCGACCTATACCGTCGTCCACCGCCGCGACGGCGACGCGACCCACGCTGTCGTCGTCTGCGACGTCCCCGGTGGCCGTTGCTACGCCCACATCGACGACCCAGGCGCGCTTGTTCGGGCCGAAACCGAAGAGCTGGTCGGCGCGCCGGTTGCGATCACAGCCGGCGACGGCGCGCCCAACAGCGCCCACCTGCTCGGCTAGTCCCCGCTTGCCTGCAACGGCGGGCGGGGAGGCTTTAGTCTGAGTCGGCTGCTGACGCCGTTGTCAGCGAAGGAGGAGGCGATGCGGACCGAAGACCTCATTCTCGTGAGCGTGGACGACCACGTCGTCGAACCCCCGGGCATGTTCGAGGGCAGGGTCCCCGCCGCCTACGCAGACGCCGCGCCGCGCCTCGTCACCAAAGACGACGGGACCGACGTGTGGCTCTACGAGGGCAAGGAGATCCCGAACATCGGCCTCAACGCCGTCGTCGGCCGCCCGCCGGAGGAGTACGGCATCGAGCCCTCCGCCCTGTCGGAGATGCGGCCGGGCTGCTACGACGTCCACGAGCGCGTGCGCGACATGAACGCCAACGGCGTCCTCGGGTCGATGTGCTTCCCTTCCTTCCCGCAGTTCTGCGGCCAGCTCTTCGCTCGCACCGAGGACAAGGAAATGGCCCTCGCCATGGTGCGCGCCTACAACGACTGGCACATCGAAGGGTGGTGCGCGGCTGAGCCCGGGCGCTTCATCCCGCTCGCCTTGCCCGTCCTGTGGGACGCCGATCTCGCCGCAGACGAGGTCCGCAGGGTCGCCGCCAAGGGCTGCCACGCCGTGACGTTCTCGGAGAACCCCGAGAAGCTCGGCTGGCCCAGCCTCCACAGCGCGAGCTGGGAGCCGTTCTGGCGCGCGTGTGAGGAGGAGGGGACGGTCGTCTGCCTCCACATCGGCTCGTCGTCGCAGCTCGTCATGACCTCGGTCGAAGCGCCCATCGACGTCCTCATCACGCTTCAGCCGATGAACATCGTCCAGGCGGCCGCCGACCTCGTCTGGTCACCGGTCCTGCGCCGTCACCCCGCCCTCAGGATCGCCCTGTCCGAAGGGGGGATCGGGTGGATTCCCTACCTGCTCGAGCGCATCGACTACGTCTACCAGCACCACCATGCCTGGACGGGCCAGGACTTCGGGGACATGCTCCCGAGCGAGCTCTTCAAAGAGCGGGTCATCACCTGTTTCATCGACGACTCCTTCGGTATCGACAACCGCCGGTACCTCAACATCGACAACGTGACCTGGGAGTGCGACTACCCCCACTCCGACTCGACCTGGCCTCAGGCGCCCGAGATGGCGATGAAGTACCTGGAAGGCGTCGACGGGCCCGACGTCGACAAGATCACCCACCTGAACGCCATGCGGCACTTCCGCTACGACCCCTTTGCCGTGCGCGACCGCGCGCGTTGCACCGTCCAAGCGCTGCGCGCCGAAGCCACCGACGTCGACGTCTCCGTCCGCTCGCGCCGTCGCGCAGGAGCGGGCCGCGAGCCCCTACGCGCCGCCGCCGACCTCGGGCGGCTCGGAACGGGGAGCCCGCCGGGCGCCGCCGGGAAGGACCCCGGCGGCGGGGGCAGCTGAGGTGCCCGTGCACTACGAGTCGGGAAGCGACCGTGACGCCGCGCTGCTCGGCGATCACGTCGCTCTCATCACGATCGACCGGCCCGAGGCGAAGAACGCCATGGACATGGAGCACTTTTTCCAGCTTCGTTGCGCCTGGGAACGCTTTTCCGCCGACGGCGAGGCCTGGGTCGCCATCGTCACGGGCGTGGGCGATGCCTTCTTCAGCGGTGCCGATCTGAAGACCTATATCCCCCAGATCACCGCCCTCCACGAAGAGATCGCGGCGGGCCGGGTCGACGAGGTCGGCGGCTACCGCCTTGACGACGGCACGAAGGCGGTCCTGCGGGGCGTCAAGCTTTACAAGCCGATCATCGCCGCGGTCAACGGCACGTGCGTCGCCGGCGGGATGGAGATGCTCGGCGGTTGCGACATCCGTGTCGCCTCCGACGCGGCGACCTTCGGCGTCCTGGAGCCCAAACGCGGCCTGTTCGCCGGTGGCGGGACGACCGTCCGCCTGCCGCGCCAGATCCCTTTCCCCGCGGCCATGGAGCTCCTGTTGTGCGCCGACCGTATCCCGGCCGCCAAGGCGCTCGCCGTCGGTCTCCTCAACGAGGTGTGCCCCTCCGCCGATCTCATGGAGCGCGCGGCTTGCTTCGCGGCCCGCATCACCGCCAACGGCCCGCTCGCCGTCGCCAAGACCAAAGAGTCTGTGCTGCGCGGGCTCGGCACCGACATGCGCGAGGCGTACAAGATCGAGTCGTCCCTCGCTGCCGAGGTCTTCGCGAGTAACGACGCCAAGGAGGGCCCCCGGGCTTTCGCCGAGAAACGGCCCCCGGTGTGGACCGGGACCTGAGCCGGGAGGCGCCGCGAGCGGAAGGCTCGGCCCGGTGCGTCAGTCCCGGCCGAGGATGACAGTCCCGACGCTCGAGAACCACCCGCCTGTGCCGTTGACGCAGGCGAGGCGTGCGCCGGGCACCTGGCGGGGCCCGCACTCCTCCCGGAGCTGACGCACCGCTTCGACGAGCAGGAACATCCCGCGCATGCCGGGCTGGCAGGCCGCCAGCCCTCCCCCGTCGGTGTTCGTCGGCAGGCTCCCGCCGACGCGCAGCTTCCCGTCCTCGACGAAGGCGCCGCCTTCGCCCTTCTTGCAGAACCCGAGGCCCTCGAGGGTGATGAGCACGAGGGGAGTGAAGGCGTCGTAGAGCTCGCAGACGTCGATGTCTTCCGGCCGCACCCCCGCGCGCCGGAAAGCGAGCTCCCCGGAGCGCGCGCACGGCGACTCGGTGAAGTCCTCCCATTCGCTCATCGTCGTGTGCGAGCTCGCTTCGCCGGTCCCGAGCACCCAGATCGGCTCTCGCGCACAGTCCCGGGCGCGCTCTTCGCTCGTCAGCACGATCGCTCCGCCGCCGTCCGAGCGGATGCAGCAGTGGAGCTTTGTCAGCGGGTCGGCGATCATCGGGCTCGCAGCGACGTCGTCGATCGTGATCGGATCCCGGTAGTACGCCTCGGGATTGAGAGAGGCGTTGTAGCGCGTCGACACGGCGACTTCGGCCAGCTGCTCGATCGTCGTGCCGAACTCGTACATGTGGCGGCGCGCGGCCATGGCGTAACGCGCCACGATTGAATGGCCGAAGGGCGCGTCGAACTGGGCGGGCCCGCGCGTCCCGAAGCTCAGGTTGGCCGTTCGCAGGCGGCGCTTGAGGTCGGCGCGCTGGGTTGAGCCGTAGGAGAGGACGACGACCTCGGCGAGGCCTTCGGCGATCGCGGCGGCGGCGTGCTCGACCATGATCTCCCAGATGCTCCCGCCCACCCCGGTGGAGTCGATCCACGTCGGCCGCAGCCCCAGGTACTCGGCGAGCTCGACCGGGGGCAGGACCCCTGTGCCATGCGACATGAAGCCGTCGACGTCGCCCTTGCCGAGCCCGGCGTCCGCCAGCGCTCGCGAGGTCGCCTGGAAGTGCAGCTGGAACGGGGTCTTGTCGTCGACGCGCCCGCAGTCCGACAAGGCGGCCCCGACGATGCCGACACGCCTCGCCCCTGACACGGGCGTCATATTACGGTAAGCGCATGGCGCTGCGCACTGTGGACCTCGACACCTTCTTCCACCCCAGGACCGTCGCCGTCGTCGGGGCATCGGACTCGGGACGCAAGCCCAACACCGCGATGACGAACAAGATCGTCCGCTGGGCCGAAGTCGGCGGTGCGGAGGTCCTCTTCGTCAACCCGACCCGCGACAGCGTTGCCGGGCGCCCGTGCGCCAAGTCGCTCACCGCTCTCGGCCGGCCGGTCGACCTCGTGGCGATCCTCGTCGGCGATCCCTTGCCGGTCGTTGCCGAGGCGATCGAGACCAAGGCCCGCTACGCCGTCATCTTCGCCGCCGGCTTCGCTGAGGTCGGGGCTGCCGGCCGCAAGCTCCAAGACGATCTCGAGGCGCTCGTCGCATCGAGCGACCTCCACCTGCTCGGGCCGAACACGAACCTCAACGCGTTCGAGGTCTTCCGGGACGACCTCCAAGGCAAGGCGATCGCGCTCATCACCCAAAGCGGCCACCAGGGCCGCCCCATCTTCCAGGGCCAGCAGATCGGTATCCGCCTGTCCCACTGGGCGCCGACGGGCAACGAGGCCGACCTCGAGGTGGCCGACTTCGTCACCTACTTCGCCGGCCTCGACGACGTGGGCGCGATCGCCTGCTACATCGAGGGGTTCAAGAACGGCCGCACGCTCCAGCTCGCCTGTGACCGCGCCGCGCGCGCCCGCGTTCCAGTCGTCACCGTCAAGGTCGGCCGGACCGAGGCCGGCAGCTCGATGGCCCGCGCGCACACGGGCCACCTGACCGGCTCCGACGCTGTCGTCTCGGCGGCCTTTCGCCAGTTCGGGGTGACCCGCGTCGACGGTCTCGACGAGCTCCTCGAGGTTTCCGCGGCCCTGGCCCGCACGAAGCCGCCCTCCGCCGCGGCCCTGCGCCGCCTTGCCAAGGGGCACGGAGGACGGGTCTGCGTCTACTCGATCTCCGGCGGCACGGGGGCCCACATGGCCGACCTCGTCGCCGCTCGCGGCCTCGAGCTTCCCACCTTGGGCCGCGCCACCCAGGAGGCGCTCCACCAGTGGATCCCGCCGTACCTGCGCGTCTCCAATCCCGTCGACAACGGGGGGGCGCCATCGGCGGACTGGCGCGGACCCAAGATCCTCGACGCGATCATCGCCGATCCCGCAGTCGACCTCGTCCTGTGCCCCATCACCGGGGCCCTGCCGTCGATGGCGGGCAACCTCACCAAGGACCTCGTCGCGGCGGCCGCCTCGACCGACAAGCCGGTCTTCGTCGTCTGGGGCTCGCCCGTCGGCGACGAGCCCGCCTACCGCGAGACCCTCTGCACGGCCACTGTGCCGACGTTCCGGACCTTTGGGAACGCCGTCCTCGCGGCGAAGGCGTACTTCGACCATCACCGCTTCGTCGCCGGCTACCGGTCCCCGTTCCGCCGCAGGCGCACCACCGGCGCCGGCGCGGCCACTGCCGCCCATGCGATCCTCGCTCCAGCAGGTCGTCACCAGAGCCTCCCCGAGGCTGCATCGGCCGAGCTGCTTTCCGCCTACGGCATCCCCGTCGCCAGGTCTCAGGTCTGTGGGTCGCCGGCCGAAGCCGTGCGCTTCGCCCGCTCTGTTGGCTACCCCGTCGTCATGAAGATCTCCTCTCCCGACATCGCCCACAAGTCCGATCTCGGGCTCGTGCGCACGGGGGTGCGCGACGACGCCGATGTCCGGCGCACCTACGGCGCCCTCCTTGCGACGGCGGCCAGAGCCGCCCCCGAGGCCACCGTCGACGGCGTCCTGGTCGCCGAGCAGCTGGCGGGCATCGAGTGCGCCGTCGGCATCGCCCACGACCAACTCTTCGGGCCTGTCGTCCTCTTCGGCCTCGGGGGTGTGCTCGTCGAGGTCCTCAAGGACGTGACCTTCCGCATCCCCCCGTTCCTGGCACCCGAGGCCCGGCGCATGACGGACGAGATCGCCGGCGCAGCACTGCTTTACGGGGTGCGCGGAGCCCCTGCCGTGGATATCGACGCCGTCGTCGACGTCATCATGAAGGTCCAACGCATCGCCGTCGAGCTCGGAGGCGACATCGCCGAGCTCGACGTCAACCCCCTCATCGCCACCGCTCACGGCGCGTTTGCCGCAGACGCCCTCGTCGTGCG
>JAJZBS010000090.1 GCA_021851885.1 Actinomycetes bacterium | reverse complement strand
GCCGTGCACGACGTTGCCGTCGCGACAGTGTGGGTCACGCCGTCACCCCTTCCGGGGGGAAGCGGGGCCAGCGGATCGTCAGGGTCCAGCTCGGCTCCGTCGGGGACGTCTCTCCTGCCACCGACCGGGACGCTTCAGGTATTTTCTGTCGTCGCCAACAGGGGCAACGTCGACGAGACCTCGGTGACCGTCGTCGCGACCCTCCAGGTCCAAGGCGGCGGATCGTCGCCGGCCGTCCGGCGCGTCTCGGTCTCCTTGCAGCCTGGAGGGAGCATCTCGATCCACTTCGGGACCTTCCGCGTGCGCTCGGGCTCCACGTACGTCCTCACCGTTGTGGCCGGCCCCGTTGCAGGCCAGGCCGCGAACGGAGACAACACCGTCTCGGACACCTTCCAGATCGGCACCTGAGAGGCGGCACCTGAGAGGCGGCACCTGTGCGGGTGTGCCGGCGGGCAGCGGCCGAGCTGGTCGTCAGTGGGCCCGCTATCCCGGCTCGCCGGGATCGTCCGGATCGACAGGGCCGTCGATGGTCGGCGCCCTGCTGAAGTCTTCGGAGATCCCTGTCGCCGGGCTGCCTTCGGCCGCGCCACCCTGATCCCTCCAGGCTGCCTCGGCCCGGTAGACGACGTCGCGCAACGCAAGGCCGTGGTGGACGGCGACACGTGCAGCGTCGTCGTGCTCGACTTTGATGCGGCCCGGGCTGACTTTGACACGCACATTCATACCGGCGACGTCGACGGAACTCTCGACGCGCTCGTACGGCCAGCGCTGCATGACCCGAACGCGCACGCCGAAAGTGCCCGTTTCTTTGTGGAGAACGCCGCGCAGCTGCGCGGCGAGAGCGACATCGCCCAGGACGCTGACGACGAAGGCGGGCCTGCCCTTCTTGGCGACGATCGGCGTGATCCAGGCATCGAGGGCCCCCGCGTCGAGCGCACAATGGACTGCATGGGCGAGCGTCTCGCCCGTGGCGTCGTCGACGTTGCACTCGATCAGGGCGATCGGTTGTCCTCCGAGGCCGTCCTGGCCTGCGCGGCCACCTCCTTGGGCGGGCGCCTCCTCGCCGACGACTGCCTGGGTGCAGTTGGGCATGTCGTGGAGCTCGCGGGTTCCCGCTCCGAACCCGCTGGAGGTAATCGTGATCGCAGGAAGCGGGCCGAAGGCAGTGGCGAGCGTCGCGACGATGGCGGCTCCCGTCGGCGTCGTCAGCTCGACGGCATAGTCGCGCCCGACCGTCGGGACATCCCGGAGGAGCTCGACCACGGCTGGAGCGGGATTCGGCAGCATCCCGTGCGATGTGCGGACCATCCCCATGCCCGTCGCGACGGGGCTTGCCGCGAGCACGTCGACGCCCAGGACCTCGAGGGCTGCCGCAGTCCCGACGACTTCGACGACGGTGTCGTGGCCTCCGGCTTCGTGGAAGTGCACCTGGGAGGCAGGGCGCCTGTGCAGGCGGCCTTCGACGGTCGCGAGACGATCGAAACACGCCTGGGCTCGGGCCGCGACTCGGCGCGGCAGGCGGGCCTCCTCGATAAGGCCGGTCACGTGCGCATGCGTGCGCACGATGCTGTCGTCCGGTGCGTGGACGACAGCGCGCGTCGCCGCGATGCCCCCGCGAAGCACGGGCTCGACGTCGAGCGACCAGGACCCGAGAGGGAGCCGGCTCAGGAGTGACCGGACTTCGCCGATGTCGGCCCCGGCATCGAGGAGGCTCGCAAAAGCCATGTCGCCGGCGATGCCGGCGAAGCAGTGGAGCCATGCAACGGTGCGGCCGCGCCCCGCGCGGGTGTTGGCCGGATGGCGGGCCGCCGGCGGCACCAAAGCCGACGATGCTTTTCGACCGCGAGGAGGCGTCCCACCCTGGGCAGGTGGCGTCACTGCAAGAACCTCGCGACGGCATAGGCGGCGCCGAAGCCGTTGTCGATGCCGACCACGGTCAGTCCTGCGGCGCACGACGACAACATCGCCAGCAATGCTGTCACCCCTGCGAGCGATGCGCCGTAGCCGACGCTCGTGGGGACGGCAACGACCGGTGCCGGCGTGAGCCCGGCGACGAGGCTGGCCAAGGCACCTTCCATACCGGCAACGACGACGACGGCATCGGCTTCGGCGATGGCATCGACGTCGGCGAGCAGCCGGTGGACGCCTGCGACCCCCCGGTCGGCGAGGAGAGTGGGGGCGAAGCCGAACGCCGTGAGGGTTGCAAGGCACTCTCCGGCGACGGGCAGGTCGGCGGTACCGGCAGTCACGACGCAGATCTGCTCCGTTCGTGGCTCGGCGGGGCGCCAGGAGACGGTGGTCGCGTGGCTCTGGACGCCCTCGGGGTTCCGCGCGATTGCAGCGGCGATCTGCTCGTCGGAGGCCCGGGTGAGCAGGACAGGTCCCCCCTGGGGCTCCGCGAGCAGCTCGGCAACGATGGCAGCGCACTGGTCCGGCGTCTTCCCAGGCCCGTAGACAGCCTCCGGTAGGCCTGTGCGCAGGGGACGGTGGTGATCGACCCGGGCGAAGCCGAGATCGGCGTATGGCAGCCTGCGCAGGCGGGTGACCGCGTCGTCGGGGCCCACCTCGCCCGTTGCGACGTCGGCGAGCAGCTGGCGGATGGAGGAGACGTCCATGAGGGTTCTTTCACTATCCTGCCCGGGCATGGACCCTGACGCCCGTCCGGCGACCGGAGCTTCCCGGTCGCGCAACCGTCTGCGCACCTCCTTCCTCGGCCCGGCAGGCACCTTCACCGAGGAGGCCCTGCTCACCCAGGGCGACTTGGCTGCAGGAGAGCTGGTCCCGACCGCCTCCCTGGCCGAAGCTTTGGCTGCCGCGGGGGACGGCCGGACGGACATGGCCTTCGTGCCGATCGAGAACTCGATCGAAGGCAGTGTGAACGCAACCCTCGACAGCCTCGTCTTCGACCACGATCTCCTGATCCAGAGGGAGGTCATCCTCGACATCCATCTGCACCTGATGGCGCGGCCGGGCACCGCGGTGGCCGACGTGCGCAAGGTGCTCACCTTCCCCGAGGCCGCGGGCCAGTGCCGCCGTTACCTGAGCCGGAGCCTCCCCGGCGCCACGGTCCAGGCGGCGAGCTCGACGAGCGACGCGGCGCGCCATGTCGGCGGTTCACGCACGGCGGGCCTCGCCGCGATCGCCCCGGCGCTGTCGGCGAAGCTCTACGGCCTCGCCGTCCTCGACAGCTCCATCGAGGACCATCCCGACAACCAGACTCGCTTCGTCGTCGTGGCTCGCGACCGCATCCCCGCTCGTACCGGCCACGACCGCACGTCCATCGCGTGCTTCCAGCACCGCGACCGCCCCGGGAGTCTCCATAGCATCCTCGGGCAGTTCTCTGCGCGTGGCATCAACCTGACGCGCCTCGAGTCGCGCCCGACGAAGCGGGCGCTGGGCGACTACTGCTTCATCATCGACCTGGAGGGCCATGTCAGCGACGAAGTCGTCGCGGACTGCCTGCGAGACCTGCACGCCCAGCTTGCCGATCTCAAGTTCCTCGGCTCGTACCCGGCGGCCGGCGACCAGGGCCCCGCGCGCCGGCGTCGTGTGCAGGCGTCGTGGAGGCAGGCGGATAGCTGGATCCGGTCTCTGCACGCCAAAGTCCAGCCTGAAAGGCGTTAGCCTCGCACCCCGGAGGGATGGCAGAGCGGACGATTGCGAGGCTCTTGAAAAGCCTTGGGGTGCAAGCCCCCGGGGGTTCGAATCCCCCTCCCTCCGCTGGTCAGGGGCAATTTGTGGTCGGCGCCGTAGGGTCGCCTCACGATAGTGGGCAAAAGGTGGGGTAAAGGTCCCCCGTGAAAGTGCTGCCGTCGGCCCATGCGTGGCCACGTAGAGCACCGGGGCGGAGACGCCTGGCGGGTACGCGTCTCCCTCGGCCGGGACCCCTCGGCGAGCCGCTACCGCTCGGCGAGCCGCACCGTCCGGGGGACGAAGAGGGACGCCCAGCGTGCCGTCGCTCAACTGGTGGTCGAGGTCGACCACGGCGGCCACCGCGTCGAGGGGCGGCACACCGTCGCCGAGCTGATGGAGCTGCGGGTGGAGCACATGGAGATGCAGGGGCGCGCCCGTCCGTCTTCGTCGATGACCTCGGGCACAGCCACGACTACCTGCTTGCCGACCGACGCGTCCGCATCAGCTATGACGCAAGGCGCCGGTACTTCGCCTCCCGCCAGATCACCAGGCTCGACCCTGTGAGCGGGCACCAGACCCAGGTAGTCACTACCAGGAACGACCCCGACGCCGCGCTTGTTGCCCAGGCGATGTTCTCGAGATGGCGCCAGGAGAACTTCTTCCGCTACCAGCGCGCCCACTACGCGCTCGACGCGCTCGACGCGCTCGACGCGTACGACGCGTACGAGACGGAGCCGGACGACCCCGCCCGCCTGGTTCCGAACCCGCCCGCCTTGTGGCGGACCGGGCTGTGCGGGAGGCGACGCGCATGATCGAGACGGCCCACACCAACGAGGGCAAGGCGTCCCGTGACGGCCGCAGGCTCGACAAGGAGCTCAGCGAGGCGTTCGCGGCCGCCGAGTCGGAGACCAACGGCACGTCGCTGTGGCACGGGCGATCCCGGCCAAGGCTCCCCTCGCCGAGATCCGCGCCCTGGCGGTACGCCTCGACGTCGAGCGCACGAGGATCATGGACGCGATCCGGATGGCGACCTACAACGCGGAGTCAGCGCTCGCACGGCTGATCGCCCCGCACTACGCAAGAGCCGAAGGCGAGGCCCGCTCATTGGTGCACGAGATCTTCAAAGCGCCGGCGGACCTTCAGGTTCGAGGCGACACGCTCTGTGTTCAGATCCACGAGCTGTCCGCCCCTCGCGGACGAGAGCACTGGCTGCACTCTGCGAGGACCTGACTGCCACCGAAACGCTCTACCCGGGGACCGAGCTCACTCTCGTCTACTCGGTCAAGGAGGGGTGATGGGCTTGCAGGGACTTTACGCTTACGTCAGGAGGTCTGGAATCTGGGGGCCACCTGTTGAGCCATCGCCGCCTCCAACAAGGTCTGCCCGGCCGGCCTCGTCCGGGTCGCAAGAGCCTCTGGGTCTTGGCGCGGCGTGCGAATGCGGAATGGGAACACCTCGAAGGACAGGACCGCAAACGCGGGCCGGTCCCGTTCTCGGTGATCTCCATGGACAGGCATCACGTACCGTTTCGTCTGATTGACCGGCGGAGCCTTCGCTTGACCCTGCGCACAGCCTTCTTCCACCACGGGATCGGGCCAAACCGGGCACGATACCGCCCTCTATCGACTGCGCGGCCAATGCCCTCGATCAGTCCCTCGGCAGGGAGGATCGCATTCTGTTGAGGGCCTGGATACGCGCTCGATCGACGCGCTCGGTTAGACCTGCCGACCGCTTGACCCCGCTTCCGTTTACGACCCTTCGATCCCATCAGCGCAGAGCCAATCCGGCTATGGCAGATTGTGCGGTGAGTGCGAGGTCCAGGGTCCGCCCGGCCCGGTATCCCGAGCGCGCCGAGCCCGTCGCCCGGGTGCTCGCCATCGCCCAACTCTGCGACGAGCTCGCCACCATCAAGACCGCCTCCCGGTGACCGACCTCACCCTTGTCCTCTCGGTCAAGAACCACCAGTGACTACCCAAAGATGCTCGCACCATGTCAGGACGTCCGGAATCATCGCCTCGGCGATGCCGGGTCAGCGTTTTCGCGGCGGTCGAGGTCTGCATGCGTGCTCAGTCCTGCGGCCGAGGAATATTGCGTTGACGGGGTGCAGTCCGTGTGGCGAGGACCGCGAGGGTGAGCCCGGGCACAAGGAACAGGGCTCCGTAGTCCGACATGAGCACCAAGGCGCCGAGTGTCACCGCTGTTGCAGCGATCACGGTAACAACTGCCCGGTGACGCACGAGGATGCCGAGCACGCCGGCCAGTCCAATCCACGCGAGGGGGATGAGCGCGAAGAGTGTGTGCCGGTACAGAGCGACGCCCACGAGCAGCACGTCGACTGCCAAGATCAGTGCCGAGACGACCCGGATTGCGAGGTCGATCCGGACAGCGGGATCACGTGCCACGACAAAGCTGGGTCGCGGGCGGGGCTGAATGGGACCACTTGCTCATGCTTCGGTCCGGGCGTTGCGGTACACGCGGGCCGCGCAGAGGCCGAGGATGCCCACTGTGAAACACGCTCGGCGGAGGACCGGTGTCCAAGGACATGAGAAAGTCCTCGCGTGTGGCCACATCGAGGCCCTCACGGGTGGCCAACGGCAAGTCCCGACCCCCCCGCTGGACCATCAACCCGGGATGTCCCCCGGTCGAAGACGGTGTCGGTGCACACCAACCACCAGCCCAATGGTACGTAACACTCGCTACGGCGTCGAGCGCGCCGAGCACGCAGATCGGGTCCGTCGTCCGGGGCCCGGAACGACCCCGTCGGCCCCTGGCCGAGCGACACTTTCCTCCACGACGTGGTGCCCTATCTCACCGAGGTCTCGTCTTCCCGATCCACTGGCTGCGCCAGATGCAGGTGACCTGGGGGGCTGCTGGTGGGAGCCGATACGCGGGCCTCCTGTAGCCTGGTGAGCAATGCCTGTCTACGAGTATCTCTGCAAGGTGTGTGAGACCCGCTTTGAGGCGCGCCGGCCCATGGCGGATGCGGGATCTCCGATCGCCTGTCCGGCTGGCCACACCGAGACCACGCGCCTGCTGTCGACGTTCGCGTCGGTTGGAGCGTCGAGCGTGCGATCGGGCGACGTGTCGCCAAGCGCGCCGCAAGGTGGGTGTGGCGGCGCCTGCAGCTGCGGCATGCGATAGCGGGCTTCATCCCGGGCACGTCCCCGGCGGAGCCGGTGGGCTCCGACACTCGAGCGGGATCAGTCCCGTGATCGCCTCATGACAACCATGTGACGAGTGATCAGGCTCGTCTCCGTCACCGTCGCGCGACGGTGGCTCGTACGGACAGGCAGACGGTTCCCCCCGGTGGGTCGGCGTGTTAGCGTCGGCCGTGACGGCGGTGCCGGGGGAGCCCGCCGGCCGTCAATGCGGCGGTCGCGCGGCCCGGTTGCTCCGGGGAGCGCTTTGGCGGACCCTCTTGTGCACGCGCTTGTCGAAGGTGCGCGACAAGGGAGGACCTGATGAGTGGCGAGGCGCAACAGCGGAGCCCACGGCGGGGCCACGTCGCAACTCCTTTCGTGATCCTCATGGCCATCGTGACATCGGTCACGATGGCACCCGCGGCGGCATTCGCGAGCCAAAGCGCCGCGCGGCCGGCGAGCACGCACCGAGCCGGGCTGGCAGGCAGCAGCGCGCCGGCCGCCGGTTGGCAGCTCGGCGAGAGCGGCCTGCTCCCCATTGACGTCCTCGACGCGATCTCGTGCCCGACAGCGACGAGCTGTTTCGCAGCCGGCATAGAGGGGAGCGGGCTCTCGGCGATCGCGACGACGACGAACGGTGGCACGACGTGGACGGTCGAGAGCCTTCCTCCTGCTGTCGCACAGGTTGGCCTCGCTGCCATCGCGTGTGCAGACTCGACCAACTGCGTCGCCGTCGGCCCCGGCGGCTACGGGCAGGGAGCGGCCCCGGTCATCGTCGTGACGACCGATGGTGGCGTCACCTGGACGTCCGAACGGATGCCCGGCGGCGTGGACTCTCTCGTCGGCGTGGCATGCCCGAGTGCTGCCGTTTGCTGGGCAGTGGGATCGAGCGGTTCCGCATTCTCGAGTGGCCCGTCCGTCTTGTTGCAGAGCACGGACGGGGGGGCGACGTGGGGCGCCGTGCCCGTTCCTGCACCGGCGAACGGGCTCGATGCCATCTCGTGCGGGACCGTCACGACCTGCACTGCTGTCGGCGCCAGTGGTTCGATCGTCACCACCGCCGACGGAGGAGCCACATGGACGGCGCAGACGCCTCCCAGCGACGCCCCGGGCTTCGCTGGTGTGGCGTGTTCGAGTGCGAAGGACTGTTGGGCGACCGGCGGGATGACGAATGCCAGCTACTTCTCGATCGGGCCGATCGCCGTCGGTCTGAGCTCGTCGGGAGGGACGGTCGTCGCGACGACGGACGGTGGCACCACCTGGACAGCGCAGCAGCTGCCGGCGGACGTCGCCTCCGTCGGGGGGATCTCCTGTGCCGACAGCACCCACTGCATGGCCGTCGCCGCGGCAGCCTCCTACGTGAGCTCGATGCTCCTGACGACGGCCGACGGAGGCACGACCTGGACGGCCGCTGCCCCGTTGGGGAGCGCCGTGGCGACGTCGATCGACTGTCCCACCGTTGCAACGTGCGTCGCCGGGGGCGCCCTGCCGCCCCTGCCCGGTGCGCTGCAGTCGCAGGGCCTCGGTCTCGGCTCCTTCCTCGCCGTCGCGCTCACCACGGTCGACAGCGGAGCCGTCTGGTCGACCGGCATCGTCCCGACCGGCGCCATGATGATCAACAACACCATGTGCCTGGACGCCACGCACTGCTGGTCGGTCGGCGCTGCGGCATCGGCCGCCGGGGGGATCCAAGGGCTCGTCGAGGAGTCAACCGACGGAGGGAATACCTGGACGATTGAGCGGCCACCGGTGCAGTCCCCGCTCGAGGGCATCTCGTGCGTCGATACTTACCACTGTATGGCCGTCGGCGGCACCGGCTTTGGCGGCCTCGTCGGTCCTCCGGTCGTCGCGACGACGAGTGACGGTGGCAACACATGGACCGTCGACGCTGTGCCGCAAGATGTCGCCGGCCTGGCCTCGGTGACATGTCTCACGGCAAGCCACTGCATCGTGGTTGGCGCCACAACGGGTACCGCAGCAAATAACTCGCCGTTCGGACTTGCCGGCGACATCCTCTCCACGACCGACGGCGGGAAGACATGGACTGAGCAGCCCGTTCCCCAGGTTCTTGTCATGTATGGGGTCGCCTGCCCTTCGGCGTCCGACTGCCTTGCCGTCGGCGGTGGCCTGGGGACTCTGTCGTTCGGCCCCGGCCTGATCTACCGGTCGACAGACGGGGGAGCCATATGGACAGAGGCCGCGAGCACTCTGGAGGGCCTCGGGCTCTATGCGATCTCGTGCCCAACCGTAGCGACATGTATCGCAGTCGGAGGCAGTGGAGGTCGCCGTGGAACGGGAATCATCGACACGTCCACGGACGGTGGCACCACGTGGAACATGAACCTTGATCTGTCGACTCAGGGCGTCGAGACGCTTACCCACGTCAGCTGCGCGACCGCAAGGGCTTGCTGGGCAACGACGGGCGCTCCGTTCGCCGACATCTATGCCTCGGGTGACGTCCTCGCGACGGTGGACGGAGGAGCTTCGTGGTCGGCCCAGCCCCTTCCTGTCGTTGCCGTAGAAACGCTGGGTATCGCTTGCCCGGTCGGAGGTAAGTGTATCGCGTCAGGAGCTACAGCAACGCGGTGGTTCGTCATCTCGTCTGGCAACGGAGGCTGGGCCCCACCGTCGGTGACGGCGATCAGCCCTTCCAGCGGATACGCCGACGGGGGCACGGCCGTCGCAGTGACAGGGGCCGGTTTCGCCACGGGCGCGACCTCCGTCGATTTCGGCGGCGCGCCCAGCCCGACGGTCGAAGTCACGTCTCTCGACTCTCTCGTCGCCATCTCGCCGCCGGGAACCGGGACTGTTGCAGTCACGGTCGCCACGCCAGGCGGGACGTCGTCTGCGGGAGCCGCAGAGCAGTTCAGCTACGTCCCGACAACGCCGTTCACTCCGGGATCCCCCGCCGCCTACCAACCGCTCGTCCCCTATCGTGTCGCCGACACCCGCTGGGGCTCCGGCGAGCCGGATGCCGGGCAGGCTTTGTTGGGCAACGGGGTGCTCAGCGTCCCTGTTGCGGGCACCGAACCGCCGGGCCAGTCGAGCGGCGGCGTTCCCGCCGATGCAACGGCCGTCGTGCTCAACGTCACGGCGGTCCCGAGTCTGTTCAGCCAGGCGAGGGGCTACCTGACCGTCTGGCCGGCCGGCGCGCCCCGTCCGCTCGCATCGAACGTCAACTTCGCGCCCCTCACGACGGTCGCCAACTTGGTGACAGCGCCCCTCGGCGCCGGCGGGGCGGTGAACGTCTTCGCATCGGAGGGCCCAACTGACGTTGTGGTCGACGTCGAAGGGTTCTTCGCTCCCAAGGCTGCCGACCGGTTCACGCCTCTTTTCCCGGCGCGCATCGCCGATACACGCCCGGGATCGGGCCAGCCGGACGCAGGGAGCACGCTCGGAGCGGTGGGGGTCCTGGCGGTGCAGGTCGCGGGTGCCGGCGGTGTGCCGGCCTCGGGCGCCGACGCCGTGGTCCTCGACGTCACCGGTGTGAATGCCGCGTCCGGCGGCTACCTCACCGTCTTTCCCGCTGGTTCAGCCTTGCCCGTCGCATCAAACGTCAACTTCGCGGCGGGCAGGGCCGTCACGAACACCGTCGCCGTGCCGCTCGGCAACGCGGGGTCCGTGAGCGTGTATGCCTCACGAGCGCAGACGAACGTCGTCATCGACGTGCTCGGATACTTCGGCCCGGCGGGCGCGGGCGAGCTCACGGCGATCACCCCGGTGCGCGCGGCCGACACCCGCCCTGGATCGGGTGAGCCGGACGCCGGAAAGACGCTTGCCGGCGGGAGCACGATCTCGGTCCAGGTCGGCGGCGTCGGGAATGTGCCGGCGGCCGGATCGGCGGGAGCGCCGACAGCGGTCGTGCTCGACGTCGCCGTTGTCGGAGGGACTGCCCGCGGTTTCTTGACCGCCTGGCCCACCGGTGCGGCGATGCCGCTTGCCTCGGCACTCAACTGGGTCCCGGGTGAGATTGTGGCTGCTCTTGTGATCGTTCCTGTCGGCAAGGACGGAAAGGTCAGCTTCTACGACTCGGCCGGATCGGCAAACGTCATCGTCGACGTCGAAGGATGGTTCGCCTGACCTGAGGGGAACGGGCAATCTCTGCGCCGGCCGGGCCGCCCGCCCGCCATCGGGACGGAGGAGCCTTCGGCTCAGCGATTCTGAGGGGAGATCGTCGCGGTGCTGCCCGGGGATGCGCGCATGGCGCTCTTCGCTGCCGCGAAACGGTGCCCGATGTGGCGCGGCCGCGGCGGCGTCGGTCCCCAGTAGACGCCGACGGTGCCGGCGCGTCCGATCTCGACCAAGCCCGCGGGAGGGGTGTAGCCGCGGTCGACGAGGGCGACGGTGTCGGCCATCGACGACGACCGCGCCGTCGATCCCAGAGGGAACCGGAAGATGCTCGGCACGGCGTAGCGGATCCCTCGCATGTCGAGCTGGTCGGCGAGGCCAGGCGTCAACCACCCCGTCGTCCAGTCCGAGAACTCGATGGCAACGGAAGGATGCCGTCTGCCACGCAGCTCGTGTGTGACGAGGCTCGTGATGCGGCCAAGGTTCGGAGCTTGCTCGGCGGTGTTGAGCGACGGCCGGACGACGGAGACCGCCACGATGACGAGCGCGGTGACCGCAAGGGCGCTGGCAAGCCCGGCCCGTGCACCGTGCACCCAGCGGGCGGTCGCGGGGATGGCCCCGACGACGAGCCACACAGCCGGCGCCGCTGCCCACGCGACCAAGTACGTGCCGACCAGGCCCGTGATGTCGGCGCTCGCGACGGTGGAGACGACGATTGCCCCGCAGGCGAGAGCCGCGAAGAGGCGTATGTGGCGTTCGCGGGCCACCACCCCGTAGGAGAGGGCGGCGACCGCTGCTGCGCTCATGAGGGCGTACTCGACGAAGACGCGCGTTGGCGGACCGAAGATAACTACTGGCGCTGTGAACCCAAAGCTCGATGCCAGCGCCCCTCCTGTCGCGGCGATGCCGTAGGTGATCCCGGCCTGGGGATGTGACGCCAGAAAGAATCGCGTGATGAGCGTGAGGTTGCCCGGATGATGCGTTGCCTGCTGGACGATCGGGGGGATCCAGAAGGCGATGGCCGCGATCAGCCACAGGCTGTCACGCCAGCGCAGGGCGAGCTCTCCGCGCCGCCAAGCCCGCATCGTTCCGGTGGCCGCGACGAGAACGAGGGCGGCGGCGAGGGGGAACGTACCGATCTCACATTGGATCGCAAAGGTCGCGACGAGGCCGGCGGCGAGGAAGGAGGACGCCGACCCGTACCAGGAGCGGGCCGCCAAGAACCCCAGGAGCACCATGGGGAGCACGACGATATGAGGGTTCCACGGGTCGAGGACGGTCTGATCGCCGAGGAGGAGGGCGAAGGCCAAGGTCGTGGCGACAGCCAGCAGAACCGTGGTCCGGCTCAACTTCTGCTCCCACGCCAGTGCGAGCACGATCCCACCGAGACACACTGCCGCGACGAGGGCGGTCACGATCATTTGGGCTGCAGCGCCATTGGACGCGCCGACGATGCGGTCTGCGAAGGCGAACATGTACACGAGAATCGGTCCGGGATGGTGCCAGTGGAAGCGGTCGTAGGGACCGAGCGCGCCTTGCCAGTGCAAGGCGCGCCGGACGGTGACGTCCATGATTGCCAGGTCGCCGGCTAGATAGACGCGGGGCCGGATGACGGCAATGCGGAGGGCAAGGATCCCGAACGGGGCAAAGGCCACCCCGGCACACCATCCGACGAAACGGTTCCCTGCAGGGGCCGACCACCACTCCCCGGACGAAAGCCGCCGCCGCAAGCGCATCGCAGCCGTGGTGAGAGCCACGGCCGGAGAGGATACCGCTCAGGAGATCCCCAGCTTGTGCGACCACCCCGGTCCGGCGCGCGCACAGAGACAAGATCGTAGAGCGACAGGCGGATGCCGCAGGGCGTCGCGGGCGCATCCGCTGACTCGGCCCCGTTCGCGAAGCAGGTGCCCTGTGCGTTCGCTGTG